>JAGVNY010000201.1 GCA_020053015.1 Candidatus Zixiibacteriota bacterium | reverse complement strand
TCATTTGTTAGGGGAGAACTGAGTTCGCCGACGCCAAGAGGCGGTGAATTCGAGACGACTATCGGGTTCCTCGAAAACAACAAAGCGGACTTCAGAATTAGCCAGCCGTCGTCTGAACTCCGCCTCTTCCGAACCGGTCAAGATGAGCTCGGGATGACCCATATTAGGATGCAGCAGTTCCACAACGGAGTCCGCGTCATTGGCGGGGAGCTCGTGTCGCATTTCCGTCCGGATGGTGTGATGTCTGCGCTGAACGGCAACTACATCCCGGGGATACAAACCGACGTTACACCAAGTATTTCGTCCGTCTCAGCGATCGAAATCGCCAGAACAGACCTTAGGTCTTTCTTCGGTGACGGAGCTGCCGGCGAAACGGAGCTCATCATTCTCCCGTGGAATGCAGGAGGGGAAGAAGTCAAGACGGACTATCTCTGCTGGAGATTTTTCATCCTGTCAGATTCGCCGATGGGACGCTGGGAGTACTTCGTTGATGCGAGAAGTGGCGAAGTTATATACAGGGCCAACAGGATCATGAATGCCGACGACATCGGCACTGGAGTCGGAGTTATGGGACGGTCAAGAACCCATCTCGACACCGACTACAATGGCAGCACTTACAGGATGATCGACTATACCCGTCAGTTGGCTCACAATCCACATGGTCACGACGGTCAGATGCCCGCCGGTCGCTACCTTCAGACAAATACTGCGACCACTTCGCTTCCGGGGACCGTCGCCTCGGATGCCGACAATGTGTGGAACAGCTCCTCTCAGGCTCCTGCGGTGGATGGCCACTACTATACAGCGGGAGTCTACGACTGGATGCTTGATTCGCTCGGGCGCAATGGCTATGACGATGCCGGCGCAAACATGCTGACGGTCGTCAACTACTCTGCTGAAGGAAACAACAACGCTTACTGGGACGGTAGCCGCATCGTGATCTGGAGTTATTCGTCCGGTTGGAGATCACTTGCGGGCTGTCCGGATGTTATCGCACATGAGTGGGGGCATGCCGTCACGGAGAACTTGTCGAATCTGGTCTATGAATCAGAGCCGGGCGCTCTGAATGAATCGTATTCTGACATGGCCGGAATTGCCTTCGAATTCATCTCAGACGATCCGGGCGACTACCTGATGGGCGAGAACGGCCAGACGTCGAACATCCCGTTCCGTTCAGCAGCCGACCCACACGCTTACGGTGATCCTGACTACTACGGGACATCCGACCCGTATTGGGTGGATGTCGATAACTGTACCCCGAGTTGGTTAAACGACTACTGCGGTGTTCACACGAACAGCGGAGTGGGGAATAAGTGGTACTATTTGCTTTCTGCCGGTGGCACTCACCACGACCAAACCGTGGTCGGAATAGGACCGAACAACGCCATCAAGATTGCATATAGGGCAAACGCTTACTATTGGACTTCGACGTCCGACTATCACGACGCTGCGCTTGGGACAATAGCAGCTTCAGACGATCTGAACTCAGCCTGGACTCAGCAAGTGAGGAACGCATGGCTGGCGGTCGGAGTATCTGTACCGTCTCCATCGCTTTCGTTTACATACCCCGACGGTGTACCTTCGATCCTGGAACCTGCCAGAGATACGACATTTACGGTGATTGTCGCAGGCGCTGTTGGCGGCACGCCCGTGTCCGGGACAGGGGAGCTTCATTACTCGATCGACGGCGGGAGTTTCGTGACTGTGTCGATGACTGAAGGCCCTGCCAATACGTATCAGGCCACATTGCCCGGCGTTGACTGCGGTTCTTCGATCAGATTCTATGTTTCGGCGGATGAGTCTTCGACTGGAACGAAGACTGATCCAGCGTCTGCTCCAACCACAGTCTACAGCGCTTATCCTGCGACCGGCGTCACAACGCCCATCAACGACAACTTTGAGAGTGATCTTGGCTGGACCACCGAAGTGATCGGAGCGACAAGCGGGCAGTGGCAGCGCGGGGTACCGGTCAACGATCCGAGCTGGGAATACGACCCTGCTGCGGACGCAGACGGGAGCGGCAAGTGCTTCCTGACTCAGAACACGACCGGTAACACCGATGTGGACAATGGCTCTGTTCGGCTTACATCGCCGTCATTCGACTTCACCGATGGCGGAACGATAGAATACGAATACTATCTCTATCTAACCGTTACGTCCGGCGCTGTCGACATGCTCCTCGTGGAGATGAACAGCAATGGGGGATCGGGGACCTGGACAGAGATCGCCCGGCATACGACCCACGGCGGCCTCACATGGCATCACGCGGAGCTCTCCCGGGATCAACTTGTGGCAGCCGGACTGACTTTCAGCTCGAGCATGAAGATTCGATTCACCGCCAACGATGCTGATGCGCAGAGTATAGTAGAGGCGGGAGTGGATCATGTCGTAGCTACTATGGTCGAATGTGTCAGCCAGACTGATTCCGATGGAGACGGGATTCTGGATGCATACGACAACTGCCCTGCAATTCAGAACCCTTCTCAGGAAGATGCTGATGGTGATGACATAGGGGACATCTGCGACGCTTGCACGGACACTGATGGCGATGGTTACGGAAACCCCGGTTATCCCGCGAACACATGTCAGCTTGATAACTGTCCGACCGTGTCCAATCCGACGCAGGCGGATGCCGACGGCGATGGAATCGGAAATGCTTGCGATAACTGCACGGACACTGATGGCGACGGCTTTGGCAATCCGGGATATCCGGCAAGCACATGCCAGCTTGATAACTGCCCGACTGTTTCGAACCCAACTCAAGTCGATGCCGATGGCGATGGAATAGGTGATGTTTGCGACAATTGCACCGACACCGATGGTGACGGCTTTGGCAACCCGGGCTATCCTGCGAGTACGTGCCAGCTCGACAATTGTCCCACGACAGCGAATCCGACTCAAGCGGACGCAGACGCCGACGGAATCGGTGATGCATGCGACAATTGCACCGACACCGATGGTGACGGCTTCGGTAATCCGGGCTATCCGGCGAGCACCTGCCAGCTCGATAATTGCCCCACGACAGCGAATCCGACTCAGGTGGACGCAGACGCCGACGGAATCGGTGATGTTTGCGACAATTGCACTGATACCGATGGTGATGGCTTTGGCAATCCGGGCTATCCTGCGAGCACGTGTCAACTCGACAATTGCCCAACGACAGCTAATCCGACCCAAGCTGATGCTGACGCTGACGGAATCGGTGATGCGTGCGACAACTGCACCGACACCGACGGTGATGGGTTCGGTAATCCGGACTACCCTGCAAGCACCTGTCAGCTCGACAACTGCCCGACCTTCTCGAATCCGACACAGGCCGATTCCGACGGCGACGGCTCCGGCGACGTCTGTGATGAATGTCCGGGAGACTATGAAAACGACTGCTGCAACCCGCAGTTTTCCAACGACCGCCCGGCCGTGACATCTGCAGCGCACGTTACTGTCACTCCCGGCGAAGGTCTTGTCTACACCGCGACCGCAAGTGATGCGGATTGCGATGGATCTGGCCTGATTCTGACTATTACTCACGCCCCCTCGTGGTGCGCGATTGACGGCGTTAGTCTCAGCGGTACTGCTGAGTGCGATCTTTCCGATACTTCTTTCGTTGTGGTCGCTGATGACGGGTTGCTCGCCGATACGCTTGTCGTGACAATCGAAATCGATTTGAGCAACGTCGCTCCGAGCGTTATCCAGCAGGATGATGTTCTCATGCACAACGGATTGTCATTTACCTTCTATCCGCAGATCACCGATCCGGATGATGCAGACCATACGATTGATTACCCGCAGATCCCTTCATGGTGCACGGTTGAGGGGGACACCGTCGTCGGTACCGTTCCGCAGGCTTTCTCAACAGATGTTCTAACGGTGGTTGTGGCTGATTATTGTAGTACAGACACAATGACGTTCTCGATTACGTCTTATGTATGTGGAGATGCTAATCGGGCCAGCGGGATTGACATCGATGACATCGTCTATCTTATCGACTATGTCTTTGGTGGCGGGCCGGTTCCGGAGCCACTCGAAGGTAGCGACGTCAACTGCTCTGGAAATGTAGATATCGACGATATAGTCTATCTTGTGATGTACGTATTCACGGGAGGACCCTCTCCGTGTGCGTCATGCAAGTAGGCAGGAGTCACATCGAGTAACACCGTTTCATGATATGAACAACAGCATCGGAAGGTGGACAATGAGTACACGTGCGCTCTTGCTCGGATTGCTGCTCGCAGCCTTCGTCGCGACTTCAGCAGCCGAAGCCGGTGAGACATATTTCACGTTCAAGATCACTTCGCGTGAGGAATTGAGCAAGCTTACGAAGATAGTCTCTATCGATCAGGTCAAAGATGGCCAGGTGTTCGCGTACGCCAACGACGAAGAACTTGCGAGATTCCGGGAATTGGGGTACGCGTACGAGGTTCTCCCAAATCCAAGTTCTCTCGTTGTGCCTGAGATGGCGACAGACAAGGCCGACATCCAGGCGTGGGATGTCTATCCGACCTACAGTCAGTATGTCGCAATGATGAACCAGTTCGAGACGAATTACCCCGGTCTGTGCGACGTACAGACGATCGGCACGACAGTGCAGGGCCGGGCGCTTCTGGTCGCCAAGATATCCGACAACGTCGGCATCGAAGAGGATGAGCCGGAGGCGCTCTATTTGAGTACTATGCACGGCGACGAGACAACTGGCTACGTGCTGATGTTGCGGCTGATCGATTCGCTGCTTGTCAGCTATGGGAGTGACACGAGGATTACCGATATGGTCGACAATATGGAGATCTGGATCAATCCCAATCACAACCCTGACGGCACGTATCACGGTGGCGACAACACGGTGAGTGGAGCTTGGCGATACAACGCAAACAGCGTGGATCTGAACCGTAATTTCCCCGATCCGCAAGATGGCCAGCACCCCGACGGCTACGCATGGCAAGTTGAGACTGTTGCGATGATGAATTTTGCAATTGCGCACAATTTCGTCATATCTGCCAATTTCCACGGCGGAGCCGAAGTGGTCAATTATCCATGGGACACCTGGTCGACGCGGCATGCCGATGACTCCTGGTGGATCGATATCAGCCGCGCGTACGCCGACACGGTCCACGTGTACGGGCCAAGCGGATATATGACTGATCTCAATAATGGTATCACAGACGGCTGGGATTGGTACGAAGTTGACGGCGGCAGACAGGACTATATGACCTATTTCCGGGGCGGCAGGGAAGTCACGATCGAAATATCAAGCACCAAGCTGCCGTCAGGGAGCAGCCTTCCATCCTACTGGCAGTACAACAAACGCTCACTTCTTCAGTGGCTTGAGAACGCTGAGTACGGTATCCGTGGAATCGTGACCGACGCAGTTACGGACCTGCCCGTTGCAGCAATGGTGACTGTACTTAACCACGATGTCGATTCGGCACAGGTTTTCACCGATCCCGCTGTTGGAGACTACCACAGAATGATTGACGCAGGCATTTGGAACCTCCGATTCTCCGCCCTGGGATATGTGTCGCAGACGATAAACAACATCGTCGCAACGGATGGTGGTACGACGCGCGTCGATGTGGAGCTTGAGCCGCTATCCGAAGAGCCGGTTCTCGACTTCCAGAGCCAGAACGCCGGCGACATTCAGCCCGGCGATGCTGCATCAATGTACATCACGCTGATCAACAGCGGTGGTGGTGATGCAACCGGCGTTTCAGGCACGCTCGAAACGGATGATTCATATGTCACCATCACGCAGGATAACTCCACGTTCCCGATCATCCTCGAGCTCGGCGGACAGGGCACTTCGAATTCTGCATACCAACTCACTGTGTCACCTTCATGTCCTCTCTATCACGAGGCCAACTTCAACCTGGTAATTGCTGCCGATGGTGGTTACGAAGACACAGTGACATTTGCAATTACAGTCGGTCGTCAGGTGGAAGATTTTGAAACGGGAGGGTTCGCCAAGTATCCGTGGCAGATGGCAGGCAACCAGCCGTGGACGCTGGTGACGTCCGGGGTATACGAGGGTGCATATTCCGCCAAGTCCGGCACGATCGGCAATAGCCAATCGTCGACAATGCAGATGACACTAAACGTCATCAGTGCCGGCAATGTCACGTTCTTCTACAAGGTATCATCGGAATCAGGTTATGACTACTTGGTCTTTTACATAGATGGGGTATCGAAGGGCTCTTGGTCTGGATCGGTAGGTTGGATACAGGGCAGCTATCCCGTGACTGCCGGATCACACACGTTCAAGTGGACTTACAGCAAAGACGGATCTGAAGTTGGCGGAAGCGATTGCGCGTGGGTGGATTACATTGTTTTGCCGCAATCGTCGGCAGTGCTGAACATCACGACAACATCGTTGCCGGGCTGGACAGCCGGGATACCGTATTCACAGCAATTGGTTGCTACGGGAGGATACGGCACGAAGACATGGAGCGATCTCTACAACAACCTCACCGGTACCGGGTTAACCTTGTCCGGATCCGGACTCCTATCGGGCACTCCTGCTGCCGGCTTGGTCAGCTTTACAGCCCATGTTGAGGATCAGGGAGGCTCCTCCGACAACCAGCTTCTCTCTTTCATGGTCGCCGCGGCGCCCAATATTACAACGCTGACCCTCCCAGACTGGACTGCCGGAAGACCCTATTCTCAGCAGCTTCAAGTGGTTGGGGGTACAGGCACCAAGACATGGAGCGATCTGAATAACGATCTGACTGGAACCGGTCTGAGTCTAACATCCGGCGGCCTTCTCTCCGGTACGCCGATCAATTCGGGACAAATCGGTTTCACTGCAAGAGTCCAGGATCAAGTGGGCGCGACTGATGCTCAACCGCTCACGATCACCGTTAATGCTGCTCCCCAGATCACAACGTCTTCGATGCCGGACGGTACAACAGGTGTGTCGTATTCAGTACAACTTGAATCTGCTGGCGGCACCGGAACGAAGACATGGACTGACGTCGACACCACTCTATCTGGATCAGGACTGACGCTCTCCTCGACCGGACTTGTTTCCGGCACGCCGACTCAGCCTGCTATCGTCAATTTCACGGCGAAAGTAACAGATCAGGCCGGTGCAACAGCGCAGCAGCAGCTTCCGATCTCGATCGTCGCCGGGTGGGTATGCGGTGATGCAAATGCGTCGGGAGATGTTGATATCGATGACGTGGTCTACTTGATTGGCTATGTCTTCGCATCAGGGCCGGCGCCGGTTCCGGAGGCTTCAGGCGACGCCAATTGCTCTGGCGACATCGACATCGACGATATAGTCTACCTGATTCAGTATATCTTCGGAGGAGGTCCGGTCCCGTGCGCGGAGTGCTGAGACCGCAGCGTTAATGGACACGACAACGGAGTCCTGATATCAAGAGGTCGAGAGCGGCAAGCTCCCGACCTTTTCATTTGAGTGCGATGTTCTCGGCATCGACCGCTGCGCTATTTGCCTGTGGCGTTGATAACCGTCGGGATGGTTTTGAGGAGAATCTTTGTATCCAACCAGAGAGACCAGTTGTCGATATATTTGAGATCCATCTTCATCCATTCGTCGAATGAGACGTTGTTTCGACCTCCAACTTGCCAGAGACCCGTGAGCCCCGGTTTCATGGAGAGCTTGCGCCGTTGCCACCTGTCGTACTGCTGAACCTCATCCGGCACGGGCGGTCGCGGGCCGACCAGTGACATCTGTCCTTTGGCCACGTTGATCAGCTGCGGCAGTTCGTCAATTGACGACTTGCGCAGCAGCTTACCGATTCTCGTGATCCTCGGGTCATCCTTAATCTTGAACGCAGCTCCGTCCATCTCGTTGAGAGGTATCAGGGAAGCTTTGAGTTCTTCCGCGTTCTGGACCATAGTGCGGAACTTGAGCACAGTGAAACGTCTTCCGTTCAGCCCACATCGTTCCTGTCTGAAGAGCACCGGTCCGCGAGATGTCAGTCTGATGACAATAGCGACTGCGATCATCAGGGGCGAAGCGAGAACCAGCCCAAGTGCGGCGCCCACCCTGTCCAAGAGACTTTTGGCTACTATTTGCACCTTTCGGTCGGTCGTTGTGCTGTAGATCACAGCAGGTCTGCCGAGAAATTCCGTAATCTCCTTGCGCGCTTTGTTGGTCGAGAAGAAGTCGGCTATGAGACAGGCCTGCACGCCCATTTCCTCACATACGGCGAACGAGGGATCGACTTTGTCCAGATGTTCGTGTCCGACGGCGAAGATGACGTAATCAACGTGGCCGTTCTGCATGATGTCAGGCAGCTGTGAAAGCGATCCGATCAGGGGAATGTCTCTATATCTCCAGAGGGACGTCTTGTCCTCCCAGTCGAGGAGTCCAATAACGCGAAATCCCCATTCCGGATGTGCTTTCAGGTCGTCGACAGCTCTCTTGGCGCTGTCTCCAGTGCCGACGATGATCACGTTCTGGTTGTTGTATCCTTTGGAGCGAAGGTAGTGCAGCATGAACAGCACGAAGACTCGCAGTCCATACAGCATCACCGCATCGATTGCCATGAACAGTGCAAAGAACGAGCGATCGTATACTTCGTACTTAGTGGCAAACAGCCAAAAGGTGAACAGAACCGTGCCCACGACCACCACATACAGCACTTCCTTCATGATCTGCCTGAACGGCTTAGTGCGATAGATGTAGGAGGCTTTCTCGCGGTAGATCAGCGCTCCCCAAATCGCGCATAGAACAAGTAGATTGGCTGCAGAAAGGAAGCCCGGGAGTATTCTGAACGGGAGACCGAAATGCACAACCGATTCGGAAGCGCTGGCGATAATGAAGGCAACTATAGTGAGCAGAAGGTCACTGGCCAGGTGCATTCTGCGAAGTGTCAGGATTCTGTCTCTAAGCATTCAACAACCCCTCAATTCGATAAGCTTGCTTAGGTATGCCGAAGCGATGCGGTCACGTCGGCAGTTAGCTGACGCGTACGCAAAACCGTTCTGTCCGAGTCTGTCGGTGAGTTTTCTGTCCTTGTAGAGAGTGAGCACCTGCTCAAGAAGGCTGTCTGCATCTTCGGGCTCGTACCACAGACCGGCGTTTGCGCCGGTCACGAGCTCGCGCGACTCTCCCTCGGCTCCGACAAGAACGGGACGAGCTGACGCCATTATCTCATATATCTTCGACGGTATGTTCCTCGTGAACAACTTGGCTCTGCGAAGAGGTACGAGACAGACGTCAGAGATCCGATAGTATTTCACGGCCTCAGCGTGAGGCATCTGCGGCAAGAAAGTGATGTTGTCAAGCCCGAGATCATGCGCGAGTCTCTCAAGATCGGCCTTTTCGGCTCCATCTCCGACCATCAGAAACCGGATGTCCTTTTCTCCCCGGAGCCTTTGAGCGGCCGACAGCACCGTCTGAAGCCTGTGCGCCATGCCATGGGTGCCGATGTACGACACGACGAATTCGCCGTTGAGATCATGTCTTCTCCGCACGGCGCCCGTATCCAATTCCGCAGTGAAATCCTCTATGTTGACCCCGTTCGGCATCAGGACGATCTTATAGCGCGGCACGCCTCGGCTCGTGAGGATTTCGACCGTACCCTTCGCGACCGCCACGATCAGAGTCGCCCGACGGTAGAGGAACATCTCCATGGCCTCGAGAAGTCTGATGATCATCTTGTTACGAATAGCGCCAACCGCCACTATTTCCTCCGGCCAAACGTCCCGTACTTCAAACACGAACGGTGCCCGCTTCACAATGGCGATGATGTAAGCCGCGACCGCCACAAATATCTGTGGTGAGGTGCCGATTACGACGTCGACCTTCCCGAGTTTCGGAAGCCCCAGGAGCAGCGAGGAGAACATAAATGATAGATAGTTCAAGATTCGCTTGAGTATGCCTTCGTTTCTTGCTGCATACATGTAGGTTCTGATGACGTTGACACCATCAAGCTCCTCTGTCATGAGCAGCTTCCCGCGATATTCCTGAGGAATAACACCCGTCGGATGATTCGGGAATCCGGTTAGTACTGTGACTTCATGTCCTGCTGCCACCCAGCTTCTTGTCAGCTCGGACACTCGGATCGCGGGGGCATTGACTTCCGGAGGGAAGTAGTGCGACATATATAGTATCGAGCGCTTCTCGTTCAATTCGGGTGTCGATTTCATCTTGTTTCGTGTTCCGCTGTTTCGATAGCGAGCTGGTATCCAGACTCACGTTGAGCGCACTATCCGACTTTCTGCGGTACGCCGGTAGATAATGACTTAACTGCTGCGAATGTTGCTCTGGTTACCGAGACCGCGTTTTCGAAATCCTCTGTGAAATCTTCTCCGGCGAGGAAGCTCGTCGCGAACCGCTCGAATTCCGCCTTGTGACCCTTGTCCTGTGAACCGCGGTATAGCGCTGTCACCTTTCCGTTGGCGAACTTCTGCACCGTTTTGAAATCGTCAATCACATAGCTTGTTCCGGCAGAGAACACCTCGAGCCGTTCTTTCGGCATGCCTGATCCGCCGACAGCCGCGTATGTAATCGCTGCCGCTGAACCGTCGGCCAGCTTGAAAGATATGTGCACGTTATCTGAGTTCAAGTATTGACTGTCTCCCATGTCGGCAGAGTAAGTCATGATGTCTGTTGGCACCGATCTCGCGAGAAACGAAATGAGATCTATGAAGTGGCAAGCTTCTCCTATAATTCTTCCCTTACCGATTCTATCGTCATGCAGGGAATTGCCTTTAGGTACGAAACCCGCATTAACACGATAATTATAGAGCGCGGGCATCGAATTCTTGGCAAGCTCATTCCTGACGATCGACGCGGCAGGTGAATGTCGCCGATTGAATCCGACCATAAGCTGAGCTGAGTTGAGCTTCTTTGCTTCTATTATCTGTAATAGCTCCTCTTCTGTCGTGGCGAGCGGTTTTTCTACGAAGACCCACTTGCCCGATTGCAGCGCACGCACTACCTGTTGACAGTGGAAATTGTGCGGAGTGAGAACGAAAACTGCTCCGACTTGGGCGTCCGCCAGCATTTCGTCAAGAGAAGTCGTTGCATTTTGAAACCCGAATTGCCGGGCGACCGAAACGGCCTTAACGCCGTTTGCCGAAGACAGCCATCGGAGGTCATACTTCCCACTGGATCTAATCACAGGGAACACCACTCCGGTCGCGAACGAACCGGCGCCGCACGCACCGATAACCACTTTGTCCGATGGCGCTGCAGTTCGCATAGGTTTTGGCAGGACGCCGACAGATCGATCTCTTGCGACTTCAGCAGGATAAGTCAGAATAATCGCGAGATGCGGTTCAGGGCACTTGCCGGTAACAATGCCATACGCCTT
>JAGVNY010000021.1 GCA_020053015.1 Candidatus Zixiibacteriota bacterium | reverse complement strand
ACCTTCTCGCGTCGACTGCTCCAAATACCCGGTTCAGGAAGGAGCGCCTCGTTTGCTAACATCAGAATGTGTGAAAATAGGGTTTTTCAACAGTCCCGAGAGCGGGTATCCAGTTTCGCATTGGTTCCCTGACCCTTGGGGCGGGAAGGGAGTGGCGTCAGCCTGTGAATTATGCTTGCGAGCAGAACGCGCTACTGTTAGTATAGAGCAATTGGCAATAGCGAACAACAGCTCTGCGAGGTTGCAGCATGGGGATTCTCGGATCAGCATTCGGCTGTATAAGGTGGTTCCTGAGCGCCGTTGTCCGACCACTCGGGAAGCCCATACGTACTCGCATACCGAAAGCAGGACGCAGGAAACCCTCTTCCGGAGACAGAGGGAAACGGAGCCGTTTTCCCAAGATCGGCAAGACTACTAAGGGCATTCTCGTCTTCTCAGTCCCGATCCTGGTGACGGTGTTCCTCTGGCTCTATCCAAGACCGTCGAGGATATCTGAAGACGACATCAAAGCAATTGTTGATAGCCTATCGCAGAGATCCGGACATGAAATATACACGGACGGTCTCCCTTCAGCTCCGCCAGCGGTCTTCGATCCGTTTGCCAGAGGCCTGGAATTCATGGCACAGTACAAGTGGGACGAGGCCATCAACGAGTTTCGAAACTCCATGAAGGAGGCCAAGGCGAGCCAATTGGTGGCTCTATACAATCTGATCGGGCTGTGCTACTACACTCCCGGAAAGCTCGATTCTGCCGCGCAGAGTTTTGACGAATCCCGAATGCTTGCACGAGGATTCGGGGACACGATCGGCGAAGCCAACGCTTTGGGCAACCTTGGACTCGTGTATCGAACCAGAGGCGATCTGGAGAAGGCAGAGGAGCATCATCAGGCTGCTTTGAAGATTGACAGGGAGATCGGGAACAAGGAAAGCGAAGCGAATCAGTTGGGCAACCTTGGCCTTGTGTATCAAACCAGAGGCGATCTGGAGAAGGCAGAGGAGCATCATCAGGCTGCTTTGAAGATTGACAGGGAGATCAGGAACAAGCAAGGCGAAGCGAGTGATTTGGGCAACCTTGGCCTTGTGTATCAAACCAGAGGCGATCTGGACAAGGCAGAGGAGCATCTTCAGGCTGCTTTGAAGATTGACAGGGAGATCAGGAACAAGCAAGGCGAAGCGGTTACTTTGGGCAACCTCGGCTTGGTATACCAAACCAGAGGCGATCTGGAGAAGGCAGAGGAGCATCATCAGGCTGCTTTGAAGATTCACAGGGAGATCGGGAACAAGGAAAGCGAAGCGAGTGATTTGGGCAACCTTGGCCTTGTGTATCAAACCAGAGGCGATCTGGACAAGGCAGAGGAGCATCATCAGGCTGCTTTGAAGATTGACAGGGAGATCAGGAACAAGCAAGGCGAAGCGAATCAGTTGGGCAACCTTGGACTCGTGTATCAAACCAGAGGCGATCTAAAGAAGGCAGAGGAGCATCATCAGGCTGCTTTGAAGATTGACAGGGAGATCGGGAACAAGGAAAGCGAAGCGAGAACACTCATAGGGCTTGGCATGCTGCGAATTCAAAAAGGTGACTTGCAGAGCGGATTGACATGCTTGGAGCAGGCGCTTCGGATATTCAGAGAGATCGGAGCGGAGCGAGACGCAAGAATTCTGGAAGATGCAATCAGGCAGCTAAGGAACGCCAAGCCTCTGCAGGAAGAATAGCCACGGTCAGTAGGCGGGACCGCTCCGTCCCTCGACAGGCTCGGGACTACGGGTACCGCCCTACGTCACTCCTCCTTTGCAAACACCCAGCGTAGTCATACCCGCGAAAGCGGGTAGCCAGTCTTTCTGTGGTTGGTGTACGTCCTCGTGCGCCAACTGGCGCTCGTGGCAGACGAGACGTCCGCCACGCACGAACACCGGATCATGCGTCTCCAGCCAAACGCAACTTCTGCGCTGAAGATCAGACAAATGATCTGACTGCTTCTCAAGAGACTCGACGTCTATAATTGTGACCTGGACTGCAAAAAAACCAACAGTTGAATGGAACTCAAGCGTATTGACATTTGTATCAGTGATGAAATGGGCATGCGGCTCTTCTGTGAGTGAGCCTCAGTTTGAACGCCGCGTGTCTTTCGGTCTTCAAATCACATGGAGGTGGAGCGAAAAGCCTTGACAACGGTGAGACCCGGGACTATACTCTGGGTAGAGATAAGGTTCTAAAATCCCCTTCGCCGTATTCTTCACTTACCGGGTAAGCCAGCGGTATGTGAGTGTCACTGACAATAGGAATCAAGTACTTGGCTTAATACTTGAACCCAAACCCACAATCCCTGAGGAGGTGATTGCCTAATGAGAAGCGTCAGCGCAATTGCTATGGCAGCCATACTTCTGGTGGCTCCGGCACTGGTCAGCGCGGCTGACATGGGCAATCGGGATGTATTAAAATTCGGGGAGCCGAAATGGACTTCGGACAACGAATTTACAGTCCCGATTTCAGTAGTGCACGACGAGAATCTCGTCGCGATGGACATCCCGCTCGAATGGTCGAAAGGCGTGACACTTACAAGTGTCTCTTTTGATGATACCAGAGTGGACTATTTCGACGCGAAGATAGCCAATATCGACGCAGAGAACAACAAGGTGGTCATCGGGCTAATCTCGATGGTCTACGGCCACAAGGAAGCGCTGAAGCCGGGTAACGGCACGATTGCGGAGTTGAACTTCAGGCGCGATGACGTCACTCTCGTGCAGTTCGAGATCAATCCGTTTATCTGCAAGAGCCCAGGTCACAAGCTGTCGCTCGTTTACAACAACCTGGAAACCGGTAAACCGGTTGTCGAAAACGTCGATCCCCAGCTTGAAGGAAACACGATTTCCCTGACAAAGAACCCGTCGGGATCCGCGGGAGTAGTGCCGACCACTTACAGTCTCGGTCAGAACTACCCGAACCCGTTCAACCCGGCGACCACGATCGCGTTTTCCGTCAAGACGGCTGGGCAGGTTAACCTGAGCATCTATAACGTTCTTGGTCAGGAAGTACGCAGCCTGGTCAATGAATTCAAGGATGCCGGCAACTATTCGGCTTACTGGGACGGCCGTGACAACGGCGGCGGTGAAGTGGCGAGTGGTGTCTACTTCTACCGCATCAAGTCGGGCGACTTCAACGACATCAAGAAGATGGTACTGATGAAGTAATTCCGGCTGACGACCATACCTTAGCAAGCGTGAAGAAGCGCTCCACTGGATGGGGCGCTCTTCTTTTTGCCCAAGACTTCGGCTTCCTGCTGTTCTGCAATCTGAAGGCAGCAACCCGAAGGCATCCGACACTGCGGATAGCGCAGCAATCCTGCCTTCGCGTACTCGGGAGTATTGAAAGAGCCGGGGTGTATTACTTGCTTTCAATCGAAGGCCTTAATGTTCGGGCAGGTCTTGAACTCGACACAGTCGAGGTTGTGACCTGCCCGCAACGACTTGCGAGAGCGACGGGTCACACGCCCCGCTACAGCGGATCGCATGACCCATCGCAACTTGTTTCGCTGTTCTGTTTTCTTCAACACTCCCACTCGGTGTAGCAAGGATACGTCGCAATCCAGCTAGGAGCGAGCCTACTCGGGTCTTGCCCCAGAGACCAATTCCGATGGCACGAATTCAAATGCGGAAGGAATACTATTCACGTAACGTCTCGCGAGTGAGCGCCTGCTAAATCAACTTGTATCTGCGGACATTCACGTTATCTTCACCTGAGACATCTAAATGCGTAGTCGTCACAGGAGTTCGCGTTATGCGAATCGCAACTTCCGCTTTTGTCAGCCTTCTGCTCTGCGTTGCTGCAAATGCAGAGGGCTCGTCTCTACCAGACACATCTTACTATCAGGCCGCGACGGTCAGGGTCACTGCTTCGAGAATGACCGGTTCATGGCTAAGCTTACCGATCGCGGTGAGCGCCATCTCGCTTCCGGCTCTGCAGCCGAGCAGAGGTGTAGGCTTCGATGAATTCCTCGCTGCTGTGCCGGGGGTTCTCGCGCAATCGAGATATGGCAATCAGGACGTTCGGCTCGTAATCCGCGGTTACGGAGCTCGTGGCGCCGGTGAGCGGTCGAATTCCGGCACATCGAGAGGTGTCCGCGTGATGCTGGACGGATTCCCTGAAACAGAGCCGGACGGACGAACTTCATTCGATCTTGTCGAATTCGCATCCGCTCGAGAGGTTGAAATCGTGCGATCCAACTCGTCGGCGGTCTGGGGAAATGCCGCTGGAGGTGTGGTGAATCTGAGATCGAATCTCTCGTTTGAGCAGCCGTTCGCCTCTACGCAGACAACATTCGGCAGCTTCGGGTATCGCAAAGATGTTGCGCAGACAGGATGGTTCACCGGTCCTGCGAGGCTACTTCTTGCGTTCACCAACACGTCGTTTGATGGTTGGCGGGAGCATTCCGCGAGCAGTAGGTCATGGGCAAACATCTCGCTTTTGTCACCTTTGGGGCCGAGCACGATTCTTGAAATGAGCGGATCTGTCACCAGCAGTCTCTTCCACATTCCGGGACCTCTCACACAAACTCAATTTGACGCGAACCCGAAGCAGGCACAGGACGATACGACCAGTTACAAACCGACATACGTTCAGCGCGACGAGCGACGATTCAACCGGCTCGGGCGACTCGGCGTCCGACTGAATCACAAGATAAGCGAGCCGGGTGAAATCTCCTGCATGTTCTATATCAACCCCAAGTTTCTTCAGCGATCTGAGCGAAACACTTTCCGTGATTTCACGCGCTATCACCTTGGAGGCTCCGCATCCTATAGTCATTCCTGGCAAGCCGGCTCGTCGATCTGGAACCGGACGATGGCAGGCATAGATCAGGCATACCAGGATGGGGCGATTCTGTTCTACGGTCTGGAAAACGGTCAGCGTGGAGAGACGCTGAAAACCAATAAACGGGAAGGAGCGTACAGCTCGGGTATGTTCGTACAGAACGAAATGTCAATCGACTCCCGCTACACTGTGACCGCAGGCTTGCGATACGACCGACTCACTTACAACTACGACGATTTCATCAGCTCAAACCTGAACTCGAGCAAAGCATTCGACCAAGTTACACCCAAGCTGGGCATGAGCTGCCTGGTGACGCAGGAGTGGAGCATCTATGTAGCTCTTGGCGGGGGATTCGAGGCTCCCGCAGGCAATGAAACCGATCCGCCGTCGACATTCGGCGAGGACACAGTCACGGCGATAAACCCACTGCTCGACCCGATTAGCTCGACGACCATTGAGCTCGGTACGAAAGGCTCAATCGTCTTGGGCGACGAATCATTTGTCAGAGACGTTGTATTCGATATAGCAACCTACCTGATCAATGTGAAGAACGATCTCGTGCCTTATCGCGGCGGGAGATTCTATCTACCGGCTGGCAAGACGCGGCGCATCGGCTTTGAAGTTGGATTGTCTGCCCGGCTGGACTATGGTCTCTCATTGCGTTCAGCGGTTACTCTGGCTCGAAACACTTATGAACAATACACCGTAGATTCCGTTCACTACTCGAATCCGGGGAGCATCGCGGACTACAGCGACAATCGCATGGCAGGCGCTCCCGGACTAATCTACAACGCCAGCCTTCGGTACAGCCCGTCACTGCCGACCCAGCCATTCGCTGAACTATCCATTAACGGAGTCGGAACGTACTTCGCCGACGATGCCAACAGGGTCGAGGTGGATCCCTACGACGTGATCAATGCCTCGGCTGGATTCGAGCAACTCCGGATACTTGGCAACCAGCTTCACCTGCGGGCGGTAGTCGGCGTCAACAACCTCACCGATTCGCAGTATGCTGAGTCAGCATACATTAACCCAGACAAGAACAGCGCGACGGGCGAACCAATCTACCTCGAACCAGGGCTCCCTCGGAATTGGTTTGGTACTTTCTCGCTGAATTGGGCATTCTGATGGTTCAGAGCAGTAATATGGTCGCGGGCAAAGTTCCCACAGTAACACTATAAGTCCCTGTAAATTACGAGAATACCCCTTGTCGAGCACAAGGATTGGCAACGGCAAGTCGATAATCTGAATGACAGCCCGCCGATCGCGTTTGGAACCGGGTCAAACGCGTGGCGGCCGCTTGTAATCACTCACTTCGTGAGAGGAAGGACAGCTATGCCATTCATCGAATGGTCTTCGGAACTTAGTGTAAGAGTCGACGAGATGGATCGACAGCACAAGCAACTGGTTGAATTGCTCAATCAGTTGCACAATGCCATGAAGAGCGGGAAGGGAAAAGACGTAGTCGGCCAGACCCTTGCATCACTCGTAAAGTACACGAATACGCACTTTGGAGCGGAAGAGCAGTTCATGCAAAAGACCGGTTATCCGGACTTGCAGGCTCAGAAACTCTCGCATGAGGCGTTTGTAAAGAAGGTGCAGGCCTTCGAGAGCAGCGTCAAGGCAGGCGAAACTCTGCAAGTGAACGAAGTGCTCAATTTCCTGTGGGGATGGCTGAAGACGCACATTCAGAAAGAAGACAGGAAGTACGGCGAATATGCAGCAAGCAAGTCGCCAGTCGCATCAAAGGTGTGATTACCGGATTCGGTAATACGTTCGCTGGCAGATGTCGCAGAGTTTCTCGCCTTTCTGATCGATATCAAACATCTCGTCCGAGTAGTACATTACGCAACGCGGATTGCGGCAAAGACTCAGCCCGAGTATCCGTCCCACGTGCTTCGCGGATTCCTTCAGAATGCGCTTGAAGACCAGCCGTTCATCTTCAGGCAAACCATAGAATTCCTGCCGGATGCGGTAGTACGAGATAACGCTGCAGTTGGCAAGCCTGTCGCTATCTCCGACCACATACGCGTTGGTGGCGTTGTACAGGTCCTCCTCCAGGATTCCAAGCACCGCCTCTCGTTGACTCGCCTTCAGAAGTTCCAACTTCTGGAGAAGCACCGTCGAGAAGTATTGGTTCTTGATGATGTTGTGTGCTTCCTTCGGAAGCTTCATGCCCTGAAGTATATCGGAAGGAATTGAAAACAGAGCCGACAGGTTTGCTGTGAGCTTGTTAAGCTGGAAGAAGTCTACCTCACCGAGCGGGACTACAACGAGCTTTGACTTGTGTCTTCTCATTTCGCGACGAAGAACCTATCATCGGTACCATCTGATCCGATCTTCAGGTTAACTCTCCTGCCGCATTTCGGGCAGTAACCAACATATCTATCGCCAAGCCGGGACCTGTATATGCGCGTGTAGACACGACAGCACTCGAAGTAGATGCCGACATACTTCCGTCCGGTTGCCTGCGATTTGTCTTCACTCAACTCTTCCGTCCCATAACTACGACCGCCTGAATCTACCCAAGCGGCTGGCCAAAGTCAATCGGTCTGTGCGATTGCGATCAGCGAGCCTCTTGAGACGAAAAGGCCCGGAGTATAGCCGGGCCCTTTCAAAGCAAGAATCAACGGACTCGTCGCAACAGCTAAATCAGACGCATCCTGTGGGCTTGGCGAGCCCTGCAACTTTGCATGCGCCCTTGGCCGGTCCGGACGGGAACAGCTCATAGACCTCTTTGAGTGAGAAGCCGGTCTCTTTGCAGAGCTTACGGATCATCGGGGCGATTCCGAACTTTGCATAATAGTCGCGGAGGTAATTGACGAGCTTCCAGTGTCTCTCGGACATTAGCTCGACACCCTCGGTCTTGGCGAGCGCCTGTGCCACCTGTTCATTCCACTTCTCGGGTTCCTGAATGAAGCCGTCCTCATCGACTTCGATTGCCCATCCACCGACATCAAACTGCGACATCTTCAATCCTCCCAGATTGCGTTTACGTTATAAGTTCATATTTCCATTGGCAAGCAGCTCAGCGCATCTCGATATAGCCACAAGGGCAGTTTTCTGCGCATTTCTTGCATCCGTTGCAGAACTCCATTTTGATCTTATACGGCTGTCCTTTCACGAGCGGCTTGATGATCGCATTATCCTGACAGAAACTCCAGCAGGT
>JAGVNY010000033.1 GCA_020053015.1 Candidatus Zixiibacteriota bacterium | reverse complement strand
TGCATCGTCGGCAAGTGGGGAACTCTCGACTACGATGACTGCATGTCAATGGCTCGTCACATGGCATCACAGCCGTATATCAACCCCAGAAAGATGGGCGTGACGGGCGGTAGCTACGGCGGTTATATGACAAACTGGATCGTCGGCCATACGCGCATGTTCAAGGCTGCCGTCACCCAGAGATCTGTCACGAATTTCATATCGATGTATGGGTCATCGGATATCGGCTTTGATCTTGTTCGCGAGCTGAAAGGTTCACCCTACAAAGACCTCGAACGATGGTGGCAGATGTCGCCGATCAAGTATGTGCGTAACATCCGAACTCCGCTCTTGATTTCGCACTCTGAAAACGATCTTCGCTGTCCGATCGAACAGGGCGAGCAGTTGTACATCGCTCTGAAAATGTTGAAGCGCAAAGTCGAGATGATCAGATTCCCGAACGAACCACACGGTCTTTCGCGCTGCGGGCGACCTGATCGCCGCGAGGCAAGACTCCAGTGGTTCGCGAAGTGGTTCGAGAAGTATCTGAAAGGGAAGAAGTAGCGGGCGGATAAGGCCTATAGCAGAGAGTCTATAGTCTGAAAGAGTAGGTCGACTTCCGATCCGCCTCGGCGGGGAGAAACACGACACAGGTTTTCGTGCGTGGCAGATGTCCACATCTGCCTTGCAAGTCAAGATGGTGGGCGAGGGGCACTTGTGGAGAGGTTGTCTCATAAGGTGCGAAATGCTTGATTGGAGTAGGTCGGGTTCCGGATTGCGCAAAGCGCAAGAAGAAACCCGACACGGAGGTGTCGGCCTTCTGCGTCACGCGGGGCGTGACTCCGGAGGCCGACCTACTCACTTGTGGGACAGCCTCTGGACATGCACCGCCCACAATCCTCCTTTCGTTTGGTGTAGGAGCACAGTGCCGCTGTGCTCTCGGCACGGTCTCGCTTTGCGGGATACCGCTGCGGTGGCATGGCCGTCTCGGCTATTATCTCACGGGCAGGACACCAGTGCCACGTCTCTCTAATAGGTCACGCGCCCCGCACTTGTCCTGAGCCTGCGAAGGGCACGCGTGACTACAGAGTCAAGCGGCAGGCCGCGTCACCTACAAGACTGACCCTTTTCTACCCACAGGGGACGTTATTAGTCATTACCATTCAAATGGTTAGACTAAGACGACTTATTCGTCGGCAATATACCGCAGTCTGTCGATAATGTACCTGCGCACTTAACCGATAAGATTACTGATATCGTGCGAAGCGTCTGACTTCGCTTCGGCAGTACTGCACCCTCTCTGAGCAGGTTATGACTAAGAAGATAGGCGATATACTGATCGAAAAAGGTCTGATCACTCAAGAAATTCTCGATCAGGCTCTTACCATTCAACGACAAACCGGCAAGAAGCTTGGTCAGGTTCTGGTCGACGAGCAGTACATCACAGAGAACGATCTTGCTGATGCGATCTCCGAGCGTGTCGGTGTTCCGAAGCTGTCTCTCCAGAATCTCGTGATCGATCCGGAGTTGCTCAGGCTTGTCGGATTCGAGCTGGCTAAACGTCATCAGGTTGTGCCGGTTTTCAGGATTGGCAACACGCTGACCATCGCGATGGTCGACCCACTCGATGTAGTTGCCATAGACGAGATTCGCCTTCTCACGAAGCAGCGTATAAACCGAACTGTCGCAACGCAGTCAGATGTGATGACGGCGGTCGAAGAGCATTACTCGGTCAAGGAGTCGCTTGACCAGGCTCTTGAAGATGCCACGAGACAGAAAGAAGCCGATCTGCTGGAGATTGGCGCTGTCGAGCCATCTGAGGCGCATGCGGGCGAGGCGCCGGTAATCAAGTATGTCAATCTGTTGATTGCCCAGGCTGTGAAGAGCCGAGCGTCTGACGTGCATATCGAACCAGATGAGAAAACCGTCCGGGTTCGATACCGGATAAATGGCTTGCTCAGACAGGAGGGTAGTCCGCCGAAGGCGATTCAATCGGCCCTGATAACCCGTCTGAAGATCATGGCAGAGCTTGACGTATCTGAGAAGAGAGTGCCGCAGGATGGCAGGTTCACGTTTGTCTGGGGTGGTCAGAATGTCGACGTGCGCCTTTCGACGCTCCCAACGATTCACGGCGAGAAGGTAGTGATGAGACTGCTGGATAGGCGGAATCTTCTGCTGGGGCTTCAGAATCTCGGGTTTGACGACAATGTCCTCGAGGATTTCCGGAAGATCGCGCACAAGCCCGAGGGCTTGATACTGATATCCGGTCCGACGGGTTCTGGCAAGACCTCGACGCTGTATGCGCTTCTCGATGAGATCAACTCGGTCGAGAAGAACATCATCACAATCGAGGATCCGGTTGAATACAACTTGCAGGGAATCAATCAGGTGCAGACCAATGAGAAAGCCGGTTTGACATTCGCTAATTGCCTCCGGTCGATACTCCGTCAGAATCCCGACGTGATTATGGTCGGCGAAATACGCGACAGCGAGACGGCCGCAATTGCGGTCAGATCCGCAATGACTGGTCATCTTGTGCTGTCGACCATTCATACTAACGATGCAGCGGGCGCGGTGGCGCGCCTCCTCGACATGGAGATCGAGGGTTATCTGCTTGCGTCAGCTTTGCTTGGAGTTCTCGCCCAGAGGTTGGTCAGAGTGGTCTGCCAAACCTGCCGGGTGGAAGACTCAGTGCCAAAATCGCTGCTCGGGGAACTTGAGATCAGTGAGGATGCCGGGATTAGATTCTATCAGGGAACCGGCTGCGACGATTGTCACCAGACAGGCTACCGCGGCAGAACGGGTGCCTACGAATTCCTGCCGGTGACAGACAAAGTTCGCGAGCTCATCGTAGCAAGCAGCTCATCGGCGAAGATCAAGGCGGAGGCGGTGGCCGGAGGAATGACCACTCTTCACCAGGATGCCCTCAGAAAAGCGCTGGACGGCAAGACAACTTACAGAGAAGTGCTTCGAGTGTCGCAACGGCATGAGGAAGCGCCCAGGAGCTCGGTGAATGCCGGACCTGTACTCGTATAAAGCCAGAGACCGCAACGGTGATCTTGTGAGCGGTTCGATCCGCGGCGAGACTGCCTTGGCGGTAGAATCGTATCTCGAGTCTCTCGACTTCATACCGGTGAAGATCTCGATCGATCACGGCTTCCAACTGCGGAACCTCGCGAAAGTAGGCCGCTCAAAGCCGAAACTCGACGACATGATTCTCGTCACTCGCAAGCTGTCGACGCTGTATCGCGCTGGAATCCCAATCCTTCGATCTCTCGAAATCGTCTCCGAGCAATATCACGATGCTAAGCTCGGGACGATTCTGCTGACAGTACGTGACGACCTTCAGCGCGGCGAGGGGCTATCAGAGGCGATGGCCAAACACCCGAAGGTTTTCACCAACATCTATGTGTCGAGCGTCAAGGCGGCCGAAGCTTCCGGAAAGCTCGACGTTGTCCTCGACAAACTGGCCGAAGCGATGGAGCAGGAACTGGTGACCCGCGAGGACGTGAAGAAGGCTGTGCGCTATCCAATCACTGTTTTGATTGCGATAGCTGTCGCGTTTGTGGTGCTCACGACGTTTGTCATTCCCAAGTTCACGCAGTTCTATTCGTCGTACGGCGCCGAGCTTCCGAAACCCACGCAGATATTGCTCTTTGTCAGCCGCGTGTTCCGACAATTCTGGTATATCATTTTCCCGGGGATTATCGCTGCCGTTATTGGATTTATCAAGTTTATCAAACACCCAAAGATGAAGCCGGTGGTGGATTCCATGATTCTCAAGATACCGGTGATCGGGAATCTGCTGGTCAAGACGGCACTCTCCCGCTTCAGTCATCTTCTCGGAGTATTGACGGCGTCCGGAACACCTCTCATCCAGAGCCTCGACATTGTGCGCCAAGCGGTGGGAAACGAAGTCATTGGCAGGGAAGTGGGGCGGCTGATCGAGGGTCTCCGTTCCGGGAGGAGTCTGGCCGAGAGCCGCCATCATATGCGGCATTTTCCGAGGTTGGCAATTTCCCTCATACATGTGGGTTTGGAGTCCGGCACACTCGATCTAACGCTCAAAGAGATATGCAGATTTTTCGATCGAGAGGTTCAGTATACCTCAAGCCGGCTGACAAGTCTATTGGAGCCGTTAATCATCATTGTGATTGCAGGCATGGTACTACTGCTCGCATTGGCGGTATTCTTGCCGATGTGGAATCTGATATCCGTGTTTCGAGGCTGAGGCTTCAGATTCGATGTCCCGAAGCCGATAATCTGAAGGAAGATAATGGCTTAAAGACGGGAGAGTTTATGCGCAAGTTCATCAGGTTTAGCGACAACAGCGGTTTTACTCTCATCGAGCTTGTCATAATCATTGTGGTTCTCGGTATCATCGCTGCAGTCGCGATTCCGAGGTATCAGAATATCTCCGTTGAAGCCAAAGAGTCTGCTTGTCGAGGTTCTCTCGGTGCTCTTCGCAGCGCAATATCAATCTGGTTTGCGAATGAGGCTGCGAAGGGAGGAACCCCATCCTATCCACCGATTGACTCGTTGCGAGCGCTGGGAATTGTCATGGAGCACGCCATCCCCGTAAACCCATATCAGCGCACGAATCCGGATAGCATCGTCACCGGTGGAGTCAAAGGCGCGGTGGTCGGTACTTCCGGAGGATGGGCGTACAACGATTCTACCGGGCAGATCTGGCCAAACACGAACATCATTGGCGAAAACCAGTGGTGATCCCAATAGTGGAACAGATGGGTCAAATGCGAGATAAATCGGGCTTCACACTGATTGAGCTGGTGCTGATTGTTGCACTGCTCGGAATTGTCGCTGCGGTCGGTGTTCCGAGTATTCTACGGCTACTTGACACTTCCAAGGTGAACGCTACGAAGGCTGAGCTGAGCGAACTGAAGAAAGCGATTGTCGGCGATGCTCTGGTGTCCGCAGGTGGCGTATATGCGAGCCACGGATACGAGAATGACACTGGTCATCCTCCTTCGAGATTGCAGGATCTCGTAGCAAAACCGGATAGCGTGCCAACCTTTGATATGATTACCGGAATCGGTTGGAACGGACCCTATATAGACAGCGCAGGCGTAAGCTATCTCTACGATGCCTGGGGTTCAGAGTACGTATACTCGAGCGCTTACAGGACAATCACGAGTACAGGTTCAGGGACTGATGTATCAATCAATTTCTAACGTGATTCAGATACGACTGGCCAATCGGTCCGGTTTCACGCTGATGGAACTGGTTGCCGTAATCGTTATCATGGGTATAGTCGCGGCTGTAGCGCTTCGATCCATGGACAAGGTGCTTGTCTCGGCTAAGATAGAGAACACGAAACTGGAAATGGAGCAGATTGCCAACTCCATCACCGGCAATCCCGACTTGTTTTCAAATGGAGTGCGAACTGACTTTGGGTATGTCGGCGACGTCGGAACGGTTCCTCCAAATCTGGATTACCTAACGACCGACGTGGGTGGTTTCGGCACCTGGAGCGGACCCTACATTAATAATGATTTCAGCGAAGCAGCAGATGGATACAAGCGGGATGCTTGGGGTAATCTGTACACTTATAACGGCACCACTATCCAGTCGAGTGGCGGTGGAGCAGGCACAATTACCAGGCAGATCTGCTCTGCATTGTCCGACCTGACTTCCAACTCCGTCAAGGGGTCAATTGCTGATGCAGCAGGGAATCCGCCAGGTAGCGGCTCGCCAGACCTGACCGTGATCTTGCGCTTCCCCGATGGAGCCGGTAGCCTCACGGAAGTATCAGCCGGTGTGTCCGCCGGGGGACTTTTTGAGATCAGTGGATCTGTACCGGTCGGAATCCATCTGATTCGGGCCATATACAGTCCGACTTCCGATACGGTTTCATCCTATGTCTCAGTGATGCCGGGTAACGAGTCGATTGTAAACTTGCGGCTCCCAGGAGCGCTTTGGGCAGGCCACTAAGGCTGACTTCGAAAGTGTAACAGCAAGGGTTGGCAATGGAGCGATCGTCACATTCAACTCTGGATCCGAACGTGAGTATTATCCCGACCGATACAAAAGAGAATGAGACCTACAAGTCTGCGCAGACGCGTGGTGGACAGAGTGGACTGCCGTTCAGTCTGAGAAGTCCGTTCCTCTTCACGTTTGAAATTGGCGAGCGACTTCTTCTCTGGACAGCCGCACCGAGTTCGCGGAAGCACGAGGGGCGCGTATTCAAGGGGGCAACAGAAGTCGGCTATGGCGATTTCGAAGAACTGGCGCAGTGGTTCGACCAATT
Organism: Candidatus Zixiibacteriota bacterium; assembly: GCA_020053015.1. GTDB lineage: Bacteria > Zixibacteria > MSB-5A5 > JAABVY01 > JAHJOQ01 > JAGVNY01. Next base: position 6,797 of record JAGVNY010000033.1, on the reverse strand, counting down.
CTGGGAGTCTGTCGGCAGCTCGGCCAACCACGATATCCACATGCTTATCAGCGGCCAGGAGTTGCTCCAGAGGTCATTCGCCGTGCCTGTTGTGCCGAAGTCCGAACTTGGAGCAGTCGTCCGCAGCCAGGCCAAGAAAGTGTATCCTTTTGACATCGCGAAAGGACTACTCGGTTGGAAGATCATAGACAGCTTCGAATGGGCCGGCGGACCGAAGCACAGGATTTACTCCGAGTTTCTCGGTGAACGCTGGCCTGCATGGTTTAATAGACTGCTCGGCAAGATGGCTGACAATATCAGCCTGGTGACATCGAGTGGACAAGTTTTCGAATACCTTCTTCGTACGACCGACGCAGACTTTGCAGCGGGGGATTGCCTTCTCATAAGGCTCAAACTGGATGTAGTAGAAACCGGCTGCTTCCACAACGGCTATCTCGAGTTCTATCGCGAGGCACAAGTTGACAGTCTGGCGGACGGCGGAACTGTGGGTGAGCTGAAGCGAATAGTGGGGATCGATACCTCCTCTTCGGAAGATGAAGATCAGAATTCGGCTGTGGTTGCCGCAGAGTTGAAGAATATCGTTCGCGATGCGCTGGATTACTACCAGGGTCAATTCGGAGCCAGGAAACTCAGTACAGTGTACCTATGCATGCCCTGTGAGCGCGCTGCCGCCCTTGTGGAGCACATTGAAGAGAGCCTGAGTGCGAAGGCGGTGAGCCTGTGCGAGAGCTCGAGGGTCGCTGTGCATTGCAAATTGGCCGGTATCTCTCTGGAGACTGACGGCTACTGTCAATGGTCCTCCACGCTGCCGCTCCGGAAGCCGAAGAAGTCCACTCTGAATCTAATTCCCGAGCCGATCAAACAGAAGAAAGCCGAAGCCCATCGCTTTCATCTTTCACTCTTTGCGCTGGCGTGGACGCTTGTGCTGCTGATCGTATTGAGCCTGGCCAAATTCGTGGAGACGAAAACGATTCGAGATGAGATTTCCGAGAGACGTGCGGCTTTGTCCAAGATCGAGGCAGCTCCCGAGCTGTCATTCCTCACCCAGCTTCAACAGCGTGCGGCTGAGGTAAAACGGTGCATGCAGGGCTTTGAGGGGAGCAAGGAGCAGCGATTCGACGCGCCGTTTAAGGTACTCTCGCAGGTGTCGAGAACCAGCGTCCGACTGACGGAAGCCTCTGCCAAGTATCAGTCCAACGGTTCTGCAGCGGTGACTGTCTCCGGACAAGTCGGAGGTCCAACCAACACCCGGGAAACGGAGCTCTTCAGATATGTGGCGGACATGGCAAAGCACCCACGGACCAAAAACGTCCATCTGGCCTGGAGAGGTGACAACGAGGACGAAACAGGCAGAACTACCGAATTTCGTATCGAAATGGAAGTAAGTAAGTGAAGAACACTTGGATCAAGCACAGGGTGCCGCTGACAGTTGTAGCGATTCTGCTTATCGCCCTACTCTGGTATGTCGTGGTATACGCTGCTCAGACGTCCCATTTCGCAGCGGTGAGTTCGGAGAGGAACGACATCGCAGGTCAGCTTCGTGCGGCAGAGCAGAAGCTTGGGGAAGCGGGTTCCGTATACTACGGGCTTCGGAGAGCGGAGGGCAGATGGGGTGACATTGAAGGCAGACTAGTCGCCCCCGATAGCGCCGATCAGATTGTCAGGAGAGTGGAGCATATGGCTGAAGCTTGCGGTCTCAGTGTACAGAGCTCACGTCTTGACTTCTCCTGGCTTATCGAGAGCATTGTCGGCGATCCGAAAAATGGTGCATCCGACCGGATAGGTATAACTGTGGAAGGTCGAGGATCATTCTTTAGCGTCGGGGCGTTTCTTGACTCACTGCAGCAGGAGCCGCTCATATCCGATCTTCAGAATGTGGTGCTCAGCTACGATGAGCACATTGACCCTGATATCTACTTCGAGGTCGAAGCAAGAGCATTTGTTTTGCCTGAGGGTGGTAAACGCCGATGACAGAGAGAAGGCGCAAGACGCTAGTATTTGGCACGCTTGCTGTGGCAATTGTATGGGGTATCTGGAACAACCCATTCTCAGCGGCGAAGATCCAGCACGCGGACGTTGCAGAGCCTATGCCATCGGACACGCTACTGCAGCAGCAAGCAAACACCGAGTCAGTCACCGCTGACGGGCAGTTCGCTGAGGACATTTGGCGCGGCAATCCGTTTGCCCGCAGAGGTGTGGCGTGCACTTCAACTTCCGTGCCGCTGCTTGAATCACGTCCATCGTTTGCGCTCTCTGCGGTGTCCGAGTCCGGAGGCAGCAGAATGGCAGTCATAAATGGCCGGGTTGTGGCCCCGGGCGATAAGATAGATGGTTGGATGGTTTCGAAAATAGCTGACGGGACGGTCACGCTGGCGGATGGTGAAAAAGTGATAACGCTGAGCATGGCTGACAGGTGAGGAATAGAGACGTGAATGGGAAGAATATGACGAAGTGGCTGGCTGTCCTGCTTTGCACGGCAGCCCTCGGGTACGGCGCTGCCTTCGGTGAGGAGCTCAGCAGGAAAGATATCGAGTCGAGGCTTGTCAGCTTCTCGGTTGAAAACGGCAAGGCGGTTGACATTCTCAAACTGCTGGCGGCTCAGAACAAACTGAATCTCACGGTATCGGAAGACGTGCAAGGTACAGTGACGATAGCGCTTGTCGACGTGCCACTTACGGACGCACTGGATGCGATCTCAGCGTCGGTATCTGCGAGCTGGTACATAGCGGGTAACATCATCGTGGTAAAGCCCTCCGATAAGATCGACCCACGGGAGCTCGAGACGAGGCTTTTCCGACTGCAGTTCATTCCTGCGGACGAGGCCAAAGCTGTTGTCACCCAGCTGATTCCGGAATCCGGAAAAGTGGAGGCACTGAGCAGGGGCAAGGCCGGTGAGACCGGCGGGTGGGATGAGATGCTTCAGGTGACTACGTTCTCTACCGCTGTCGCCAAGGTGGCTGATCTGATCAGCAAAATCGATAAGCCACGCCCACAGGTCGAGATAGAAGTTAAGATCATAGAGACGGACATCGCGGACAACCGAACGCTTGGCGTGGACTTTCCCGATTATGTCAGTTTCAAGGCGGGCGACATGCCGGAAGAGCTCGAAGTGGAGGGAGTTGCCACAAGGTCATTTGCCGGCGGCGACTGGGCATATGGACGAATGACTGCCGGGGAAGTCGTCTTTCTGCTCGACATGTTGATTCAGAACGGGCGCTCAAAGCTCATCTCCAATCCGCGCGTGACGACACTGTCTAATCAGCAAGCAGAGATAGTGATTGCTCAGACCATACCCGTGCAGACATTGAATCGTTTCTCCGAAGGGGGCGTCATTCAGGACATAGTGACATTCCAGGATCTTGATGTCAGCATTAGCCTGATAGTCACTCCGAGAGTCAGCGATGATTCGACCATTACTCTTGATGTTTCGTCGCAGGTCGAGGAGATAACGGGATACACAGGTCCAACCGACAATCAACGACCGATCACGTCAAAGCGGACGGTTACCTCATCGGTGACCGTGAAGGCGGGCGAGTCGCTGGGGCTTGGCGGGCTTGTCAAAGAAGTCGAGCACAAAACGATCGGAAAGCTCCCTCTACTCGGATCAATCCCGTTCATTGGTACCATTTTCCAGCATCACAAGACGGTCGTTGAGAAAACCGATCTCACCATTATCATAACGCCGAAACTGGTCGATGCGTCTTAGGTACACTGCGCATTAGCGGCCAAGTACGGAACCTTCTACATCGTTATTTGTTGTTGCTCTGCGGGTATTACAAAGTAATATCGCGAGCTGTTGACAATGAGGTATTAGCCGATTTCCATTGGGCGGATAAAATGAAGAGAAGTAAGTCAGAAGTGATCACATTCAAGGTTGATGAGTCGCTGCAGGAGGCCATGGGCAGAATCCCGAATAGGTCGGAGTTCATTCGGTCTGCTCTCCTCGCGGCGCTTGACGGAGCTTGTCCGCTGTGCGGAGGCACCGGAACGCTGACTCCCAACCAGAAGCGGCATCTGAAGGAACTCAGAGCCGATCACGCCTTCAGGAAATGCTCCGACTGCAATGAGATAAGACTCGTGTGTGAGCGTTCCACTCGCCACGGGCAGACCAGCGGCGACAAACGGCGAAGCCGGCAGCCATCGGCGAGGAGAACCTGACAATGATATGGGGACTACGATGGTTATTGTCGCTTTGCTTCGCTTTTATGATCCCGAACATGACATTGGCTGCGGACGCCGAAGCGACTAAGACTCGGATATTCGTGAGCATTCCTCCGCAGCAATATATCGCAGAACGCGTCGGAGGAGACAGAATCGATGTTGAAGCGCTTGTTCCAGCGGGTCGTTCACCGGAGACATTCGAGCCGACTGCGAGGCAAATGGCGCGCCTTTCTGAGAGCGAATTCCTCTTCACTGTCGGGTTCTTGTTCGAGCAACGGCTGGTGGACAAGCTCGGCGGGAGTGGTGGTGGCCCCGAAGTAGTGGCGGTTCAATTTGTTGGACAGCACGAGACGGCGCAGGCAAACACTGAACCGCCAAAGCACGGTCATTCAGGCGATGATCCGCATATCTGGCTTGATCTCAAGTTCATGAAGCGGCAAGCAGAACTGATCTGTGGGAAGCTCTCGGATAGCGATTCAGCCAACAGGGAGTACTTTGCCCATAATCTCACGCTTCTGACTGCTGACCTTGATTCTCTGGATGCCCGGGTGCGCAGCATTCTGCATCCCATTAAGGGAAGAAGATTCTATGTGTTTCATCCTGCATTCGGCTGGTTTGCAGAATCGTACGATCTTATTCAAATTCCAATTGAGGTTGAGGGCAAGGAGCCGGGCGGGGAAGGACTCTCGACCCTGATTGAACAGGCGTCGAAGGAAAGCGTCCGAGCGATATTCGTTCAATCCGGATTCTCCGATAAGGGCGCCAAGGCTGTGGCAGACGCGATTGGCGCGAGCATTGTTCCGCTCGATCCGCTCTCGAGAGACTTCATTACCAACTATGAATCGATGGCAAGAACAATTGCCCACTGGCTGCTAAAATGAGTGTTAATGATGAAAGAAGTCCCGGATTGGCGGCGGGGAATAGGGGAAGCTCTAACAGCGAGGCGGTGATCGAATTCGATCATGTAAGCTTCTCGTACGACCGAACTGACGCTTTAACGAATGTCAACCTCCAGATACCCTGTTGCGGCTATGTGTCAATTGTGGGGCCGAACGGTGGCGGCAAGACAACGCTCCTCAAGTTGATGCTCGGTCTCTTGAAGCCTCGAAAGGGTAGCGTTCGCGTGTTCGGAAGGACGCCTGAGGATTCGCGCTCTCGCATGGGCTATATGCCTCAGGAAGTGAAACTCGATCCGATGTTTCCGATCACGGTGGGAGATGTTGTGTCTATGGGGTGCCTCGGGTCTTCGTCATGGCTGGGTCTATTGAGCCAGTCGGAGAAATCCGCCGTTGAACAGGCGCTGGTCGATGTCGGTCTTCAGGATGTTAGAAAGAAGCCGCTCTCCTCGCTTTCAGGCGGGCAGAGACGCCGCGTTCTGATCGCCAGAGCGCTGGCCTGTCAGCCTGAGTTGCTTCTTCTTGATGAACCAACGGCGAATTTGGATCTGCTTGTTGAAGAGGAACTGCACGGTATTCTCAGCAAGTTAAGTGAAAGGTTGACAGTCGTTGTGGTTTCGCACGATCTCGCGTTCGTGTCTCGTTCTGCCAGAACGGTTGTGTGCGTGAACCGCACGGTGGCTGTGCACGGAACGGCAGAGATCGACGGAAAGCTGTTTGCCGAAATGTTCGGACAGGGCATCAAGATGGTGGTTCACGATAAGCACCTGCGACAGAAGGACTGAGCTGTGACCGAGTTCTTCGCCGCAGTCCTGCGCCACGAATTCATGCGGAATGCCTTGATAATGGGCGTTCTGGCAAGCGTTGCATGTGGGGTTGTCGGGACGTACGTGGTCGCACGACGGATCACATACGTAGCCGGTGGCATTTCGCACTCGGTTCTCGGAGGCATAGGGCTTGCTCATTACCTGATAGCAGTGCACGGGATGGCCTTTCTTCACCCGCTTTACGGAGCAGTGGCCGCAGCCATCGCTTCGGCGCTCGTCATCGGTTGGGTCAGTCTGAAAGCAAAGGAACGTGAAGACACGGTTATCGGGGCGATATGGGCCGTCGGGATGTCGGCAGGAGTGATATTTATCGTCAAGACACCTGGCTACAGCCAGGATTTGATGAGCTACCTGTTCGGGAATATTCTCATGGTGACACCTGCGGACATAAGTCTTGTTGCCGGCCTTGACGCCCTGATAGTGGTGACTGGAACGTTACTCTACCGGCAGCTGCAGGCGGTTTGCTTTGATGAGGAGTTTGCACGTGTGCGCGGGCTGAACGTTGAGCGGTATTATCTGCTCCTGCTTTGCCTTACCGCATTGACGGTTGTGCTTCTGGTGACCGTTGTCGGCATCGTGATGGTTATTGCACTGATGACTCTGCCAGCCGCAATTGCGGGCTATTTCACGCACAACCTACGCCAGTCGATGATCGTGTCATCTGCCGTGAGTATGCTTCTCACCGCCATCGGTCTCGCAATTAGTTTCAGCCCGGATCTTCCTCCCGGAGCGACTATAGTTCTCCTGGCTGGCGCGGTATATATCGCTGTCTCCCTATTGTCGTACCGCGTTGGCCTTCGAAGATCTTAAGCCTTCAGGGGGAACTTGGGGTTACCCTGTGAGGGTAATGTCCATAGAAATGTGTAAAAGGGGTGTATCCAAGTTGTTCAAGCTGCCTTTCTACACAGGTTTT
>JAGVNY010000131.1 GCA_020053015.1 Candidatus Zixiibacteriota bacterium | reverse complement strand
GTCGCGAGGCAATTGCACGACACCGGCACGACGACGGATGTCTGCTGCGGCACATCGAGTACAGATGAAAGCGGCACTTCTCTTACGAAATACCCAAGGAGTTTGCGATAGTAATTGCCGGATTTGGCGAATACCTTTGGGTCAGCAGTTCTGTCCGCGCTGAAACTGGTAAATACGATCTGGGCGATGTCTGAAACTTTCAAGCTGTCATGCAGCGAAACACGCACTGACTTACAGGAATCGACGGGAGCTCCCGGACGATCGCAGACCCGGAAATATACCGCACATGTATCGAATCCCGGCCGCAAACTGATCAGAGAAGCCGAATCAAGCTCGCCCCATGCTCCAAGCTTGCCATCATAGTATCGATTCTGCTCCAGGTCGACTATGTTTACCCAGGCATCCTCGACGCCCACTCCGCCGCTGGTAGTTCCGATGCGCTGAGTCGCAACGGGTCGGATTGGGATCGTGTCATTTCGCAGGATCAGCCTGACTCCCGGAGGGATCGAGAACATGAGTTGATTGATGCTTGAATACTCACGTTGCCATACCTCTCCGTTTCTGTCCTGCATCGGTTTCGTCACTACAATCATCTCCCCCATTAGAATGCTCGGAGCAATGAGCAACATCGCGACCAGTAATGTTATCTTTCTCATCACACACCTTTCGTCTGAGTCACCGTTCACTCCCTCGGCAGTATACAGACGACGAATCGATCTCGCCGCAAAAAAGTTGACAATGGTCTTGAGTGTGGCATTTATGTAACGATTAGTACCGGAAGGTGTACAAGATCGTATGAGAATGGGAATACTGAAAACCTCAGACGGAAGACGAGTGCGTGCACGGTTCATAGTTACTGTCGCTGCAACAGCGATACTGGTTACAGCGGCCGCAGTGCTGTTCGCCGAAGTTGTGCGCATATACCGGGAGGATTTGCCTTCGCTGGAGCAACTGCAGGATATCCAGCCATCGCTCAGCACCCGCATCTACGCGAAGAACGGATCCGTCATACAGAGCTACTACAATGAGAAGCGGGTGCTCGTGCCGTTCGAGCGCATACCGAAGTGCATGGTGAACGCTCTGCTCGCGGCCGAGGATTCGCGCTTCTATGACCACTGGGGCATCTCCCTGAAGGATCTCTCAAGAGCAGTGTACAAGAATCTAACCCAAGGGTTTGGATCTCAGGGAGCTTCCACAATAACGCAGCAGCTTGCGCGCATGCTGTTCTACAATCGCGAGGTCTCCCTGATGCGCAAGCTCAAGGAAGCTCTGACAGCGATTAAGATTGAGCGCACATACTCGAAGAACGAGATTATAGAGATGTACCTGAACCAATACTGGTTCGGGCAGCGGGCTTACGGCATTCAGGCAGCCGCAGCCGCATACTTCGCCAAGAACGCAGAAGAGCTTAAGATCGAAGAAGCAGCTTTGTTGGCGGGCATACTCAACTCGTTGGGTAAGTACTCACCCGTGCTACATCCCGACCGAGCGCTTCAACGCAGGAATTACGTGCTTGCACGAATGCAGCAAGAAGGCATGATCACGTCGCAGGATGCAGACTCGCTGAAGCGCATACCAATAAGACTGGAACTCGCCAAGGGACCCTCGGGCGAGGCGCGCTATTTTACCGAGATGGTGAGACAGTATCTGGTAGACAAGTACGGCGAGGACATGGTCTACTCGGGTGGTCTCGAAGTCTACACGACCATCGATCCGAAGCTGCAGACCGTCGCTGAACGACTTGTGAGCGAGCAGGCAGACTCACTACAGAGAGTTACGGAGAAAATCTGGCGAAGAAACGACCCGGAGCACACGGAAATGGTCTTTGATTCCGTCACCGGCATCTCGGCTCGCCGCTACAAGCAGATACAGGCGGCTTTCATAGCAATAGACAACGCAACCGGTGATATCATCGCTCTCGTCGGGGGCAAAGATTTCTCACGGTTCAAGTTTAACAGGGCCGTGCAAGCTCTCCGGTCACCGGGGTCGGCATTCAAGCCCTTCGTGTACACGGCGGCGATAGAGAACGGCATGAGACCTTGTGACATCGTCTATGACAACGCAGTCACGATAGCGATTCCGGGACAGCCGGACTACAGGCCCCACAATTTCGACAACGAATTCATGGGCAAGATGACGATGCGTGAGGCATTCGCCATGTCGAGAAACGTTGTTGCGATCAAGACCCTTCAAATGGTGCAACCGCAGCAAGTGATCTTCTACGCGCAGAAGATGGGCATCAAGTCGCATCTCGAACCGGTCATTACTCTTGCGATAGGCACGAGTGAGGTCACGATGCTCGACATCGTCTCCGCCTTCACAGTCTTCCCGAACCACGGAGTGCACGTCAGCCCGAGGTTCGTTCTGAAAGTCACCGACCGCTACGGCAATATGCTGGAGGACAACTCCGCCATATCGGCCGAGGAGGTGCTTAATCCGCAGACCGCTTATTCTATGGTCAGCATTATGCAATCGGTGGTAGATATGAAAGACGGGACCGGAGCGTCGATTCGGACACGCGGGTTCCAACGGCCTGCAGCCGGCAAGACCGGGACTTCGGACAATTTCTGCGACAATTGGTTCATCGGGTATACTCCGCAGATTACAGCGGGCGCATGGGTCGGGTTTGACGAGAAGATCAGCATAGGTCGAAATCAAACGGGCGCCAAGAACGGACTTCCCATCTGGACGCCCTTTATGATCGCTGCGCACGATTCTCTTCCCGTCGTGGATTTCGAAGCGCCTGACGGCATTATCTTTGCAGACATATGTCTTGAATCATGCGAACTCGCGACAGATAGATGTCCGGAGGTCCGACGCGAGGTTTTCACAACAAAGACTCTCCCCCAGGATGAGTGCCATGTGCACGGTGGAAAGGGCAGGCGAGCTCACCGTCTGAACCAGCCCTTTAGCGCGAGCAGCCGCGATACCAGCAGCACATCTCGGGTGCGGTTCTGAACGCATCGCATAGCCTCTTACTCAGCCTCCTGTGATATCCAACTGCACGAGAAAAGGTCGCTATGGGTCGGCTTTGTCTGAAGAGAACATCTTGCAGTAGCAGTAGACTGCAAGGCCGAGCACAAGTCCCCATGCTACGAGCATGAATACCACTCCCGTCGTCGTGAACGTCATGCGATTCCTTTCTCTCGTTTGCGCGGGTCCCGCTTTCGCCAGACATGCCACACTCCGAGGATGAATGCTGCGAGCAGAGCCAACATCAGCAGCCTCGCTCCCCAGCGATAGGGAAGGTCGGCCTTGGCTACACTGTCCATGAGCAGAACCGCCACAGCGTCGCGAACAAGCCAGTTGCCGATGATGAACAGCAGATAGAGCGGTGTCACGTACTTGATAACGAAGTAGAATATCTTCGGTATCTTTATGCGCGCACCTCTCGTAATCTCTTCCCACCCCTTATTCATTCCGAATATCCAGGCAAAGATGATAACCTCGACCAGCGCGAATGCAGCAAGGCCGAAGGTTCCGGCCCAGTAATCCATTTCGTCCAGAAAGCCGTGCCCGAGAAAGAACACGACCAAATGGAGGGCAAGAAACACGACCGAGCCGACCAGCGCCGTCGCCTTGGCTCTCGAGAGACCGAATTCGTCCTGGAGAAAGGCCATTACGGGGGTCGCAAGCGCTACGGACGATGTAATGCCTGCAAAGAAGAGCAATAGGAACCAAATGAAGCCAAAGAACTGGCCTAACGGAATCTTGGTGAAGATTATCGGTAGTGAAACGAATCCCAGGTCGAACGCGCCACGCTGGGCAATCTCCTGAGTCGCCATAATTCCGAAGAAAGCTACCGCGACAGGGATCGCAATGCTCCCGCCGAAGACTACCTCTACGGCTTCGTTAGTGGATGCTGTGGTCAGACCTCCGAGCGCGATATCGTCTCTATCTCCAACATAGCTTGAATATGCCTGGATACACCCCAATCCCACACTGAGCGTGAAGAAGGTTTGTCCGGCAGCGGCAAGCCAGATCCCGGCCTGCGACAGCTTGGTGAAATCGGGATTCCAAAGAAACGCGAAGCCGCTTGACACATTCCAGTCAGGATGAGCCACAGGGTCGGGAGCGCCGAGAGTGACAACGCGAATCAACAGAATGATCGCGAAAATCACAAGGGCAGGCATGGCTATGAGAGCGAGCCGTTCTATGCCTCTGGATATGCCTTTGTACAAGACAAAAAGATTCGCAATGAGCGTCAGGCACATGAAGACGTACGCAGGGAGAACACTGTCGAAATGCCCCTCCCCCACTCCCTGATAACTTGCGAGAAATCCACGCATCGTCTCGAATGTGTTGTCGCCGAAATAGGATTTCGTGAGTGAGAAGAAACTGAAACCAAGCGTCCAGGATTCGATGTAGGTGTAGTAGATCAGAATCACAGCCGTTATCATCAGACCGACTGCCCCGAGATACTTCGCCATTCGATTCTTCCACATCTCGTCGAACATGCCGGGAATGCTGCCGTGTCCATACTTACCGCCGTACCTGCCCATAGCCCATTCCACCCACATCAGCGGAATACCCAGAAGGAGGAGCGCAACGAAGTACGGTATCATGAATGCCCCACCCCCGTTCTGGGCGGCCTGCACCGGAAATCTGAGGAAATTGCCGAGCCCGACCGCGTTGCCTGCCATAGCAAGCACCAATCCGATCCTCGTCCCCCATTTCTCACGAGCCGTCATCGGAACTCCTTTCGAAGATTCGACAAAGGGAACAGCTTGGTGTCACCGCGAAACAGTCCATCAGATGTTGTCCCATCCGTCTCCCCAGGTGAGGAACGTCGTTTCATGATTGATCCGCCAGCGCAGAGCCCTAGGGCGCATAGCAAGCGCATCCGATCACCTCGTCAATTTGTGGCGGCCGTGAGGCAGTGTTCAACAATAATCTGCAGGCAGCCATTGATTCGACAATGACCGACCTATTCCTATGAAAGGTTTCTACTTGACATTACTTGCAGCTATCGGCAATTTGGTCAAGCTTTCCGCAGCGCAAGAACTGCCGGAGTGGTGAAATTGGTAGACGCGCTGGACTCAAAATCCAGTGGGGCCTAAACCCCGTGCCGGTTCGATTCCGGCCTCCGGCATTGAATAGCCGCAATGAGTGTCACTCCTGCGATTGAATCGAAGATTGCTACGGCTATATCGAATCGAGATCGGTGAGCCGGACAATGCTGACCTGATTCGAGATGGCTTGGCCGAGGATATTGCT
>JAGVNY010000071.1 GCA_020053015.1 Candidatus Zixiibacteriota bacterium | reverse complement strand
CGGCACCTCGGCACCTCCTTCTCAATGCCTCCGTGCCCAACTTAACCTGTCAACCTTCTATCCGGTCTATTCTGTCAGCTATGTAACCGGTTTGTACCGTCCCACGCTCGCGGGAAGGTTACCGGTTTGAAAGGTGGCACATTGTGAAGAAACAATTGAGCTCAAGGGTTAAACCCGACTCGATTGTCAGCGTCCTTCTTGGCGCTCTCGATCAGGGATACAAGAAGAAAGCATGGCATGGTACGAATCTGCGGGGATCGCTCCGCGGGCTGAGTGCGTCGCAGGCAGCATGGAGACCGTCGCCGCAGCGTCACAGTATCTGGGAAGTAGCGATTCACGCCGCGTACTGGAAGTACGCCGTGTGGCGCCGACTGACTGGCGTGAAGAGAGGATCATTCCCCATTGAGGGGAGCAACTGGTTTCACATTGCAGAAGGTAGTGGCGAGACCGAATGGAAACGCCACCTCAAGCTGCTTGATGACTACCACAACAAGCTCAGATCAGCCGTTGAGCAACTTAATCCGAAGTCCTTCGGCAGCCGCTGGCCCAAGATCGAGTATTTGGTCGCAGGCATCGGCCTCCACGACGTCTACCACACCGGCCAGATTCAGATTCTGAAAAGGCTGCTGAAAGAGATGTCGTAGGTCCGAACCCCTGCGGTTCGGACTACTGTACCAAGAATGTGCAGTCGAAACCGCGAGCGGTTCGATCTATAACCCTACTGCTTCACATATCGCTCTTCTTCGTCAAGAAGCTTCGGGTTCGACAGGTTAGATTCAAGCAGTTTTCGGATCGTCGCCGCGTCTTTCGTATCCTCAGGAATGACCTCTGCGCTCACAGATCGCAACCCGAGCATCTTGCCGTCCTCAGAGAGTTGCCACGAAACATAGGCAAAGGTTCTGTCCTTTGATTCGATGACCTGGACAGTCACGAAAGGAGTCTTCCCTATATCCGAATGATAGGCACGAAACAGATCGCCATTGTACACCACGACGTAGAGTGAGTCATCAAATGCCCTCACCTTCATGCTGTCCTTCTCGTCCTCGGAGACCCAGTCTCCCAGAAGCTTCTCATTGACCTTGCTGGTTGGGTTCGATGTAATTGGCACTTCGTAATTGCAGCCGATTGCTGCCAGCACGCTGAGAGCAATCACCGCGATGAAACCAAACCACACGGCCTTGGATTTCGCATTCTGCATAACTGACCTTCCTTTCTCGGTAGGTCCGAACCCCTGCGGTTCGGACTTCGGAGTCGGAACCGTAAAGGTTCCGACCTGCTTTCGGCACGGCATGCCGTGCCACTACATGCGTTAGCGCTTTGACCTCAGTTTCAACAGCCATGACTCATTCTTGTGATTGTACTTCGGGTTCAACCTGTGCAACACCAAATCAATCAACGAAGGCTCCCCGTGATGAACAAGCTCATACTCTCCGAGTGTCAATGACAGCTCATGAATTTGGTTCTCTGGGAATCCGTCGCTGAACACAACAACATATCTCGGTGGCGATTGCGCGGTCACCTTGCCGGACTTGATCGCGTCATCAATTCCGGACGTCGGAAGGAGCTGAACAGAGTTCGGCTTGCGATAGTCCCAGTATTCGTACGGCAGAAACTTCTTCCGTTCCGAGCAGTCGAACAGAACAGCGTCAGCATCATTCTGCTGCGACAGATAAACCATGGGGTCGACAGCTCCGCGATGACCGTAGTTGATCGTGAACGGTACGAGCAGTACGAGATTGACTGCGGCAAACCAAATCCAAAGCGCCATTCCGACTCGTCGTAAACGCGCGAACCAGTTGTTGCTTCTCGCAAGCTCGAAAAGTCCCACACATCCGAGCACAACCAGGATGGGAAATACCGGAATGATGAATCTCTCCTGCTTATTGACCACGATCGAGTGTCCGATCACGAACAGCACGAAGCTCGACCATAGAACCAGATGATTGCGGATCACTTTCGGTGCAAAGGTCGATCCGATGAAGAGAAGCGAGAACGGCGGAATCATGATCCCGATGAGCAACAGCGCGTATCGGTACCAGGGAGCTGGTATTGTGGGTGGCTGCGACATGTTGCCGATGATGTAGTTCGACACGCTCTTCAGAAATCCGCCGTGCGTCCAGATGTCGACCACGCCCTGAAGCGCAACCATACCACCAATCCCCGCTGAGAAGATCGCCGCTTGCCGCCAGCGTCTCTTCTGCAGCACGATTGCCAGCGGCACTATTACCAGCGCAAGGGCGACGTGCATTCTGACCATGAAGGCGAGTCCGCCGAGTGCGGCTGCAATCAGCATGTCCGTATCAGACTCGCGTTTCATTCCTCGATGTGCGAAATAGAGTGATGGCAGCAGCAAGTCTGCGGCGACCATTTCGACAAGATTCCTCACCGCGATGAATGGCATCAGGAAATGAGCGCCGAGAATCAATCCGCCTGCAAGAGCTGTGTTCTCGTCGGTCTCTTCCTTCAGATACCGATACCCAAAGACGACCGGCAGCATCGACAGCAGCGCGTGGATCAACCGGTCGAAATGCATGTGAGTGTCGAGATGCGTTACTCCGAACGCCGCCGAAACCTTCATCAAACCAAGCAGGAACAGATTATAGACCGCGCTCCGAAGAACCCCGATTTCCGGCTTCCCCTCCCAGCGGAGCGTGCCGTCCTCCTGGAATATCCCTTCATGTTGCCACACCCACGCTATCCGCACCGTCTCAAAATGATCGTCATGCGCCATGTAGCCTGCTGAGAAGAGGATGGAGAGAATGCGGAAAAAGGCAGCGATCAGAATGACGGTCAGCAGTGGATGCTTGCGGATAAACACGGATCGAAACCTGTGACTTCTCCATCCCATAGAATCAGTCCTATCAACCGGTAGGAGAATCGAGGATGTCGACTATTCCTTGAGCGATATACACTCGGTTGCGCCGCCTTCCAGTCGCTTCGCGGAGGATATTGTGGTTGACAAGTTTCTCGATATTCTTCTGTGCTGATAGGTGGGTCACGCCGAGATGCCTAGATGCCCTGGCAGTGGTCACAGCAGGAGACGAGAAAATATAATCAACCAGTTCCAGCGCCCTTGATGAAGCTTTGACGGACTGTATTCGATTCCGATAGTCTCTCCAGAGGTCAAGCAGTCTGTCGGAACGCATGATTGCGTCGAGAGACTGCTCACATACGCCGCGCAAGAAGTACTCAATCCAATCCAGCCAGTTCCCCTCCCGACTCACGCCGAGGAGAAGTCTGTAATAGTCGTCGCGGTGTTTCTCGAAATAGGCACTCAAGTAGAGCAGTGGCTTAGGAAGGACTTTCTCAGCACAGAGCAGTAACGTCAGCAGAAGCCTTCCGATTCTTCCGTTGCCGTCAAGGAAGGGATGGATTGACTCAAACTGATAATGCAGTATCGCCATGCGGACCAGTGGTGGGAGCACCGACGGTTCATGCAGGTACCTCTCAAAATCATCGAGGCACTGTTTCATCTCCATGACCGGTGGGGGAACGAATGTGGCGTCCGCAAGAAGACAACCTGGTGTCCCGATCCAATTCTGCGACCTTCTGAACTCGCCGGGTGTCATGTGCTCGCCTCTGACCCCCTCCATCAGGCGCGCATGAATCTCTCTTATTAGTCTGAGCGACAGCGGCAGATCACGCAGACGCTGCAAGCCAAAGTCGAGCGCGCGTACGTAGTTGACGACCTCAAGAACATCTGATTTTCCTTTGATGTCTGTTGGTTCGGCGGCCTCAAACAAGATTACGTCCGAGAGAGAAGCCTGTGTCCCCTCAATCCTGCTCGAAAGAACAGCCTCCCTCCTCACAAATGGCGCTATCAGAAGGTGGGGGTTCGGAAGGTTCCGGGCGACTCCAGCGAGTTCTGACAACGCACGGTCAGCTCTGGAGATAGTCGCCGTAAGTTCCCAAGAGACATGCAGTTTAGGCGGCAGGCCGCCCGGGACAAATGCCCAGTACCCCTCGGCGGTCTTAACTAGGCGACCGGAGCTGTCCTTCCCAAAGTCTGTAGGTTGCATGCTTATTATACTTTTGTATCGTTGCCGTGAACGTTATTACACTTTTTACCTGAAAAGTATAATAAGACGTTTGCCCAATGTCAAACAGATTCATCACTTCAACTCGGCTCCTCTCAGACGCAACCTCAGCCACCTACCCGGTGTCTAAGAATCAGATGAACAACACGGCGGACAGATTCTGGAAGATGCTCGAACCGATTCACCCGAAAGCGGAGGCGTTCTGCCGAAAGCTTGCGGGTGACAGGGAGGAGGGCGACGACCTGTATCAGGACGCGCTCCTCTCCGCTCTGCAGAAATTCGCAACGTTGCGCGATCCGGAGGCCTTTCGCCCGTGGCTCTACCGGATAATCGTCAATCGCTTCAAGAACCGGCAGCGCCGTCCATGGTGGCGTGTGCTGGCGCCGCTGACTCCGGAAACAGCGGAGGCGGTTGTCGATGACAGATCGATCGACCCCGACCGGCGGAGACTTCTCGCACGGGCGCTTGAAGCTCTCCCGCCGGAGGACAGGGCGCTGATCGTTCTCTTCGAGATTGAGGGCTGGAGCATCGCAGAGCTTGCGCGTCTCAAGGGCAGGCCCGATGGCACTATCAAGGCCCGGCTGTCGAGAGCGCGAGCCAAGATGCGTCACACATTGCTCGGTCATCTTCCCAAATCCCGTACCGCCGACTCAACAAGCGAGGGAAAGTATGCGCTGCAAAAAGGTCATACGGCTGCTGAATGAAGGCAGGCTGCTCGATGAGAGCGCACGTCAGCATCTATCGGGATGCCCGTCGTGTCGCGATGAAGTCGCTGCGGCGGAGGCGTTGAGCGCAGCGCTTATCGCCACCCGCGCGGATGACCATAACAATGCCACGCAGTTCGCGCGCTTGCGCAGTCGCGTGGAAGCACAAGCTCCAAAGGAGACATCTATCATGTCCAAGATATTTGAAAACATCACAAGTCGCCCCAGAACAGCTCTCGGCGTCTCGATCGCCGCGGCTTTGTTCTTGTTCGTTACGCTGGTACCGTTTTCCTATCAGACAACCGCCGGTTACAAAGTGGCATTTAGCGGAGTCGATCCATCGGTATCGCCGCAGGTGATCGAGAAGTCGCTCGCGGCTCTCGGTTACTCCGATATCTCGATCAGCGTTTCGACGGACAACGACCGCGCAGACTACTTCATCACTAATGTCAGTTCGAAATCGCAAGCACGCGAAATCGCCGCGGCGTTCGCGTCGCTTGCGCATTTCACCGGTGAACCCGTTCTTACTCCGGTCAAGAAGACCGTATCGGGAACGTTGTATGCTCAGGCTCGCGATCGGTGGATTCAGGTCCGTATTGACGGCGCAGGCAAGTCAGATGAAGAGATAGCTGCCGAAATACGGAACAGGCTCGAGGCGGAGGGCATGTCCGACGTGAATGCAAACTTCTCCACCAGTCCCGACGGTATGAAACAGATCGACATCACTTTCAGCAGCGACAGCGACAGCTATATGGAACTGCAGATCGTCAACGACGGCAGCTCCCTGCAGCCGGAGGGGATTTCGATCCAACCCGACCGACAGGATGAAGGGAAGACCGACGCTGAAGTCAAGGCTGACATCGAAGCCGAACTCCGCGCGAAGGGGATAGCCGATCCGCAGGTCACCGTCACGACCACTCCTGACGGCAAACGCGAAGTGAATGTCGAGGCAGAGAAGCGCTGAAGCCAGTCTCTGTGGTTGGCGCACGTCTTTGCGCGCCAACATGCTTCTCTTAGCATAGCTGTAAGTCAAGACCCTGCCAGGGCGGACAGCCCTTGCGGGTCTTGACTACTTGTTGAAGTAGTCCCCCCTGTTTTCGCCGAAGGCGGAGCAACGGATGGGTACAATATTCCGTCAGGAAGGATTCCTGACGGCGCCTGCAATACGAGATAATTGGAATAGCGTGCAGATTTGGTGTGCCAAGTCGTCTCTGCGCTGTACTGGGGCATGGCACGTGTGCAGTGCCACGACATAGTATACAGGTTATGCCAAGAGATGGGTGACACATTGAGTGGCGGAGGAGGTATCTTTCTTCGTGAGGATGGAGG
>JAGVNY010000065.1 GCA_020053015.1 Candidatus Zixiibacteriota bacterium | reverse complement strand
CCATTGCGCAATGGATCATGTAACTCCATGTTAACCAATCGGTCCCAATCATTCGGGAGTGAATTGTCTCCGCAACGAAATGCGCTTTGAGCGCAAATGGACCGCCGTTTCCGGGTCTCGTGACGCGGTAACGTGAGATGACGCGGCAACCGGATCCTTTCCTGAGCGTAGATTGACATTACTATTATCTGGTCAACAAATTCCTCTCTGGCTAACTGCGCCGGTAGATTTGTCCCTCGGATTCTTCTATAATAATGGAGTGGCTCTGTCGGTTTACATCCATGTCCCATTCTGCAGAACAAAGTGTGTCTATTGTGATTTCTACTCCGTCACAGACCTCACTGCCACGCGCGCATATCATGATTCGCTCTTGAAGGAGATTCAGTACCATGCCAAAGACGTCCGATGCAGAGATGAAACCATTGACACAGTATTCTTTGGTGGCGGAACACCCTCTCTGTCAAGTCCAGCTCAAGTCGATAGGATTGTCAAGGCGCTATGGAAGCAGTTTGAGCATACTCAATACGCCGAGCTCACGTTGGAGGCCAATCCTGATGATCTCACCGATCAGATTGCGGAAAGGTGGCGAGACTGCGGAATCAATCGCATCTCGCTCGGAGTGCAGTCGTTTCGCGACTCGGAGCTCGTGTTCCTTGGGAGGCGACACTCCAGCGCCGCAGTTGATCGTGCCAGCGATCTGCTGCGAAGCCATGACTTCCGCAACATCTCGTTCGATCTGATCTATGGAGTGCCGGGGCAGACTTTGGAATCCTGGCGGGAAAGCCTGATGAGGGCGACGGAGCTTTGCCCCGAACATTTGTCGGCTTACTGTCTCACTGTCGAAAGCGGAACTCCGCTTCATGGCATGATCGCAAGAAGGGAAGTGAACCTGCCTGACGATGAGTTGCTGCGCGATATGTTCTTCCTGACCATCGAGACGTTAACGAGTAGCGGGTATCACCAATATGAGATCTCGAATTTCGCTCTCCCCGGCTTCGAATGCCGACACAATCTTGCTTACTGGACCGGCCGCTCATATCTGGGGCTCGGCGCTGCAGCCGCGTCGTATTTCCATCCGGCAAGATGGAAAAACATCTCCGATCTGAGTCGCTACATTGCTGAAGTCAATTCGACCGGTTGCGCGATCGGCGAAGCCGAAGCGCTCGATGCTGAGACAATGCGTCGGGAGTATGTGATGCTCTCGCTGCGGCTGACTCAAGGGCTCGATTGCGTGGATTATGCAAAGAAATTCGGCGAGGATATCCGCAAGACACGATCTGAGATCATCGGCGCACTGATCGCTAACGGGATGATGAAGCGCTACGACGGGCACCTGACGCTTACACCGGCAGGGATGTTTGTGTCGGATGAAATAGTGACGCGTCTTACCTGAGTGGATTGTGGCCGATGGCGTGGAGCAAAGCTAAGAAGTGGTCATCAGTCGTGCGAATCTCGGATGATCTCTCAGCGGATTCCAGAGCGGATCAAGACGAAAGTAAGCCGGTGAGACGAAGCCCGGTATTGACATTAGGTGTTCGAGCTGCTCGACTGCTGAATCCAGCTCGCCCGCCATCATAAGTATCTCGGCAAAATTGACAACAAGAAACGGTGCATCGAATGCATCGACGGTCGTCGGCAGCAGCTCTACTGCCCGCCGTCCGTATGATATCGCCGAGTCAAGTCGCCCCAGGTTAGCGTAAGCCAAGCCAAGGTAGCTCTGGCGCCGAGCATCGGATTGACCGTACTGAGTGTCGCGCTCCAGCAGGGCGCTCGCCGAGTCCGCATACGCTCGCTGAGCGGCTTCGCGATTCACAAGTCGGCACAATTGGGCTTTGTGCAGGAAGTATGCGACTGTATCGTTTCCGGGCGACATGTTCCGCAGTGATCTATCGCAATCGCGTTCGATGATCCTCCCAAGCCACCAGTAATATGGCAGCTCATTGAGATTGCACCGTCCGTTCGCCTCTGCAACCGCTGCTCTTGCCGCGGCAGCGTCACCGTCCGATACAATGTGCATCCAGGCATCATAGACATACGACAGAGGCCAATCAGGCGCCAGCGAGATTGCCATGTCCACATACTTCCGGGCATTCTGAACATCGCGCATCATACCGTATGTAAGCGCCACGTCAAACGCTTTGAGATGCGAGAGCGGGTCAAGCTCCAGCGCTCTCTTGAAGTTCTCAACGGACGCTACTAAGTCTCCCTGCCTTCTCTTCACCGCTGCAACTGCGTTGTGCAAATCGCTGTTGTTCGGCTCGGCGGTCAGGGCCAGCTGAAATTCCGTAAGAGCCATCCCGTACTCTAAGTCACAGTGATAATGGCAGTAGCCCAGCGCAAGGTGCCCCTCTGCGAGTGCGGGCTGAAGCTTCACGGCCTTCGCCGCAGCCTGCCTTGCGCTCGATTTCCTTTCTGCAGACCTGTCGTAATGCTCCCAGTAAAGGCTTGCGTGACACCGAGCGAGCATTGCGTATGCGAGTGCGAAGAGCGAATCACGAGCAAGCGCCTTCCGGTACATCTCTATTGCGAGCAGAATGTCGCCTTGATCCCAGCTCCGATTGAAGTATGAATTCCCACGAAGGTAGAAATCATACGCGTCAAGATCGCCCGTTGGGGCTGTGGCGCTCCGACTCCGGTCTGATACTCTTACCATGAGGTTTCCCGTCACCTCCCTGGCAATTTCGCTCTGGATCGCAAATATCCGGTCGAGAGTGCGTTCGTAACTGTCCGCCCAAAGGTCTACTCCATCAGAAAGCTGCACGAGCTCGGCGTTAACTCTCACAATGCTCGCGGCCGAATCGCGTTCCCAGTGGACGCTGCCAGTAAGAGCGTGCGACGCGCCCAATTCGCGCCCAAACTCAAGAAAGTCCTTTCCGCTGCTCTTGTAGTGCATCGAGCTCGCTCGCGATATCACTCGGAGTCCTTCGCACCGGGCGAGGTTTGTTATGAAAGCGTCGGTCATGCCGTCTGCGAAGTACGACTCTTCCGCCGACCCGAGGTTCTCAAACGGCACAACTACCAGCGTCTGCTCAACGACCCGCTCCTCGTTATCTTTCTGACTTCGGTTGTATAGGACAATCACTATCAGAACGGCCAGCAGCGCCAGGGCGACAGAATACTTGAGTCGCGTTAAGCGGTTGCGGAATCTCGCAGGCTTCGCATCGCTGCGCTCCCCGCACTTTCGCAACAGATCGGCCTTGAATTCGGCTGCGCTCGAATAACGGCCGGATGGCTGTTTCTGAAGCAGCCTGTTCACCGCATCCTCGACTCCGACCGGAATGTCGGCTCTGAGTGTCCGCATAGCAGGTGGCGTGTCATTCACAATGGAGTACAGGATTGCGGCTTCATAATCTCCCACGAACGGGCGGCGTCCGGTGAGCGCTTCGTACATTACTACGCCCAACGAGAACAAGTCGGATGCAAAGGAGACTTCTTCGCCGTTGATCTGCTCAGGCGACATGTAGCTGATGGTGCCGAAAGTCGAACCGGACAGCTCCTGCCTCTCAGTTCCTTTGGGCTTTGCTATTCCGAAGTCGAGAATCTTGATACGCCCCTGATCACCGATATGCACGTTGGAGGGCTTGATGTCGCCGTGCACAATGCCTGCTGCGTGGACCGCTGACAGCCCGTCACAAACTTGATGAATTATGCCCAGGACCTGCGCCACGGGCAAATGACCTTCATCGACAAGCTCTTTGAGCGATTGCCCCTTTAGGTACTCCATCACAAAGAATGGTCTTGCCTCATGCTCGCCAACCTCGTG
>JAGVNY010000087.1 GCA_020053015.1 Candidatus Zixiibacteriota bacterium | reverse complement strand
GTTATTGACGGTTCGCGCCGAAGGCGAATCGCGATGGGATCAGGCAACGACCTTGCCGACGTGAACCGCGTGATGAAGCAATTCTCTCAAATGCAGAAGATGATAAAGAAGATATCTCGTGGCCAGTTGAACGATCTGGCCAAGGGAATGTTCAAGATGTAAGGAGGTACAGCAATTGGCCGTACGCATCAGGTTGAGAAGAATGGGCGCCAAAAAGCGACCGTTTTATAGGTTCGTCGCAGCCGATTCCAGGTTTGCGCGAGACGGCAGATTTCTCGAGGCTCTCGGCTACTACAATCCGCTCGCGAAGCCTGCCACTGTGAATGTGAAGCCGGATCGAGTGTTCGAATGGCTCAAGAATGGCGCTCAGATGTCCGAGACAGTGGAGAGTTTGTTCAGGCAGATCAATCTGCTCAAGCGCTGGGAAAAGGTGAAAGCGGGAAGCCCCGGCGACGATATTGAGATCAAGAGCACAATCACCGAAAGGAAGAAGAGGCGGAAGAAATCCAAAGCCGCAAAAGTGGAAGTTGCTGAAGGGTCCTCTACATCATCCTGAGGCCTACTAAGCTGCCGACTCCGAGAACGATTAATCCGGAAGGAGTGCTGTCGTGAAGGAATTCATCGAGAACATTGTCCGAGCGCTGGTCGATAATCCTGATGATGTGTACCTGACGGAGATTCAGGGCTCCAAAACGACCGTGTACGAGCTAAGGGTCGGACCGGGCGATCTCGGCAAGGTAATCGGAAAGAAGGGACAGACGGCGAAGGCCATTCGCACGTTGATCGCCGCTATCTCCGCCAAGAAAGGAAAACGAGCCGTTCTGGAAATCCTCGAGTAGATGACCCGACCGCCGTTCGTGGTCGTCGGCTACGTCGTCAGAGTCCACGGAGTCAGAGGGCTACTTCTTGTGGAGAGTCTCTCGGACAACCCGCGCAGATTTCCGAATCTAAGTGCAGTTTACGTGGAGAAGGATGGCCGACGCGATAGGTATGACGTGGAGTCTTGCAAACTCACGCCGAAGGGTTGGTTGGTGAAGCTGGCGGCAGTGAATGACAGAGACGCCGCTGAATTGCTGCGCGGATGCTATTTCGAGATAGAGTCAAGCGAGTTAGACGACTCCGAAGAAGGATCAGCTTACGACTTCGAAATAATAGGTATGGATGTCTTCACCGAAAACGGAGAGCGCTTAGGACGCGTCGAACGGATCGAACGCTACCCTGCTAACGATGTATTCGTGGTGATTGGCGAGCTGGGGCGTTGCTATGTGCCTGCGATTCGCGACGTTGTGAAGGACCTGGATAAGGTCGCAGGCAGAATGGAAATCAGGCTCATCAATGGGCTTGAATTTGAGCGTGATGGTAATTGATATTCTGACCATATTCCCGGGCATAGTACAGAGCGCGATCTCGGAGTCTCTGCTCGGCAAGGCGATTCAGGAGCGCATTCTGGAAGTAAACGTGTTTGATCTGAGGGAATTCGCTGATGATCGACATCGCACGGTTGACGACTCACCGTTCGGCGGAGGAGCCGGCATGGTGATGAAAGTGGAGCCGATCTACAAGGGTGTCAGACATTGCTGTGACCGCAATTCCGCAATCAAACACCGGGTTCTTTTCACATCCGCTTCCGGAAGAAGGCTCGACCAGCCATTTGCCGAGGAGCTGAGCCGTGAGACACATATTGTGATAATGTGTGGCAGGTATAAAGGTGTGGACGAACGGGCCATCGAATTGCTCGGAGCTGAAGAAGTCTCGATCGGAGATTATGTTCTCACCGGCGGAGAGCTACCGGCGCTTGTGATTGTCGAGTCCACAGCAAGGCTCTTGCCGGGTTACATGAGCAAGATCGAAGCTGCTGAAACGGACAGCTACACGACAGGTCTTCTCGGTTATCCGGAATACACGCGGCCTCAGGAGTTCATGGGCAAGCAGGTTCCGGAAGTCCTGATCTCCGGACATCACGACAACATCAGAAGGTATCGAAGGACCAAATCTATCGAGAAGACACTTAGGTTCCGGCCTGACCTCGTCACGAAGGCCAAGCTCAGCGATGAAGATAGATCGATCATAAACGAAATAACAAAAAGAGAGTTGACATAGGAGGAGGTGCCGCATGAGCATGAATCTTATCTCCAAAATCGAAGCGGGAGACCTCAAGAAACGCAAGGTCGAATTCAGCCCGGGTGACACAGTCAAAGTGCATGTGAAGATCCGAGAGGGTGAAAAGGAACGCATCCAGATATTTCAGGGCACAGTGTTGAAGAGGCGCGGATCTGGAGTGGGTGCGACGTTTACCGTGTGGAAAGTGTCTGCCGGAGTGGGGGTCGAGAGGGTGTTTCCTCTGCATTCACCCAACGTGCCCAAGATCGAACGAATTCGTCAAGGCAAGGTCCATCGGTCGAAGCTCTATTACCTGCGCAATGCGCTTGGCAAGCAGATGCGGATCGAAGAGAAGAAAAGCGACAAGGCTGTGGCTGTGGAGGAAGAAACCACGGAGTAGCTCTAAGCAGCCTCTTTGAAAGCACTGAGAGCTTGAAGCCGCACTTATGTGCGGCTTCTTTGCTGTTGCCGACTTAGTTATCAGACGTAGTG
>JAGVNY010000045.1 GCA_020053015.1 Candidatus Zixiibacteriota bacterium | reverse complement strand
GCAGAAGTGAACACGAAAAGTAATGCAGAGCTGACCTTGGATCTCATAATGATCCTCCAAGTATCCAATTCTCTCTTCGGCAAAATGTCTCAAGAGTTTATTATCAATCAGCTTCGCCGCCGATTCCTGAACCGTCATCTCTTGATCGACAGTATTGCAGGTAAAGCCCTTTTGTCGAAGACCCCGACGAAGGAAGGGGGGCTTGACTTCCTATGTTATCTCAGTCTCGTAGGGTGGAACGCGTTCCACCATCTTCTTGGGTAGATGCAGTTGGTGGAACATGTTCCACCCCACGGATTCTCGATAGGTCGTATACCCT
Organism: Candidatus Zixiibacteriota bacterium; assembly: GCA_020053015.1. Classification (GTDB taxonomy): domain Bacteria; phylum Zixibacteria; class MSB-5A5; order JAABVY01; family JAHJOQ01; genus JAGVNY01. Next base: position 10,032 of record JAGVNY010000045.1, on the reverse strand, counting down.
TCCGTCAGGAACGGATTCCTGACGGCGCAGCTATGCAGCCCGTCTGAAAGGCGGGGCACCCATCGTAGCACGGGCGTCTCGCCCGTGGTGGGGCATGGCCGAGACGGCCATGCCACGAGTTCGCGAATGCGGTAGGTCCGAACCCCCGCGGTTCGGGCTAATAGTCGGAACTACAGGGGTTCCGACCTACGGATTCCTTGTCCCGCCATAATGCGAACGGGGGGAGAGGCTTAACAATTTTTGAACAATTAGACAAGAAATCGCTTGACATCGGTCGCGCGGTTGATATATTCAGGTTTGCCATGAACGCAAGTGACTAAAGGCGCTCTTTGAAAAGCCCACCGGAACAAACAAACTGGTGGGAATTTTTTGGCGCATTTAGCCGACTCGATCTTTGAAAACCAAATAGCATACAGTGTTTCTTTGAGGAATGATACTGTGGTAGAAACAGTACTTCCGCATGCGAAAGTCTTTCGCGAGAGAGATATAAGCATGCCGGATCGAAGTCTCGGCGGTCTGCCTTTGGTTGATTGGCCGAGCATTTTCGAAGATGTTTATTTGAAATATTTTCGGAGAGTTTGATCCTGGCTCAGAACGAACGCTGGCGGCGTGCCTCATACATGCAAGTCGCGCGAGAAAGCTCCCTTCGGGGAGTTAGTAAAGCGGCAAACGGGTGAGTAACACGTGGGGAACTTCCCCTCAGGCTCGGGACAAGCCCTCGAAAGGGGGTCTAATACCGGATGATATGATCTGGTCGCATGGCCGGATCATCAAAGCAGCGATGCGCCTGAGGATGGCCCCGCGCCCCATTAGCTTGTTGGCGGGGTAATGGCCCACCAAGGCTCCGATGGGTAGCCGGCCTGAGAGGGTGTCCGGCCACACTGGGACTGAGATACGGCCCAGACTCCTACGGGAGGCAGCAGTAGGGAATATTGCGCAATGGCCTAACGGCTGACGCAGCAACGCCGCGTGGACGACGAAGCTTTTCGGAGTGTAAAGTCCTTTCAGCGGGGACGAACGGGTCTTCGGGCCCTTGACTGTACCCGCAGAAGAAGCACCGGCTAACTCCGTGCCAGCAGCCGCGGTAATACGGGGGGTGCAAGCGTTGTTCGGATTTACTGGGCGTAAAGCGCACGCAGGCGGGCTGTCAAGTCAGATGTGAAACCCGTAAGCTCAACTTACGGCCTGCATTTGAAACTGGCAGTCTTGAGTACGGGAGAGGATGGCGGAATTCCTGGTGTAGCGGTGAAATGCGTAGATATCAGGAAGAACACCGGTGGCGAAGGCGGCCATCTGGACCGATACTGACGCTCAGGTGCGAAGGCCGGGGGAGCAAACAGGATTAGATACCCTGGTAGTCCCGGCGGTAAACGATGGACACTAGGTGTTGGTGGTATCGACTCCACCAGTGCCGCAGCTAACGCATTAAGTGTCCCGCCTGGGGAGTACGGCCGCAAGGTTGAAACTCAAAGGAATTGACGGGGGCCCGCACAAGCGGTGGAGTATGTGGTTTAATTCGACGCAACGCGAAGAACCTTACCTGGGTTTGACATGCACAGGAAGACTACAGAGATGTATTCGCCTCTTCGGAGGTCTGTGCACAGGTGCTGCATGGCTGTCGTCAGCTCGTGCCGTGAGGTGTTGGGTTAAGTCCCGCAACGAGCGCAACCCTTGTCTTTAGTTGCCATCAGGTTATGCTGGGCACTCTAAAGAGACTGCCGGTGACAAGCCGGAGGAAGGTGGGGATGACGTCAAGTCCTCATGGCCCTTACGTCCAGGGCTACACACGTACTACAATGGTCGGTACAGAAGGTTGCAAGACCGCGAGGTGGAGCCAATCCTCAAAGCCGGCCTCAGTTCAGATCGGAGTCTGCAACTCGACTCCGTGAAGGTGGAATCGCTAGTAATCGCAGATCAGCACGCTGCGGTGAATACGTTCCCGGGCCTTGTACACACCGCCCGTCAAGCCATGGGAGTTGGGAGTACCCGAAATTGCCGTTCTAACCTTCGGGATGACGGTGCCTAAGGTAAAACCAACGACTGGGGCTAAGTCGTAACAAGGTAGCCGTAGCGGAAGCTGCGGCTGGATCACCTCCTTTCTAAGGAGTACGGTGTGAAATTGAAAGGTCTCCCGTCTCGAGGTTTCCTCACAAAGCCTCGAGTAGGTCGAAACCCTTGTGGTTTCGACGACATGTCGGACCGGGTGGCCCGCCCTCTGGGTGGGATTCTCAGGTTCCGACTGGGAGAAGCCCCTTTTGATATTCCATCATAGTCGACATTCTCAAAGACTGCTGTATGCTATTGGAAATAGAAGCCCCGGCGAAAGCCGGGGCTTTCTGTTTGTTGTGAGGCGGAGTTTGGGATTGACAGAGGAAGTCGCCATTCGCTATTATCACACTAGTCCGAGTTCGCATTAGGTGGACAGACAGAACTGCCGTGCGCGCATGACACCAGACTTGCGATGAGAGGAGCATGGGGACACCCTGCGTATTAATCAAGGAATCCGATGGCGTCTTTAGCGGGTCAATTTGACAGTTGCTAGCTGGTTGGGAGCCAATAGCGGACTATGGATGCGACAATGATAATCGCAATCTGTGCCCTTGTTGTTTCAGTCTTCGCCACCGGACTGACGGCGTGGACGGGTTACGCCCAGAGGAAGCATATGAGACTGTCCGTTCGGCCGATCGCAGCCATACCAGTTGCTGATTTCGAAAACAGGATTGGTGTATTTCTTCAGAACAAAGGTCTCGGCCCTATGCGAGTTCGCACGCTTCGAGTAACGGACGCCGAAGGCGTGGTGCATGACGACATCGTGTCTCATATGCCGCCACTTTCGCCAGGTATTTTCTGGTCGAATTACTACGACAGCGTTGATGGCGCTACATTGGAGGCTGGCAAGTTCTTTCAGCTCCTAGGCCTAAGAGGTCATCCTGAAGATTCAGCTTATTGCCAATCGCGAGACGCTGCGAGACAGAAGCTCTCTGCATTGGTGGTTCGGGTTGAATACGAGGACCTTTACGGACAACCCATGGAGCCTAAGGAAAGACGACTATCTTGGTTTGGGAGGCACGGTATCAGGCACTAGCACTGAACCTGCTAACAGCAGTACGCCGGGCGGGTGGCCAAACGTCAGAACGGGCTTCTCAGGTCCCGACTGGGAGAAGCCCCTTTTGATATTCCATCATAGTCGACATCTTCAGAGATTCCTGTATGCTATTGGAAATAGAAGCCCCGGCGTGAGCCGGGGCTTTTCTTGTTTGCGGTGGGCGGAGTTTGGGATTGACAGGGGAGGGGAAGGGGACTTATCATGGTTCGAAACTGAAATCAGTCAGCTACATACAAATTGCTGGAGAGACGTTAAGTGGAGTGTCCCGGAGAATGTCAGAGTCGCCCATAGCTGTGTGTAAAGAGCTCCTGCTGGCTCGAGATGGCCTTAAGTTCAACATATGCCAGATTGGCCACACGAGTAAGATCGTGAGCGTTCTATGAATGGCCTTGATCCAGCCAGCTGGGAGGGTACTTGGACAGATAACAACAGTTTCGCAGAAAGGATAGTAGATGGGCCCAGCGTTCAAGAAGCAGGAAGAGGAATCATTCCTTGCCGACGATAGCTCTTTACAGCCCCCTCCAGACATAATCGCATACAACGAGTTGCGATCATGTGCTGATCTGTTCAGAATGCACAGGACGAACATTCTCCAGATTCAGCCCGAGTTCCAGAGGGAGATTGTATGGACTGGTCCGGCGCAGACCCGATTCATAGATTCTCTAATCAAACAGCTACCGATTCCCAGCATGTGCTTCAGTCTCGATTACAAGACCCAGAGGTGGCAGGTGATTGATGGGTTGCAAAGAATGGCAACGATCGTTCGATTCCTTGCTGGGGAGACTTGGAAGCTGTCGAAATTGGAAGACATAGATCCGAAGCTTGCTGGGAAACCTGTAACAAGCTTCCTCGACCCCAAGTCGGACTTACACCAATATTACACGAGAATCGAGAATCTTTCGCTCCCGGTTACCGTGTTGCGCTGTGATTACTCCAAGAAGAGTCACATGCAGTACCTGTTTACCATTTTCCATCGACTAAACACCGGAGGAATGAAATTGAACAACCAAGAAATCAGAAACTGCATCTTCTCCGGTCCCTTCAACGAACTCCTAAATGACCTGAATGAGAATTCCGATTGGATGAAACTCAATCGAATGAAGTCGATTTCGGGATATCGTTATTCCAAGCAGGAGCTGATCCTCCGCGTCCTAGCATTTCATGATCGACTAAAAAAGTACAATGGCAGACTTGCTCAGTTCCTCAATGACTATATGGACGATAACAAGAACGCAGATTCAACATTTCTCAGCGATAAACGAAGTCTCTTCGAGCGAACCGCTCGCGTTGCATACGAAAAGATATTTCAAGGCAGGATACCGGATTCGCTCAGTATAACGATTCTTGAAGCTACGCTAGTAGGGACGGCCTTCAACATCGAGTACCTCGAGAAATCTCCAGCTGAAACAGTACGAGCGTACTACGACGAATTGCTGAGGCACGAGGAGTTTTCCGACGAGAAGCTGCGAGAGGGGTTGTCGGGCAGACAGCGCGTGATTGGCCGGATGACGGCTGCGCAGACTGCGATGGCTGGGCAGCACGTTGGTCGTTAAGTGTCACATCGCTGCGAGTTTGGATCTGTTGTGCAAGTTGTACAAATCGGCTCGCGGCAATCAGGAGACAGAAATATACGCAAAGATGGCAGTCCTTGAAGCGTGTGGTTGGATAGAATTGACCATGGATGATATTGTCAGAGGATTATGCAGGCGTCTACGGATCTCTTCTGCCGGTATTAAGGAGTTCGAAGGCAGCACTATAAGGAAGACCTATTCGTTCGATTACGATAGAAACTTCAGACCGATGCTTCAGAAGCTGATTGGCCTGCACAGGGTTGAGCAGCTGGAACTCAGACTGGATTCTAGCAGATTCACTATTCTGAAGGCTAATCTGTCGACGTTTAAGGAGACAAGAGACGCTGTCGCTCATACGCACATGAAGGGAATTACTCTGCGCCTAGACGCACCAGATGTCACGAAGCTCCGGCTGTATGAGGTGTATGAAGGTTTGCGGGATATCGACAGATCGCTTCGCTCCATGAAGCTCTGACTCGAGTATTCGGACTGGGTGGCCCGGACGTTCGTCCGGGTTTCACAAGAATGGGGCAGTGGTTCGGAACCCGGACAAATGTCCGGGGCACCTGATCGTTGACGGCAGGGCATCGGAGCGCTGAGCGGTCGCTCCGAGCATCATTTGTTCAGAAGGGAGGTCGAATGAACATGTATCTTGACGAATGGAAGCAGTGCATGTCGCTGATGCAGTATTTCCTCGATTACCGCACGAAGGTGTTCGGGTTCTGTGCCACGATCACATCGATTCTCCTGTCAGTTACTTTGTTTCATACGTCCGGCGTAGCGGGGTTAGCGATATTGGCATTGGTTGGAATTCTCGTGCTGATTTCCGGTATCTTCGCAGACTTGAGGGCTGCTTCACTGGCAGACAAGTATCGAGAAGCGGCAATAGTCCTTGAGGAGAAGCTCTGTTTCACGACCATCACCCAAGTTCATGTTTATGCCAAGAGCCATCGACCGGGATTACGCCACGTCTTTCGTGCTCTGTACTCTCTCCTGATTGTGACTTGGCTCGTACGCTTGGCAGCTTCTGTGCTGTGATATGCAGCGCTCAGATAGGCTCCCCCCGCCGTCCTTGCATGAGACCAGGTGACCCGGACGTTCGTCCGGGTTTCACAGGAATGGAGCTGTGGTTCGGAACCCGGACAAATGTCCGGGGCACCTGATCGTTGACGGCAGCCTCGTAGGTCAATCCCTCTTGGGGATTGACGCCTCCCTTCGTCCGCACTTTCCTACAGCGAATCGGTGCGGTACAAGCTTGACAGAGACGAGAACAGATCGTATGATTATAGAAATACAGTGACTTGAACAGCTTGCTGGGGGATGCAGCACGGACCTCATCGATGTAATCACAGTGGCGCTCTGGATCGCAACGGTCATACTCTCCGTCGTATCGTTGAAACTGTCGCTCTGTACCAACAAATCTCTTAAGCGCGTCGACATCGCGATGGAGTGCCAGAGACGATTCGCGAAAATATACTACACGCTCAGACCAAAGGCGAAGGCCAAACAGTACAGTGTGGCAGAGTACTACAGCCTCTTTTGGAGTTTGCAAATAGATCAATTCCAATACTGGACGGAAGGACTGATAGACGAGAAGATATTTTCGTTTTGGATGTTTTGCAGGCATGAGGAGTGGTTAGAGAATGAGATGATTGCGACGATGGATTACCGCTCCGGCTGGGGGCTTGCCGTGAAGAAGTTTCGGCTGGAATCGAATGAGATGTATCCCTTCATGATGAGTGTGTTCGAGGGTACAAGCGAACTCATAGAGAATTACCGGTGACTTGGGAGCTCGATGCTTCAATTCGTTCCACCGCAAGGAGGCTGTCTTAGAACACATTAGTTGATGTCCGTGCCCGGCAGATGTCCAGAGGCTGTCTCATAAGTGAGTAGGTCGGCCTCCGGGGGTCACGTTCCGCGTGACGCAGAAGGCCGACAAGTCGGTGTCGGGTTTCTTCTTGCGCTCTGCGCAATCCGGAACCCGACCTACGACTCAGGACGGGACGGTGGGGCACACGTGCTACGACTTTGTGAAGCCCGGAATGCCTTAAGCTGTTGTTTTGGACGAGCTTATTTGAATTAGATGGATTACAAGGAAAGGATGCCACCATGACTGAACAGAACTATGCCAACCACGTGAAATTCGTACCGATGTACCATGCCGTGACTTTCGGGCTGATTGCGCTCTCGTTGATCGGGTCGGTCGTCAATCTTATCAAATCGCTGGGTCAGCACAGCGGAATTTACTCCGCTTCGCTGCTCGTTGTCGTGTTTGTTATACTGGGGTTCATCTTCATCTATGCGCGCAGCTTTGCTCTCAAAGCTCAGGACCGAGCAATCCGTGCCGAGGAAAACTTGCGACATTTCGTGATGACCGGCAAGCTGTTGGACTCTCGACTGACTATCCGGCAGATCATCGGACTGCGGTTTGCATCGGACGGCGAGTATCTCGAACTCTGCAACCGTGCGGTCGCTGAGAATCTCTCGGAAGATGCCATCAAGAAAGCGATCAAGAATTGGCGGGCTGATTACTATCGAGTCTGACTGCCACTGAGCGCTGGTGACGGGTGGCCCACCTTTTAGGTGGGTTTCTTTCTTTGCTGGATTCCGGCTTGCGGGCTTGTCAAACAAGCCCTTGCCGGAATGACGATGTATCGCCACAGCCGACGGGGGAGATTCAGATCGTAGGTCAGGTCCTCTTGGGGCCTGACGCCTGTGTGCTGTGTCAATCCGCAAGACGGATTGACCTACAACGCTGCGGTCTCACTTCAACAGCATCATCTTTCTTGTGAGAGTCTGACCTGCTGCCGCTATGCGATACAGGTAAACACCGGTCGCAACCTGATTGCCGTTTTGATCACGCCCATCCCATTCAACCTCGTAGGCTCCTGCCAAAGCTGATTTGTCCATGAGAGTGCGCACGTGCTCGCCGAGAATGTTACAAACGGTTACCGTGGCATGCGAGCGAATCGGGAGCTCGAACGCAATCGTGGTGCTCGGATTGAAGGGATTGGGATAGTTCTGGGTCGACAGTAATTCTGCAGGCAGAACCACGTCATGGACCTCCTCCGCAGGCGTCGGAGAGTTCGTGCTGGTACTGACGATGAAGCCGTCAGCCGAGCCGACCGGCGGCTTCGTGAAAACGAAAGGCGTGAAAGTCGCTGAAATGCTGCTGTGCTTGCCGACCACGACCGCTGACGATGTCCCACGATTGACGTCCATGCCGTTCACCGTGATTATCGCCAAGGTCGAGCCGCTCTGTTCGCCCCAAAGTAGATCACCGTCTTCGCTTACTTTCATGACCAAGGCGTCCCCTCCTGAGGATATGCTGAAAGCCGTGCCGTCAAAAGTCACGGAGCCGGTGAATCCAGCCGCCACCAGAACGGCCGTTTCATTGGAGACGAGACGAACTTCTGAAGCCGAGGAAGAAGTGATGCCGGCGCTGTATCCGCCTCTTAGCCAATCCAGATTGCCAGATCCGTCGTACTTTGCAAGGAACATCGACCACTGCGAATTGCCGGCAATGACCGAATCGGTTTCGAAATACGATGTCGCGGTGAATGTCCCGCAGACGTACACATTGCCGGCTTGGTCAACCTCAATGCCGTTGCCGGCGTCAGGCCAGATGCTTGCCGGGCTCCCTGCTTGCTTAGCCCAGATGACATTGCCATCTTCATCGCATTTGGCAACGAAGATGTCCCAATTGGAGAGACTGCCGGAATTGAGAATAACACCGCCGATGTCCACTGCTCCAGAAAACGAACCAGTCATGTAGATGTAGTGGCCTTCTCTGTCGACAGCTACGTCAATAACCGAGAATGAGTTCGACGCGAGAGGGATCTGGATTGTCCACACTGAATCTCCATCAAGCGTGTATTTGGCGAATGTGTGACCGCACCCGAAGTAGAAGTGCCCGGTGGGGCTGTATGCGATCCCCCCCGCTAAATATGCGCTTTGGCCTTCTGCCAATCGTGCCCACTGAACATCCCCATTCGCGTTGCATTTAGCAATTGCGTTGTACGAGGACCCGGCTTGCCTCACGACTAAACCGTCGAAATTCAATGAGTCACGAAAGTACCCTGCGATGTATGCGTTGCCGGCTGGATCCAGCGTTACATCGATGCCTTGATCGTTGTCGAATGGCCCACCAATGGTGCGAACCCATACGAGCGCGCCGTTCGGATTCAGCTTCGCGACGTAGATGTCGAGCACATTGACACTCTTCATCTTCACGGTGGAGAAGGTCGCACTGTCGTTGAAGTTGCCAATTATGTAAGAGTAACCGAGATCATCAACGTCAACGCTGACGACGCTGTTATGAGCAAAGCTCGTGCTCGCAAGCCCGATCGGCTTAATCGCCCACTCCCAAGATTGACCGCTTGCAATCGTCGCGGCGAAGAGAAGGATTGTCTGGAGGAGCATGGCGCAATTAGATAGTTTCACAAGACCTCCGTCAGGATGGGATACTTGGCATTCATAGATTTCATGCAATCCAGGCGTATATGGCATCGCAATTCTCCGAATTTCCATATAACAATATGGATTGCCTTTGTCAATAATAATTTCGACGGCAATCGAATCAGTGAATAGTAGCTCAGCCGTCTCGCCCTCAGAAGAGCATCTGGGCAGCAGCGAATTTATCGAGGCCTCAAGGCGAACTTTCTTCAGTGATTGGTTGTTATCAAGCTGCTAAGATAGCTCGTCCACGGGGAATCGGCCATCTGTCAGGTTTGCTCTGTCCGTTTTGACCTTAGATCATCGGTTGTTCAACAGCGGGACGGGATCGACAAAACTGTAGCGTGGTTTCGCCTGCTATGCCCACTGCGAAGAAGCACTTAGCTATCTACCTCATTACACTCGCTTTCGCGATTGGCACGGGGCTACTCGTTGCAATTAACGATGTTGCGGTCAAATCCGGCGATCCGATCGAACTAATGCAGAACGCGGAGAATATCTGGCACTATGATTCGAAATACTGGCCTCCATTGTACTCCGCAGTAGTGGCGGGTCTCGATCTGCTCGTGGGAGATGTCTTCCTGTCTGGGAAGATCGTCTCCTGGCTCTTCTCCATTGCTGTGGTTCTTCTCACTTATGTAGCTGGAATGGTCTGTTTCAAGAGCAGCAAGATCGGACTACTGGCAGCCGTTTTGGTAGCGCTAACGCCCCTGATAATCCGGCATTCCTATCTCGTCGGGACAGACTCGATGGGAGCGGCCATGTTTCTTGCGAGCTCCTGCGTCCTCAGCGTATCCGGAACCAAGCCCAGAACATGGGTATTTCTTGCAGGGCTGGTTGCAGGGCTCGCATTCCTAACCCGCTACAACTTTGTGGGGCTTGCACCAGCCGGGCTGTTCT
>JAGVNY010000231.1 GCA_020053015.1 Candidatus Zixiibacteriota bacterium | reverse complement strand
TTTATACTTAAGCAAAGCAAGCGGGACCTGAAAACAATTGGTCTTTACGCTGCCCTCGGGTTTGTGGTGTTCTTGTTGGCTTTGGTGCAGATTGGAAGGAGCCGTTCGGGCAACTATCTTGCGCCCCTGACCGGAGTGGTCGTGGATTCGAACACACTTCAAGTATTGTCTGATGTGAAGGTGACAATAAGCGAACTCGGCAAATCGGTGTCGACCGATAAGAACGGTATGTTCTCGTTCGAGATGGTTCCGTCAGGTTACTACACGGTGACTGCAGAGACACCATTCTTCAGTCCGTCGAGCGTGACCGTCAGCCATGGTTCGTCACAGTCGGTCGTCGGTCTGGCTGTTGCCGGAGCTGGGCAGAACCTGTACGAGGAGACTTCTGTAGTTTCAAATCCGGTGCCCCAGAAACAGGAAGAGCAGGACCCAACACCGGTCGGAGCCATAAAGGTGACCACAAACGTCGAGCAGGCAGAAGTGTATATCGACAAGAAGAAGAAAGGCGTGGGTAGCCGTAAATTCAGCAATCTCAGTGAAGGACTACACACCGTAGTCGTGAAATTCGATGGCTATCATCCCTTCGAACAAAGCGTGTCTGTTACAGCCGGTAAGACAGCAGCTGTTTCAGCCGAATTGATCAAGGTCGCTGCAGAACCTCCTGCTGAACCGACTGCCTCGGAGTACGCGGATGCAGGAGCGAAGGCAGCAGCATCGGGCGATTGGACATCCTCGGTAGAGCAATACACGCTGGCGCTGGCGAAAGAGAAGAGACCGGAGTTTTGCATTAAACGGGGCGAGGCGCAGCTGAACACAGGGCGCAAAGAGGATGCCCGCAAGGATTTCATGACAGGCGCCAATCTGTACAGGTCTGCCGGACAGGCCACGGCCGCGATTCAAGCCTATTCGCAGGCACTGGCCCTTTTTCCAAACGACATGGCCATCCTGAGAGCGCGCGGATACGCTTGCATCGACGGGGGAGACTATGAGGGCGGACTGCGGGACTTTCAGGCGGCTTCGAGTCTCGATGAGAACTCCTATGCCAACCAGATAGGATTGGGCGATGCCTATTCTGTTCTTGGAAACCACAAAGAGGCGATCAAGGCCTATGAGAAAGCGGAGAAGCTAACTGACAAGAAGGCTGACGTCTACGCGCTGCTTGCGCTTGCGAACTTGTCTCGCGGGAAAGATAAGGACGCGCGCAAGTACTACAAGAAATTCCAGGAAGCTGCAAGCCCCGACCAAGAGCAACGATACCTCTCTGATCCGGATTGGCAGCGGCTTAAGGCTCTCGCTTCAAGAGATTGAGCAACATCACGGACTTGTTTCTCTCCGCGAACAGACGGGGGTCTACTCGGCCCCCGTTTGCTTTTCTCGATCAAATTGCGATCAATTTGCAATGAACAGACATCAATCATATTGACATAGACAGAACCACGTTGCATCTCCGCGGGCGTAGTCTGCTCGGGTTCTATCCTACAAGCTGCAAAGCAAAGTGCCACAGGTGGAGTGTAGGCGATCCGTGGGGTAAGATTTGCTTTCGATGCATAGCCCCGTGCAGTATATTCGTCGCATGAACAATAAGCGAGCCTGCATAGTGTGCAACGGCGAGCCTCTGCCTGAACAAGCGCTCAGAACTGAACTCGCCAAGGCTTGGCTTCGTGTCGCTTCAGATGGCGGGATGATGCAGTTTGTCAAGCTCGGCATTGAACCTGATATCCTTGTGGGTGACATGGACTCAATGGAGCGGGCTTCTCTGAATCGACTCCGCCCGCGCGAGATCTTGGCATTTCCACAGAACAAGGGGAAGTCAGATACTGAACTTGCGATCGATGTAGCGCTTGAACGAGGAGCTTCCTCGATAGCGCTCTTGAACGCCACGGGCAGACGAGTCGACCATCTCTTTTCGAATCTCGTTTTGCTGGCGAAGTATGCTGGATTGGTGTTTCTATATGATGGCGAGTTCACAGCATTTGCCCTCAGCAGACTCAACCGTTCCTCCATCTTGAACTGCGGCGAAGGGACGATCTTCTCGGTGTTCGCATTTGGAGAGCATGTCGAGCGTCTGACGATAGCCGGAGCAAAGTGGGAAGTGACGGGAATTCGACTCGAACCGTGCTCGCTTGGGTTGTCGAATGAGACTGTCGGCGGTGAGACTACCGTGAGCATTGCCGACGGGATATTGACTGTCTTTGCGGGCTGCGGAACTGAGTATATTCAAACTGAGCGACCATCGACGATTCGATGATGTGACAGATCATTGTATAGGAGAGCGAATTGTCGCAATTTTGAAACATTCTCTGTGTCTATCCGTCAGATAGACTCAGAATGTGAGGGAAGAGATGGTGACAGACAAACAGAGTCTCGAAAACCTGCCTTACGTGAAGATGAATCCACTGAACAGGTTCATCAGCATTTTCTATGCTCCTAAGGAAACGTTTCTCAGCCTGACACGCAGCAAGTGGGTATTTGTGATCCCGATCATCGTCATCTACGCAGTCGGGATGATCTGCTATCCTGCAATGAAGTCATACCTCGTTGAGGATCAGGTCAGCAAGCTCGAAAACAACCCTTTGCTCGATCGTCTACCGGAAGAACAGAAGAGAGAGACAATTGAACAGACGAGGAAAGCCATTCTCGATCCCCCTGTCTGGCAACTGGCGCTGGGTCTCGTCTGGCAGGCTGCAGCTACGTTTGTGGTAGCAGGCGTGTTGTTTCTAATCGGGAGCACATTTCTCGGAGGCTCCACATCGTACAGGGGGATGCTCCATGTCTACTCGTTTGCTGCTCTTGTTAGTGTGCCGGAAGGAATAATCAAGACGGTTCTGATTGTCGCAAAGAAGAGCATGGATGTACGCACGAGCCTTGCTGTGTTTCTGTCTGGCAATGACACTACCTCGATGCTGTTCTCACTTCTCAATAAGATTGACATTTTTTCGATTTGGATGGTGTCCCTCGTCGTAATAGGGATGAGTGTGTTTGTTCCGACAGTGTCTCCAAAAAAGCTCGCGATGTGGGTAGTAGCCTTTTGGGTGATTTGGATTGTCATCAGCGCTGCCGTCTCATCATTTGCGGGGGGCGCGTTCGGGTTATAAACTATTGGGAGGCTGCAATGAAGCTTCATGCACGAAGTGCAATAGGTGTGTTTTCGACGCTGGCGATTACGACCGTCATCCTGGCTTCGTCAGCGCTTGCGCAACAGAGAGTTTACACGCTGAAGACCTGCATCGATATGGCGCTCTCGACGAGCATCTCGGTTGTAAAAGCCGAGGACGGAGTCAGACAGGCGAAGGCTGATCTGCTGGCGACAAAGGGCGCATTCCTGCCTGATTTGAACGCCGGCCTCTCCCGAAGCGACTATGCCAATCCGCTGGAAAAGGGACATTCGTACGGGGCGAGTATCCGATCCGGCCTGGTTCTTTTCGACGGACTTGCCCGCTACTGGAATCTCGTGGGAGCGAATGCGAGCCTGTCGGCAAGCAAGCACGATGTCGCGCAGGCGAGGCTTGATGCCGCGTACAACGTGAAGTCGATCTATTTCGGCCTGCTCTTGGCGCAGTCAACTTACGAAATATCCAAGAAGGCGCTCGAGCGGTCACAGGAACTTATGAAAATCGCAGAGACGAAATTCGAGCTTGGCTCTGCCTCCCGCTCCGACGTTCTCAAAGCCAAAGTGTCACTTGCTCAGGCGCAACTTGATCTGCTCACGGCTGAGAACAGCGTCAAGACATCCCAAGCGAATCTGAGTTACGCGATCGGTGAGCCTGTGGATCAGGAGATCACGGTGCAGGAGTTCGAGATGTCGGCGGGTGAATCGACGTTTGAAGAAGCCTATGCCGAGGCATTGGACCGGAACCCGAGTTATCTTTCTGCCCTCGAGAACTTGCGAGCCTCTAAGTACTCTCTTAGGAGTGTTCGTGGCGATTACTGGCCAAGATTGAGCGTGGATGCTTCCAAGAACTGGAGTTCGGAGGATCTCGGAGACACCAAGGAATTCAGCAGAAACTACAATGCCGAGTTGTCGACTTCCCTGTCTTTCAACATCTTCAACAGACTCCAGACCAAGCGTCAGACGGACGTGGCCAAAGCGAATATTCACACGGCGGAGTACCTATCGAGTGATACGAGGAGGACAGTGCAGCTTGAGGTCAGGGAATCTCATCTCAATCTAACGGAAAAGTCCAAAGCAAGAGAGCTCTCCGACGAGAAGCTTGCATCGGCGGAGGAGGATTACAAGCTCGCACAGGAGAAGTACACTCTCGGCGCAGCCACAATTCTCGACATACTCAATGCCGAAGTTAGTCTCAGAACGGCTGAGTCGGACAAGATACAGAGTAAGTACGATTACTACCTTGCCGTAGCGCGTATGCAGAAGGCAATCGGGAATCCTGACTAAAGAAAGAAGGTGGCGACCGTGACAGATGCAATGGCCACAGCAGAGACCAAACCGCCGAGAAAGAAGTCGAAGAAGAAGTTGTTCATCATCGGTGGGGTTGTTCTCGCTCTACTGATAATCATCGTAGCGAACCTTGTGACATCGAGGGAGAAGGGCACTGAGGTCAATTCCGGAAAGGTCGAGAATGGAGACATCGTCGCCAGGGTCACGGCTACGGGCAGAGTCAAGCCGAAAACCGAGGTAAAGATTCAGGCGGCTGTAATGGCGACCATCATGGAGCTGCCTGTTAAGGAAGGCAACGGCGTGCAATCAGGTGATCTCCTGGTGAAGCTCGACCAGACCCGCTATGAGGCAGCCGTGAGGATGGCTAAAGCAACGCTCGCTTCATCGAAGTCAGCTATGAAGCAGGCCGAGGCGACCAAGCTTGAGGCAGAATTCACTCACAACAGGTCGATAAAGCTGTTTGAAAGAGGACTTGCGTCCGAGGAACAGAACGTGTCCGCGCAGACGGCGCACGAGGTCGCGAAGGCCAACTTCGATGCTTCCCAATTCCAGGTGGAACAAGCTCAAGCCAATCTGGTCCAGGCCGAGGATGAACTTGCGAAGACAGTACTCAGATCTCCGATGGCAGGCGTTATCACCGATCTGAACGCTGAAGTGGGCGAAATTGTACTTGTCGGCACGATGAATAATCCGGGCACAGTCATTATGACCGTGGCAGATCTGAGTGAAATCGAGGTGGAAGCAGAAGTTGACGAAACCGACATAGCCGCTGTGAAGCTCGGTCAGAAGGCAAAAATCAAAGTCGACGCCTTCCCTGACACGACATTTGAAGGAATCGTTACTGAAGTGGGCAGCTCTGCCAAGGTCTCCGGTTTCTCAGCCCAGGATCAAGTGACGAACTTCCTGGTGAAGATACAATTCGAGGATGCGTTTGCGGACCTTAGATCAGGGATGACTGCGGAAGTTGACATCACAACCGCTCAGCACCTCGCAGTGCAGCATGTTCCCATACAAGCAGTCGTAGTTCGAGACAGCTTGCCACCAAGTGACTCACTCACGTCGAGTGAAGCGAGTCAGGAGACCTCAGGAGCCGTTGCTGCGGAGCCGCCCGAAAGCGCTCACGTTGAGCTATCGTCAGACAAGGACGAGGAATATCAAGGCGTGTTTCTCGTGAAAGACGGCAAGGCCTGGTTTGTCGAGGTGAACACGGGGATCGCCGACCAGCAGAATATCGAGATCGTGTCCGGGTTGTCGGAGGGACAAGAGATAGTCATAGGACCCTACAAGATGCTCCGCAAACTCAAACACGGCGATAAGATAATTGTCAGCAAGAGCGCCAAGGGCGACGAAGGACAGAGAGAGTGAAGCGCGATGCTAATCCAAACTGAGGACCTCTGGAAAACGTACGTGATGGGGATTGAGGAGCTTCATGCTCTCAGAGGGGTGAGTCTCGCTGTGGCAAAAGGGGAGTATCTGGCGATCATGGGACCGTCGGGCTCGGGCAAATCAACTTTGATGAATCTTATCGGATGCCTCGATACACCAACGAAGGGGTTGTACTATCTGAACGACCAGAAGGTCTCCGACCTGAATGATGATGAGCTTGCCAGGATTCGCAACAAAGAGATCGGATTCGTTTTCCAGACATTTAATCTGCTTCCGCGCGCTACTGCTTTGCACAACGTCGAGCTTCCGTTGATCTATAACGGAACCGATTCCGCCACAAGGCGTGAGAGAGCACGCTCGGCTCTTGCATCTGTCGATCTTGCCGACAGAATGGGCCACAAGCCGAACGAGCTTTCCGGCGGTCAGCGTCAGCGGGTCGCGATCGCTCGGGCGCTGGTTAACAATCCATCGATACTTCTTGCCGACGAACCGACGGGTAACCTCGACACAGCCACCGGTGTAGATATCATGAACCTGTTTGACAAGCTTCACGTGAAGGGTCATACGATCATCATGGTTACTCATGAGCGTCACATAGCCGACAGAGCCCAAAGGGTAGTTCACATTCTTGACGGCAAGATAGAGCGGGAAGAACACCGCGCCGGAAGAGTCCGCCATGAGGCTGTTTGACCTCATAATACTCTCCGCACAGGCGCTGCGTGCGCATCTGCTGAGGACATCGCTTACGATTCTCGGCGTCCTGATAGGCGTGACTTCTGTGATTGCAATCATGTCCATTATCGAGGGGATGAACCACAGGGTGCTCGAGCTGATGGAGGGGATGGGGCCTTCCGTGTTCATAGTCGACAAGTTCGGACTTGTGACATCGGAGGAAGAATTCCTCAAGATAATGAAGCGGAAAGACATATCGATATCGGACGTTCGAGCTCTTCAGGCGGATTGTGAAACATGTGTCGAAGTCGGCGCCAAAGCTTACGCGGGCGGCGCAGCTCTCAAGCTCGGCCGCGAGAAGCTCAACAACGTCGAGTTGAGCGGGACGTCTGCCAACGTCATTCGAATTAGCGAGTATGAGATAGCAGATGGCCGCTTCTTTTCTCCTTTCGAAGAGGAACACTCTCGGCAGGTGGTGGTGATTGGTCCCACCGTGAAGAAGGAGCTGTTTGCCGACAACAACCCGCTCGGCAAGGAGATCCGAATCAACGGATTGCAGTATGAAGTTATCGGAGTGTCCGAAGAGCAAGGCTCCATTCTCGGAAATGATCTCGACAAGATCGCTGTCATCCCCATCTCGACTATGAGGAAGCAGTTCGGTACGAATCAGTATCTTACAATTCTCGTTAAGGCGCCGTCGCCGGAGACCATGCAAGAGACTATCGATGAAGTTCGAATGATCATGCGAGCAAGGCGGAATGTTCCCTATAAGGCGGAAGATGATTTCGGCATTATCACTTCGGACAACTTTATGGCGCTATACAAGCAGATAACCAAGGCAGTGAGGGTTACGGCAATTGCAATCCCGGCGATAGCCCTGGTTGTGGCCGGCATCGTGGTGATGAACATCATGATGGTTTCGGTTACGGAAAGAACTCGGGAGATAGGCATCCGAAAATCGCTGGGGGCAAGGCGAAAACACATATTGCTTCAGTTCGTGCTTGAGGCGCTTCTGATGTCGCTTGCAGGCGGCATCGTAGGAATTGCACTTGGACTGTTCACGGCAAAGACGCTCGCCGACGCCGGGGGACTTCCATTCGTAGTTTCCACGATTGCGGTTACGAGCGGCGTTGTCGTCTCCACGGGCATCGGTGTGCTTTTCGGTTTGTACCCTGCGTTGAAGGGTTCAAGACTTGATCCTGTAGATGCTATGAGGTATGAATAGTGAAACTACTCGAAGGCGCAGAGGGAATTCGAATTGCTCTTGATTCGCTCATGGCGAACAAGTTCAGATCATTCATGACGATTCTCGGCGTATTGATCGGCGTAGCGTCGGTCATCGCGATGGTTGCCATAATCGAGGGAGTGGACGACTCAATAAAAGGATCTATTGAGAGGCTCGGATCCAACGTGATCTTCATTTCGAAGTATCCTCCCAATACCGATCGGTCGAATCTGTCTGACGAAGAGCGAAAACGCAAGCCGATTACGATCGAAGAGGCTGAGGTCATAAAGGAACAGTGTCCATCGGTGGGAGGGGTATCGCCCGAAAATCACTATCAACACCCTTCGGGCAATGTGGCGAAATACAGAGACAGGACTGTCGATCGGCCGATGTTCTTTGGGACTCTTCCTGACTACGAGAGAGTGAACAATGCGTATGCAGCACAGGGACGGTTTTTCACGGAGGGTGAAAACCAGCACGCCGCCAGAGTGTGCGTCCTTGGATACGATCTGGCTGACGGCCTGATGCCGGGAGAGTATCCGGTAGGCAAAGTTGTCACAGTCAATAACACAAAGTTCACTGTCGTGGGCGTGATGGAAAAGGTCGACATATCGTTCCAGGACAATGCAAATAAGTGGGTTGCCATACCCCTGAACACGTTTTCCAAACTTCACCCCTGGAAGAAGAATCTGTGGCTTTCCGTCTCGGCGAAGTCTTCGGACCTTATGGCTCAGGCTGAGGAAGAGATCATCAATGCTCTGAGGCTGCACCGGGGTGTACCTGCAGACAAAGACAATGACTTTGCCGTGTTCACGCAGGCGAACCTGGTCGATCTGTACGAAGATATCACCGGCACCATCGTAGTGGTGATGGTTGTCATTTCTTCGATCGGACTAATGGTCGGAGGAGTGGGTGTTCTGAATATTATGCTCGTCTCGGTCACAGAGAGAACCCGCGAGATAGGCGTCCGCAAAGCAATAGGCGCGAGAAGGTCCAACATCCTCTTGCAGTTTTTGGTGGAAGCGGTAACACTCTCCTGTTCAGGCGGCACGATCGGCATTCTGATAGGCCTCGGCACGAGTCTTCTTATCACGTCCATTACGAATCTTCCATTTGTCGTTCCATACAGAGGGATTGGGCTTGGCTTCGCCGTTGCCGTGGGGGTTGGTCTGATATCGGGCATCTATCCTGCGTATCGAGCTGCGAGGGTCGATCCTGTGGTCTCTCTCCGTTACGAATAACCCGAGATTTTTCCTTGCGCGACTGAAAGCGGTTCCAGTTATTTTGCATGAACGGGGCTGTTAAACTATTTGTGCACAGCTTCGTTTATAAGATATAGGAATTGCTCTTGAACGGATGTTATTGACTGGGAGTTGAGCTTGTGAAACATATCCGATTCCTCAAAGCCCTGTTCATAGTCGTTACGATCTTGACGATGGCTTCGCCCGTCAATGCCCAGACGGGGTTCGTCGACGACAAGAAGCTCGATGAGCCGGGATTTCAGTTCGATTTCGCCACATTCAGGTCGGAGGCAAGCGAAGAAGTGGTGTCTCTCGAGATATACTATAAGATCTTTAACGATGGCCTGCAGTACATTAAGCAGGAGGACAGGTTCGTAGCGGACTACGAATTCAACGTCGTAATCCTCGGGACGGATAATAACCAGGTAACGGGGTACTCGCGAGAGCGGAAGCATGAAGTCAATACATACAAGGACACGAAGAGCGGCACTTCCTTTCTCGTCAATCAAATTGAGCTCCAGGTTCCTCAGGGCAAGTTCAAGGTTGTGTGCAAACTGATTGACAAGATTTCCGGCAAGGTTTCATCCGGTGAACGAGATTTGCACGTCGGAGAGCTTTTCCGGAACGAAATCGACATGTCAGCAATAGAGTTCATCCTTGCAACCAACGATACGACAGCGGCGAGGTCGGCATTTGACAAAGGGGAAAAGCGAATAGTACCGGCGGTTTCGCGAAGTCTCAGCGGCGAATCCGGACATCTGTCGTTCTATGTTGAGCTGTACAACCAAGAGACTACTCCCGCTGAGGCCACCATCGTATACAAAGTTAGATTTAATGAGTCGAAGACGGTGTACACGGACGAGCTGGCGGTTGTGCTTGACAAGCCTGTAATCAGACTGATTAAGGCGATACCCACCGATGACCTTCGTTCCGGATCCTATGACGTTCTTCTTGAGCTGAAAGACGACCACAATAGGAGCATTGCCCAGCGAAAGGAGCGTTTCGAGGTAGAGTGGTCTCTCACAGCCATGATTAAGCACGATTTTGAGACGGCAGTGGACCAGCTTCGCTACATAGCCTCCAAGGAAGAGACTGAGATGCTCAAGAAGACCGAGGTCGGGTTGCGCAGCGAAGCTTTCGAGGAGTTTTGGCGAGGTCACGATAAGTACCCCGAAACACCGGAGAACGAAACTCGCGAGCTTTATTACAGCCGGGTTCGCCACGCGGACAAGTACTTCTCGGTGGTTAATCAGCCCGGATGGCGGACAGACCGGGGACGCATCTACATAATCTTCGGTGAGCCTGACAACGTTGAGCGATACCCATTCGAGCTTGAGAGCGTTCCTTATCAGATATGGTACTACTTCAAGCTCTCTCGAACGTTCGTATTCGAAGACACTCACCACACGGGTGACTACTACCTTAAGTTCCCCTATGATGGCAAGCGAGGGGGATTGCATGAGACATTCGAGGACTTCGACTGATCTTAATGGAGGTTTGTGCGATGAGAAAGTCCGGCCTTTTGCTCTTGATTGTTGTAATTGCCATGCTGTTCGTGCTGGATGCAGGCGCCGAGGCCCAGCAGGACAGGATTGCGTCGTGGCTCGACTACGCCTGCTTTGAGTACCCGCTTGATCCGAGCCTGACGCTTGTGGAGTTCTACTATGGGATGTTTCGTCACCAACTGACTTTTGCCGACGTCGATACCGGATATGTGGCGACGGTCTTCGTGTGGATAGAGATTCTGGACGTGAATGGATCGGCACTTGATACGCTTTGCAAGAAGATAGCTACGATGGTGAATTCACCGTCGGAAACTAACAACGAGCACGTGCGGCTTGCCGATCAAATAACGGCGACACTGCCGCCGGGCAGCTACACTGCGAGGTTGACGGTTGAGGACGTCGAGTCGCAAAGTGGTGATTCAGCGCTCTCCGGCAAGGTTGGGCAGAGGTGGGTGAAGTTGGAGGTCCCGAATTTCAGCGCAGGCCTTCTGACGATGTCCGGCGTCGAACTTTCTTACAGGATCGGGATTCTTCCGCCAGAAGTGCAGGTCACGGACTATGGCGCTCTCGACAAGAGCAGAAGAAGAGTCGTTCCGAATCCGTCGCGCATCTTCATAGATCAAGACAGCGTGATGTTCTTCTATGCGGAAGTCTACAATCTCGCATTCGGGATCGGTATGAACAAAGAGTACCATGTTGCCTGCAAGATTCTCGACGCGCAAGGGGAGACGGTGTCGGATTATGGGCGTGTCAGGAACATCAAGCCCGGCAGCTCTGCGATTGCTTCCTCGGCGATCGATATACATGATTTGCCCGAAGGGAACTACATGCTTTCGTTGGAAGTCACGGATGGCGAATCTGGAGCGCAGGTCCGAGGCAGCAAACCGTTCCAGATATTGGCGCAGAAACCATCTTTGGCACCGGGACCCACTTCCGACACGATTTCGGATGCGGATCTGCAGTTGCTGGAGAGTATGCTGAAGTATGTTCTCTCTGTGGATGAGCAGAAATCACTCCACAGTCTCACGAGGGAAGGCAAACTGAAGTTCATTGACGAGTATTGGCGACGGTCCGATCCTGATCCCTCCACGAGAATCAATGAATTCAGAGTCGAGCTGTTTCGGAGAGTCAGATATGCCAACGAAAGGTTCTCCGTAAACATCGCCAAGAAGAACGACGGCTGGCAGACCGACCGCGGAAGGGTGTTCATCGTGTATGGCGATCCCGACGAGATCGAGAGCTTTCCTTCTTCGCAGTACATCGGCCCATTTGAGAAATGGAACTACTTCCAACTTGGGTCTCAAGGAGCCAGGTTCTTCATTTTCGAAGATGAGACGGGCTACGGCGATTATCGCCTTGCGCACTCCGACGCCAAAGGCGAACCTATTGATCCCGAGTGGGAGCAGCGAATTGAAGACGGGCTGATGAATTACTATTGATTTTGGTCATGCTTGCGGAGTGAACACAGCCGGGGCAGATCACGCCGGGTCGCGGAAACGCTCAATGAAGATACACCTGCCCTGGTCTGGCATATAGGCTTGGCATCTTGCGTAGTTGCCGAATGGGATGACACCGTCGAACCCGTAGCAATCAAGGTCGAAATCACGACAGGGCAGCTCTCTGTAATCCTCTTCGGATTGATCCTGCAGTTGAACTTCGCATTTGAGCACGCGGTCCATCGGCATCGGGTCATACACTCTACGTAAGTTCTTCCTCTTCGACGAGAGGTTCCTTCTGCTTCATCCCGTACTCGGCGAGCTTGTTTCTGAGCGTTCTCGACGTGATTCCGAGCACGTCCGCAGCTTTGGTTCGGTTGCCACTCGTGAACTTCAGCGCCTCGAGGATAGCGACTTTCTCGAGCTCCGAAAGAGAAACCGGCATCGGAAGGCGTAGCGATCCGCTCTCAGCGGATTCTCCAAGCGAGAGGTACGACGGGATGTCATCATTGGTGATGGCATCTCCTTTGCACGTGACGACACCGCGCTGGATCACGTTCTCAAGCTCTCTTACATTGCCTGGCCAGTGATATGCCATCAAGGTGCGCAGAGCATTGTCCGCAAGCTTCCCGACTGTCCTGCCGTTTTCGTTGTTGTATTTCTCGATGAAATGGCTCACGAGCGCGTGTATGTCGTCCTTGCGGGCCCGGAGCGGTGGAATCTCGATTTGTATTACGTTCAGTCGGTAGAAGAGGTCTTCGCGAAAATTGCCTTCCCGGATTTCGGTCCACAGGTGCCTGTTCGTGGTCGCGATTACACGGACGTCAACCTGAATCGGCACGCCTGATCCCACTCGTTCGAACTCGTGCTCTTGCAGCACGCGCAAGAGCTTTGCTTGCAGGGACATCGGCATCTCGGAAATCTCATCGAGAAGAATCGTGCCACCGTCAGCCAGCTCGAATCTGCCCTTGCTCTGTCTTATGGCTCCTGTGAATGCGCCCTTCTCATGGCCGAACAGCTCGCTTTCGATGAGGTTTTCAGGGAGTGACGCGCAGTTCACCCTGATGAACGGCCCTGCTTTGCGGGGGCTGTTGTAGTGTATGGCTCTTGCGAAGAGTTCCTTTCCGGTACCGGATTCACCCGTGATGAGAATGGTGGCTTTGCTGTCTGCGGCGACTCTGACCAAGTCGAAGACGTCTGTAAGAACCTTGTTCTTGCCGACGATGCTCTCGAAGCTGTATTTGCGGCCCACCTCTCCTCGCAGAAGATCGTTCTCGACCTGAAGAGAGTGCAGCTGCAACGCTCTCTTGACATTGAGTTCAAGCTCATCCGGGGGAAATGGTTTGAGAATGTAGTCGAACGCACCAATCTTCATTGCTTCGACGGCGTTCTTCACCGTGCCGAACGCAGTGATCATGATCACGACGGTCGATGGTGAGAGTTTCCTGACACGCTTCAGCAGCTCTATGCCATCCATCCTCGGCATTCTGACGTCGGAGAGGATGAGATCGAATTCCTCGATCTCTATCAGTTCAAGCGCGTCCTCGGCGGACATTGCAGTAGTGACATCGTAGCCGGAACGTGTCAGTGTTTCCTCGACGAATTCGTTCACGAGTTTGTCGTCATCAACGACCAGAATCTTTTCGTTCATGCGACACCTTCCGCTATTGACGTTGTCACCAAGAACCCCGATCTATCTCGGAATAACGAGCGTAAAAGTCGTTCCTTCGCCGAGCGAAGTCCGGACCTCGACTCTTCCTCTGTGAGCTTCTACGATCTTCTTGACGGTAGCGAGTCCGAGTCCGGTCCCGCCCAGTTTGGTTGTAAAGAATGGCGTGAACAATTGAGGTAGGATGTTCTCGTCGATTCCTCCTCCGCTGTCCGAAACCTGGATCGTCAATTCGTTCTCGGCGAATGCGAGTAATGAGATTGAACCTCCAGCAGGCATCGCCTGAATGGCGTTGTGCAAAAGGTTCGAGACGGCCTGTCTCAGCTGCTCGGGATCAATACGCCATCGGAGCTCATCCGGAGTCACATCGAGCTTGATGGAGTAGATGCCGACGTCGTGATTGATGTCGGCTTTGAAGTAAGTTACGATTTCAGAAAGAAATGGGGCGATGTCGACTTCTCTGACGGCGAGGTTTATCTCTCGCGCGTAAGTCAAGAGGCTGGTTACAGAGCGGTTGAGGTTGTCGACACCTGCGATTATCTTGTCCGCAAGTCTCTGGGCGGGGTGATCCGCACTTAAGTCGCGTTTGAGCAAAGATGCGAATCCTGCAATGCCTCCGAGCGGATTGCGAACTTCGTGCGCGATTGTGGCTGCCATCTCTCCAAGCGCGGCCAGCGCCTTAACTCTGGAGATCTCGTCCTCGAGCTTGCGCATCTTGGTCAGGTCATGAAAGACCTCGACTGCACCTATTACTTCTCCGTTGGAACTTCTCATAAGCGCCGTTGAAACTGCGACGGGGACTTCCGCGCCCGAATTCATCCGGATCACTTTCTCCTCAGAGCTGTACTCGGTTCCGGACTGAAGGGTCCGTGCGGCACAAACCTCCGGACGGTTGTCAGAGAGGATGATATCTGCTCCGATTCTGCCCACGATATTACCGGACTTCAGTCCGAACATTCTTTCGGCGGCAAGGTTGCAGTGGCTTATCCCGCCTTGCCGATCATACACCAGAATGCTCGACGACACTGACGACAGGATGTTGTTCAGAAACGAACGGGCTTCTTCCTCCTGCAGCAAAGCGTGATTCAGTTTGATGTTGGTCTCTTCGAGCTGTTCGTTGAGTGCGCTGAATCTGGACTCGAGGTCGGCGTATGACTTCTCGAGTGTTTCGATTGTGCGGCTGAAGGACTCGAATGCATCGGTGTAGGCCGCGAGTCGATCCTCGCCGGGAAGAATTTCTTTGCTGCACATACCAATGCAATGTGAACGTTAAGCGCCGTGGAATTCAACAAAAACTTCAAATGAAGTACGAACAGATGTCTGAGGCGATTTCCTCGATGGGGGAGACTTTGTCTGCGAGTCCTCTTTCCACTATGGCTCTGGGCATGCCATAGACTACGCAGGTCTGCTCATTCTGCGCGATCACCTTCGCGCCCTTCTGTTTCATGAGAGCAATGCCGTTTGCTCCGTCGGACCCCATTCCGGTGAGAATGACTCCGAGCGAAGCGCCTCCGTAGGTTTCTGCAACTGACGTCATTAGAACATCGACAGACGGTTTGTGCAGCGTGGTTGTGGGTTCATTGTCGAGCTTTACGTCGGCATTTGCGCCCCATTTTCTGACCTTCAGATGGCGGTCACCCGGCGCGATGTAGACGCAACCTGCGACGATAGGCTCGCCGTTCTCTGCTTCTTTCACCTTGACCTTGGAGAGGCCGTCAAGACGTGTAGCCAGCGACTTGGTGAACGTGGGTGGCATGTGCTGCACCACCAGTATGCCAGAAGGAAAGTCGGCCGGGATCTTCGGGATTACGGCCTGCAGGGCAGGCGGTCCTCCGGTTGACACCCCTATTGCGACTACCTTGATGCCTCGCCTCGCGAGCTTGCCGATCTTGTCGATAATATGTCCTCTGGCAGCATCGGAAGGCGAAGCTCCTTTGGAATCCGTTCCCTTTCTTCTTCTTCCCAATGCGTATTGTGCCATTAGCGTCCGGCGTCGCGCATGAATGCTTTTGATCTTATCGATTAGGTCTTGTTTGATTTTGACTATGTCGAGCGACACGTAAGATAGCTGTTTAGGAATGAAATCCACTGCGCCGAGATCGAAGGCGTCGAGCGTCGCCTTTGCGCCGTCGTTCGTGAGCGACGAGACCATCACCACAGGCGTGGGATTTTCCTTCATGATGATCGACAGGGCGGTGAGTCCGTCCATGCGGGGCATTTCGATGTCCATGGTGACGAGGTCAGGCTTGAGCTGACTCACCTGCTGGACAGCTTCTTCGCCGTTTCTCGCGAAGCCAACGACCTTGATTGCCGGATCGGATTCCAGCATCATTGAAATAGCTTTGCGCATGAAGGCCGAGTCGTCGACCACCAGGACCGATATATTTCCCGCTACTTCGGGCATGAACTGCCGCTACCTCGACTTGACGAGGTTGAACAGCCCTCCAATGTCGACGATAAGTCGGATTCGTCCGTCGCCCATTATGGTCGCGCCCGCGATTCCGGGTGTGTTGCCGAGGTAATCTCCCATGGATCTGATAACGACTTCTTCTTGCCCGAGGAGATCATCGACCAGCAACCCAAGCCGTTTCTCAGCGAATCCGACGACCACAACGTAAGGTTTTTCCTGATTGCTCACCCCAACCCCAGCAAACAGCACGTCTTTGAGATTCAGTATCGGCAGCACGGAGTCGCGGAGCCTGATTACTTGCCGCTGATTGATGAAGCTAACGTCCTCTTTTCTAAGACGAGTCGTTTCGAGCACGGATGCGAGCGGTATCGCAAAGACATCATCGTTCACTCTGACGAGTAGCCCCTGGACGATAGCAAGAGTGAGCGGTAGTTTGATGACGATGGCAGTGCCTTCGCCTTTCTTGCTCTGTATCTCGATCGTACCATTGAGTTTTTCTATGTTCGTTCTTACGACATCCATGCCGACTCCACGGCCGGATACGTCGGTAAGCTTCGTCGCCGTAGACAGTCCGGGTTCGAATATGAAATTCATTATTTCCCGCTCGGACATAGCTGCCACGTCTTCCTGCGTAGCGAGACCGCGCTCGACGGCCTTCGCCGAAAGTCGATCTACGTCGAGTCCCCGACCGTTGTCTATCACTTTGATTACTATATTGGAGCCTTCTTGGTCGGCGATCAGAGTGATTTTCCCAGCCTCCGGTTTGCCGAGGCTCAGTCGCTCATCAGGGGATTCAATGCCATGGTCGCATGAATTTCTAATAAGGTGCACAAGCGGATCACCGATCTCTTCAATGACGGATTTGTCGAGTTCGGTTTCCTCTCCCTGTATCTCTAATTCAACAGCTTTCTTCTGGTCGCGTGAAAGGTCGCGCACCAGGCGCGGAAACTTATTGAAGACATTTCCGATTGGCAGCATCCGCATCTTCATCACTGCCATCTGAAGCTCGGTTGTTATAAAGTTAATGGCTGTTGTGGTCTGGTTGAGCTTCTCCACTTCGTGCTCACCTTCCCATCGAGAACCGATCCCGTGATTCAGCTGAACGAGCGCGTTCCGTCCGAGCACGAGCTCTCCGACCATATTCATCAGGCTGTCGAGCCTTTGAACGTCGACTCTAATGGTTGTATCAGTTTTTCGACGATCTGCGAAATCGCGCCTTGCCTTCGATGCAGCGTCGTCCCTCGTCGATTCCGGGACTGTGTCTGCCGGACCGTCGACCTGGAGCGACTCAACCGGCGTGTTGTCAGACGAGTTCCATATTTCCTCGGAACCCTGGGAGTCGTCCTGGCTCTGCTCAGCCGTTGCGGTCGCAGCGGTCGTTTGCTTGCTGTCAGGAACGCTATCGTGCTCGCTGATTGCCGCAGCTTCGGACTCTTTCGACGATTTCTTTCGAGACTTCTTGTTCTTCTGTTTCTGTTTGCTGCCTTCGTCATTGGCGCTCGAGCCGCGCTCAGGCAGCAGGTCATTCTCGACTCTGTCGAGTTTGGCAAGTATGTCCTTGAGATCGCGGTGCACTTCCTTACCGGTCTCAGCAATGCCGGCAAGCATCGCTTTGAGATGATCAACGCATTCGAGCAACGTGTCCATCATGCCGGCGCTGAGTTTCAACTCTCCCTTGCGGAGCTTGTTGAGCACGTCTTCCATCTTGTGCGTCAGGCTTGAGAGCTCGGTGAATCCGAGGAAGCCGGAAGTGCCCTTAATCGTGTGGGCAGAGCGAAATATTCTGTTGAGTAGATCGAGGTCGTTCGGACTCTTCTCGATTGCGACAAGATCCGTGTCGAGTTGCGACATCAATTCATCGGTTTCGACCATGAACTCATCAACAATCGCCTTCATATCCTCAAGTTCGTACTCGTCAGCCATCTGCGCTCTCCTTCAGGAGTTACAATAAAATCCCAGTGGGTGTCATTCGGTCTTTGCTGCCTTGACGCTTTCGACAAGTTCGTCTACTTCCTGTTGACTGTCGGACGATGTTGTATAGCGAGCGTTTGGATCAAAGGCTCTCTTCTTCCTTACGATCTCCTCTTCGCTTGTGTCGTCACCGAACAGACCTCTCACGCTGTGCAGCTTCGTTTCGACTTCATCGAGCAAGTGGGCTGTGTGCTCCATTTGCTGCGCCGTGATGTCCTGGAATTGCAGCGCGTCCATGATAGCGAACGCGTTGTCCTGGCTCTTATTGGCAGTCTGCTCGATCCTCTCGAATGTGTCGCGGATGCCGGAACGATTCCTGAAATAGGTTGCCGGCAGCGCCCGCCTGAGCGTCTTCAGGTCCTGCACGATGTTTCCGGCGTCCTTTGTGATTTCCTCGACCATGTCAAGAACCTTGTGAGTCGCCTCTTCTGTCTGCTGGTTAATTCTCTCCAGCTGCATCGTCGCCATTGGAACGCGCTGTCTGGACTCTTCAATTGGGTTTTGAAGGCGACGAAACGCCTTGATCATCTCATCTATGGACTTCGTGAGCTCTCCGAGCTCTTCGTGTATTCGGCGAGGAACTTTGCTGTCTTCTGCCATTCTACCCTCCTGTCTGAAACCCGCGATTGGCGGTTAAACGGCGTTCTTGATTGTTTGGACGATCTTCTCCTTGAGCGTATCCGGAGTGAATGGTTTGACAATATAGTTGTTAACTCCCGCTTTCATGGCCTCGATGATATCGTCCTTAACGGATCTTGTTGTGACCATGAGAATCGGCAGATTTCTTAGATCATCCGTTTTTCTAACATTGGATACAAACGTCAACCCATCCATCTCGGGCATGTTCCAGTCGGTGATGATGAAGTTGTATTTGTCCACCTTGAGTTTCGCCAGAGCATCCTTTCCATCGGTGGCCTCGGTGACGTCTTCGAATCCAGCCCGTTTCAGCGTGTTGATTATTATCCTTCGCATTGTCGGGGAATCGTCGACTGCCAGAATCTTGAGATCAGCCACGCTCACCTCCTACTTGAAATCGTTGTCGATACTGATGATGTTTCGCCAAGCCGTTCACCCGAGAAACTTCTTGACTTCCTCGAGCAACAGGGAAGACTTGAACGGTTTGGTTAGATACGCGTCCGCTCCTGCCGCTGATCCCTGCACCTTATCGGCTTCATCCTCTTCGGAAGACAGAATGATGATGGGAGTCTGCGAGTACTCCTCGCTCTTTCGCAACGTGGAGATGAGCTCGTATCCGTCCATGTTCGGCATGTTTAGGTCCGTAATCACGAGATCGACGGAACTGCCGAGGGTCGAGACTTTCTCGATCGCATCCATTCCATCGGTCGCGGTCACTACCTTGTAGCCCGAGTTCTTCAGGCTGTAGGTCACGAATTTGACTACGGTCGGTGAATCATCTACAACCAGGACTGTTCGTTCCATAAGCAAACCTTCTATCTGAACTTCGGTTGTTCCCTCAGCGCTCCTATCGCTTCGAGGCGAGGAGCTTCTGCATTGCTTCAAGTGTTCGAAGTGTGGATTGCGTTCTTTCCGACACGGCCTCCCGGCGCTCGGACACAGCCGCAGCCGCAGCTGTCGCAGACGCTTCCTTCTGGTAAACAAGCGCGTTCTTAAAATAGGCGAGCTTGAACGACTTCGATATGCCGTGTAAGCTCTCCGAGTGGCCGATGAAGAAGTATCCACCCGGTCTCAAGCTTCCGTAGAAGTGCCTTACAATGTTGCGCTTGACGTCATCGGAGAAGTATATCATGACATTGCGGCAGAAGAGAATGTCGATGTCCTTGAACATTGCCATCTTCTTGAAGTCAGTCAGGTTCATATGGCTGAGTTTGACAAGACGCTTCACGTCATCTGACACTCGGTATCCTTCCGGTTCACGAGTGAAGTACTTCTCGATGATGAACCTCTCCGTGGAACGCAGAGACATGTCGTTGTACACTCCGGTTCGCGCCGCATAGAGTACCTGCTCCGAAATGTCGTTTGCAAGAATCTCTATCTGCCAGGAGGCAGCGTCTCTGATCTTCTCAAGAAGAATGATGCTCAACGTGTAGGGCTCTTCTCCCGTCGAGCAACCTGCGCTCCAAATGCGGAGTTTCCTCTGTTTGGAAACCTCTTTCTCCTTGACGATCAGCGGCAGGACCTCGTCGGAGAACGCTTTGAGCTGGGGAGGATTGCGGAAGAACGACGTTTCGTTCGTCGTGATGAGGTTCATCAGAGTGTTGAACTCTTTCTGGCTGGTGTCATACTTGATGAGGTAGAAGTAGTCTTTGTAGTTTTTGACACCGAGGTCGGCCATCCGCTTAGAAAGACGGTTCTCGACGATATACTTCTTGTTTTCGGCGAAGAAGATGCCGCTTCTCTCATGAATGAAGTCGCGGATCGCGACAAAATCCTCAGCCTTCAGTTCCTGTATGTTTGATTTAGTACCAATCATTCTGAGTTCCCCGGCTAGGAATCTCAGCCGCGGTTTTATACGGCGGCCAGAATTCGCTTCTTATTGGCGTCAAACTCCTGCTGTGAAATGAGACCTTCCTTGAGAAGCTTTCCCCATCGTTCGAGCTGGCAATCTGCTGCGAGATCGGAATCCGATACTACTGCAGTCCGGCTGTAAACGCCGTCCGATTCCGTCACTGCAGTCCGCTTGCTCTTCTTCGGTGGTCGCTTCAAGTCCTGCTCATTTGTCAGCGAGGCGAGTTTGCGCTCGATGGTGTCGATTCTCGACTTGATATCACCTATCTCGCTTCTGAACTGATGCTCCTTGATGGCTCGCGAGATAATGTCCTTCAGTTCGTTCAATCTGAATGGCTTGATGACATAGTCATAGGCTCCTGAACGCATGGCCTCGATTGACGACTCCACGGTCGGATATCCGGTCATCAAGATCATTATGAGGTTTTCGTCCAGCTCGCGGATGCTCTTGAGCACCTCGATTCCGTCCATATCGCTCATCTTCAGGTCAATCAGCGCCACTTTGAACCGGCTTTCCGCAACCATCTTAAGCGCTGCCGGCCCTGAGCTGGCCACACTGACCTCGAAGTCGAGTTTGGAGAAGTACTCCTCAAGCAGTTCTCGTACGAACAACTCGTCGTCTACGACGAGGATACTGTGATTTGGCATCATTGCTCCCAATGTGACTGATTCCCATTCGCTTCCGCTATGGCCTTTTCCACGGTGCCATACAGTCTGTTCAGATTGAAAGGCTTCACCACATAGTCATACACGCGTGTTCTCAGCGCTTCGATCGCCGACTCGAGCGAAGGGAAGCCGGTGATTATTATCACGGGGATATTCCTATTCGGCGACTCCCTTACTTTCCTGGTCAACTCGAGACCGTCCATATCCGGCATCCTGAGATCGGTCAGGACGCAGTCTATTCGCTCGTTTCCGATGATATCGAGCGCCTTCTGTCCCGATTCAGCCATGCTGATGTGGTAGTCGTGAGCGCTGAAATGGTCATACAGAAGGTCACGAATCAGGAGTTCATCGTCAACTATCAGAATCTTGTTCATAATCTTATCTGCGAACTCTTTCGATCTGCTCGACCGCCTCGGTGGCTGCAGCGACAACGTCCGGATTTTCGTCCGAGAGCGCCTGCTTCAGAAGCGGAAGTGACCGCTTGTCCTTGAAGCGGGCGAGAGCCTTTGCAGCCGCGACTCTGAGAATGTCGTGTTCGTCAGTGAGCGTTTGGGTAATTCTATCAGTAGCCGAGGAAGCTCCGATCCTTCCCAGCGCGTTGATCACATGGAATCTCACCCAGATATCGCTGTCATCGAGGAGAGTCATCAACGGTTCGGACGCATCTTTGCCCTCAAGCGCGATAAGCGCATCCACCGCGGCCTTGCGAACTTGAGGCTCCTCGTCGTTCAGAGTGTATCTGATCGGCTCGGCGGCGTTTCCGTTGGCGATTCTCGCCAGCGATTCGACTGCGCTCTTTCTGACTTCCCACTCAGGGTGATTCAAAGCTGAAATTAGCGGGTCGACGACTTCATGCTCGCCTATCCATCCGAGCGCAAGCGCGGCGAGTCGTTGGCGCCGCGGGTTAGAATGCTGCAGATCGCTCTTGAACTGGTCAATGACTCGCTGGCCTCCGATCAGAACCATGGCTCCCATAGCGGCTTCCTGTACGTCAGCGTATGGGTCGTCAAGCCCCAGGATGAGGTGTTCGACCTCTCGCGGGTCCCCAACCCAGCCGATTGCCTTGAGAGCGGCGGATCTTACATGGCCGGTCTCGTCAGAAGCGAGTTTCACCAACGTGTCGATAACCCTGCGATCTCCTACACGACCGAGCGTCCGGGCGGCTTCCTCGCGTACCTCCGGGTCGCCGTGCTCTGCCAGCGATTCAACATCCGTCGCAAACCTGGAGTTGTTCGTGTAAGAAATCGTCTCCAGAATGTCGAGCAGGAACTTGCTTTCCTTGCTGGCGAGCGCGGACGAAATGCGATCAGTTGCGGTAACTGCGTTGACTTTCAGAGCGTCTTTGGCCTTCGCGCGAATGTCGTCGTCTTCGACTCTCAGGGCGTCAAGCAGCTTATCCACAACACTGGGGCCATCCCAGTGCGACAGTTCCTGCAGCGCGAACATCTTGGCATGCTTCTCGCCGCTGTCGAGAGTCTTGAACAGACACTCTTTGAGCTGGCGGGTCGGAAGGTCTTCGAGAATCTCGCGGCCGACAGAGCTCGCTATTCTGATCAGAGCATTGAATACGACCTCTTTCGTCGGTTCGTCAGCCGTGGATAACATGTTTTTCAAGTGAGGCACGGCGGAGGCGGTCTTCATGTTTCCAAGCGCCTCGAGCGCTGCGAATCGCACGACGCAATCTTCATCACGTGTGCTCTCGATCAAGACTTCCATTGCTTTCTGGTCTGCAATTCTCCCGAGCGCCTCAGCAGCCTGTGCCTTGGCGTCTCCATCCGCCCTAAACGCCTCGACGAGGGCCGGCACGGCCCTTGGACTACCGATCTTGCCGAGGGATTCCACTGCGGAGCACACTACGTTCGGATTCTCATCTTTGAGCGCAGCGATTAATGGCTCCACGGCCCTGTCGGATCCAATGTTGCCAAGGATGTCTGCTGCGAATTTGCGCACATCCTTGTCCGGATCGCTGAGGCAGCGTTTCAGAGCGCTCACCGAATCGGACCCGATTTTGAAGAGTATCTCTGCAGCGAGGTTTCGAGTCGAGATGTCCACGTGGCTGAGGAGACAGGTCAGGAAGCCGGCGGTCGTTTCACCTTTCAGCGCAATCAGGCTTTCGGCGGCCAGTTCACGGATGCTTTTGTCCGGGTCTTCGATCGCCGCTACCAGGGCGGCTCTTGCCTCGTCGATGTCGAATTCCCGGAGATGCAGGCATGCCTGCTCTCGTTCGAACACGTCCGGACTAACCAACTTTTCCAAAAGCGACTGCAAGTACGGATCCTGCATACTCATTTTGGTCCCATCTCATTAATAGGCGTTTGCCATCCTTCCGGCAAACGAGGCAGCTGCCTCCTCCGCCGTAGGATAAATGTCAAAAATGTGAGAGAGCTGAGTGACCTCGAATATCTCTTGAACATACTGCGCAAGATTGCAGAGGACCATTCGTCCCTTTACAATCCTCACATCTTTCAAGATCGAGACCAACGTTCCAAGCCCTGAACTGTTGATGAAATCAACGCCACACAAATCGAGGATCACGTTGGCAGTACCCTGCTTCAGAAGTCCCTTGATGTGCTCCTTCAGCTGGGACGAGCTGTTCAGGTCAAGTCTTCCCTTCAGTTGAAGGGTCGTGAACCCTCCCGTTGTCACCGATGTGATTTCCATCAGCTACCTCCACCTTATGAATCTTATCGTTGCTTCCACTGTCCCCCGATATGTTAACCGTCATTGTCAAAGTGTTTCCGACCTCCGGATCGTACCGTAATGCAACTCGGTCTGCGAATCTGGCTATCAGCGGCAAGCCACGCCCTGATATGGCCTCGGACATCGTGAGACTACGATGGATTTCCACTTTATTGTCTATCGGCAGAATGCCTTCGTCCTGTATTGACACTCTCAGGAAATCTTCACTGAACTCAAAGAGAACCGTAATTGATCTGTCACAGTGGCGTTGGTTCCCGTGCAAGTACGCATTTGTGAACCCTTCTGAAACAGCGAGAATCAGGTTGTATCGTCGTCTTCCGTCGAAACCAATGAGGCTCGCTACCTGCTCGGCGAGCGAGTGCACGCACTCCAAGAACTTAGGATCGCTTGGGAATACTGCTTTAATTGTATCACTCATCGGCTCCCCCTCCGATTTCGATGACGACGGCTGTGAGATCATCGAACTGTGTTTCTCCCGCGCCATAGGTGAAAGACTCTATTTCGTTCTTTAATTGATAAATGAATTCCTTGGGAGTGACGTCGCCGAGATTAACGAAGAACTCTCCGAGCCGTTCCCTCCCGTACATCTGATCATCTACGTTCACGCATTCCGTCGCGCCATCGGTAAACATCAGCAGCTTATCCCCATCCTGGAGCTGGATGGTTTCATCCTTGTACTGGAATTCCTCGAACTGACCTATGATTATGCCCCCGGCAGTCAGTTGTCTTACATTGCCGGTGTATTTGTTGTACAGAAATGGCGGGAGGTGACCTGCGTTTGTGTACGTGCAGGTGCGATCTTTCAGGTTGAATCTGGCAAAGACGAGCGTGATGAATATCTCGGGGTATTTCATGACGTCAAGACAGAGTACCCGGTTGATGTGTGAGACGATCTCCGCCACAGGTTTCCCCTGGTTTGCCACAGCCCTGATCGCGGATCGAACCGCAGTCATCATTAGCGCAGCAGGGACACCCTTATTCGACACGTCGCCCACTATCACAATGAACTCTGCTTCAGAGACCGTGATCAAGTCGAGATAATCTCCGCCGACCTTTCCGGCCGGCACGTAGAGACTTTCTATGTTCACGCCGCCGATATTGACATCGAGGTTGGGAAGAAGCGCCTTCTGGATTTCACGCGCGAGAGACAGCTCCTGTTCGAGTCTCTGTTGTTTCAATAGCTCTTTCGTGAGTTTAGCGTTCTCGATGGCGACAGCAGCGAAATTGACGAGCCTTTCCATTGCCTCGCGGTCAGCCTCGCTGAATCCGCCATTGGTGTTATTAACGGCGAGCAGCACGCCGACAGGATCGGAGTTGTAAGAGATCGGCACCGACAGGACAGAGTTGATAACTGGCGCCGACTGTGAGCCAAGTGGAAAGTCATTGATAATGACCGTTTCACTTGCCTGGAAAGTCCATTCTGCTATATCAATGTCCTTCTCAAGTCGAATCTTCCGGATGACCGAAGCATCCACGCCCCATGATGTTCGCGTGGCCAGGTGCCCGTCCTCTTGAAGCAATATGCATCCCACTTCTGCGGAGACGATTCTTAACGACATCTCCATCATTGCGGACAGAATCGCATCTATGTTGAGCATCGAAGTGAGCATTATGCCCATGCTCGCGATGTCGCTGAGCTCGGACTTACGGCATTCCAGCTGATTCTGGAGATCAACAATCTTGGTTTTCAGGTCGAAAAGCGCTTTCATGTTTCCCTTTCACTTCCCGATCTAATCTTTTCTATTATCGACACTTAGGTCGAATCCTGAACATGTGCCGTTGATGAGCTACCAGGACAATCAGTCTTGACTTTGAGGGCTATTGTGCTATATTGCAAAGGGTTAGGCTGGGTGCTTTGAACCGGCTTATTATCGTGATCGAGAACTTGGTTTCAGGTGGAAGCAGCTTCGCCGATGTCAGTCAGGCGGTTGTTGATAACCGGACCCCCGCGCTGTGGCAAGACAACAACGATCCAACGGCTTGCGACTGAGTTAGGGCATCATTGCACCGGGTTCATTACGCGTGAGATTAGTAAGGACGGAATTCGCACGGGCTTTGTCGCGAAGTCTCTCTCGGGCGGGGTCGAGTCGATACTCGCGCACACCGGACTGACATCCGCCTATCGTGTCGGGAAGTACGGTGTGGACATTGTCTCATTCGAGAGGCTACTCCTTGATGAATTCAACAACCTGAACGGTAAGCTCGTCATTATTGATGAAATCGGCAAGATGGAGTTGTACTCGGCGAAGTTCAGGCGCTTGATCAGTGAATTGTGGGCAACCGAACACTTGGTAATAGCCACCATTCTTAAGCGACCGCATCCATTTTGTGACGTACTGAAATCGGATCAGAGGACACTTGTTATCGATTTGTCCCAGGGTGTTCAACAG
Source organism: Candidatus Zixiibacteriota bacterium (assembly GCA_020053015.1). Taxonomy (GTDB): domain Bacteria; phylum Zixibacteria; class MSB-5A5; order JAABVY01; family JAHJOQ01; genus JAGVNY01. The sequence continues at coordinate 296 of JAGVNY010000231.1, read as the reverse complement.
ACTATTAATGAGCGGATAAGAAACATTGCCTCTCAGATGGCCGTTTCTCTCGTTAGGTAGAAGCTGATGGTTCAGCATAAATCGTGGAGGTTCTGTATGCGTCGATTGTGTGTGGTTATTCTTGCCGCAGGGTGGTTTGCGATCGCCGTCCCACAGGTGGGAGGTTATCAAGCTTATGTCGGCCCCTCCGACGCGGAGGGCAGAATATATCTGCCGCCTCCTACGGCGGAGCAGATGCAGAAGATGATTGACGAGCGCGAGGAGAAGCACGCGTGCATGCACAAGTCAACTGCTCG
>JAGVNY010000104.1 GCA_020053015.1 Candidatus Zixiibacteriota bacterium | reverse complement strand
GGAAACCTGCATGGGACTGATACTGATGATCAAGGCTTTGGTGATGGGGATTGTGGAAGGATTGACGGAATTTCTGCCTGTCTCCAGCACGGGGCATTTGATCATCACCGGAGACATATTGAATTTCCTGCAGAAGGAACAGCGGGGCGTGTTCGAGATATTCATCCAGCTCGGCGCGATTCTGGCAGTCTGCTGGGAGTATCGACGAAAGCTGTTTCATGTTGTTGCTGGTCTGCCGACCGACCGAGATTCTCGGAGGTTCGTCGGCAATGTGCTCATCGCGTTTGTTCCAGCCGGTATCTTGGCCGCGCTGTTCGGAAGCGCCATCAAGTCACATCTGTTCTCACCGGTGCCAGTGGCGATAGCATTCGTCGTGGGAGCGTTCGTCATCATCTGGGCGGAACGCCGCAAGCACACGGTGCGCGTTCAGGAGGTGGACGCGATGACATGGAAGGACGCGCTCAAGGTTGGTTTCGCGCAGTGTTTCGCGCTTATTCCCGGGACATCACGCTCCGGCTCAAGCATAATCGGCGGGCTGTTTTTCGGTCTGTCACGCAAGGCCGCCACGGAGTTTTCGTTTCTGCTGGCTATCCCTACTCTGACAGCTGCTGCGCTCTACGACCTCTACAAGCACAGGACGCTCCTCGATGCCGATATGGCGGGTTTGCTCGCTATCGGTGTTGTTGTGTCATTCATCAGCGCACTGTTTGCGGTACGAGGGCTGCTTCGCTACATCTCTCGCCACGATTTCACGATCTTCGCATGGTACCGAATCGCCTTTGGCGCGCTGGTGCTTGTGACCGCGTATGCGGGCATCGTGAATTGGTCCGACTGAGCACGATTTGGTTTCGTAGGGCGGAACCCGAAGTCATGCAGAGCATGACGAAGCGTTTCTGCCAACCTTGGCTGGATTCCGGCTTCCGGGACTGTTGAAAAACCCCGGAGAGAGACATTCTTCGTAGGTCGGGTTCCGAGTGACGCGAAGCGGAACGAGAAACCCGACAACAGCTTGTCTGGAAGGTGCATAGTGTTCGGGCAGGTCTTGACCGCGACGAAGTAGAGGTTGTGACCTGCCCGTAAGGAGTTATGGAAGCGCCAGGTCACACGCCCAGACTTTGTCGGGACGCAAGACCTGTCGCAACTTCTGGTGGCGTCTGGGTTTTTCAACAGCCAGTTTGTAGGTCGAATCTCGCAGTCCAGCTTGCTGGACGGAGAGACTCGACAACGGCGCTCAGAGCCGATGTCATTCCCGTGCAAACGGGAATCCAGTAGGTCGAAATCCTTGCGGTTTCGACTAAGTAGTCCGAACCGCGGGGGTTCGGGCCTACTGCGAATGTCTGAGCCAACGGTCTTTCCAGGCAAAGATGGGAATCCGTCAGATGTGCCGTCAGGAATCTTTCCTGACGGTTTCACGAGACTCAGCGGTCTTTCCGCGCTGCGTAGTTGAAGTGATCGAAGTAGCTTCGCCAGAGCTTCTCCGACGAACCGAACTCGTTCGATCCATAGAAATAATCGACGATTGCCTCTCGCAAACGGGCGAATTCTTTCAGTTTGGGGTATGACTTGTGAGCATCGAGACTTAGATCGAGCAACTCCAGCGCCCGCGCAGACGCCAGCTTTGAATATTCTTCATTCCCCTTGTTGCGCCAGTTGAGCGCGCGGTGCACCTCGCTGCCGATGTTCGCCATCTGCTCACAGACAGACATCTGAGCCCATCGCTCGACAGTGAGATTCTTGTGATGGACAGTCAAGGTCTCACCAACTTGTTCACAACCGCGATGATCTTCATTCGTATAGCCTCGTCGTCGACACGACTGCCCAACCGTTCTTCACCGTGTCCATCGCACGCCAAGTCTTCTCAGCATTTCAAACGTATCAACAAAAGCCACATTGAAATCGCGGCAGATGTTCGGAATTGGGACTTTTCTTCTTGCATCTGGCCGCAGCTCTTCCTGCGTCACTACCGTGTCGCCTTTTGCCACAGCGTGTGCAATCAACCACCCGTCCGCTCCACTCGCGAATTCTGACTTGGCAGCGCTTAAGTATTGATCATCGCCTTGCACACGGGTCATGACCTCTCCATAGGCTCGCATGGTGCGTTCATCGTCAGTCGAGACGAATGCATGAGAGAAATCACTGCTTGCCCACCTTGCCAGCAGGTTACCCCCCTGCTCCAACTCACGCCTGACGCGGTCAATACTTCTGAGCCGGCTATCCTGCGCATGATGGATCAAGTTCTCCCAGAACACAGGGGCAATGTCGAACGCATAGTAGCGACGTTTTGCCTCGATGAAAACGCTTGCATCAAGAGCAAAGATGGGAGTGTCAGCCATCATCTCCCCCCAACTCCCATATGTGACATATAACGGTCGAAAGTCTCTCCGTGAAGACCTGTCAATCGGTAGGCTTCGGAGAAGAGCAACTTGCCTTCCTTGGCCGCCCGATAGACTGCAGTGGCGAATCTCCGGCCAACTCGCAGATTCTGACTCGCGTAGAAATCTCCACCTTCCGACTGACGAACGGCGACACGACGCTCATCTTGCTCGTAATTGTGATAGAATTGCAGGAACTTCTTCCTAGTAATCAGCCGGAGGTCCAATGCCCTTCGTGCTGCTACGAGCGCACTGACTTTGAAGTGGCGGGCGATCGCCTGGAAGGGTTCAGGGTTGCTCTGAGCGGCATCCCATTCCCGACGCAGTTGACGTTCAGGAACCAGAAACTCCGCTGCAGCAAGATTGCACGCCAGTTCTGTCGGTTCGTCCGCTGGACGTAACTGGCGGAGATCAAAAGCAGCACTGCTTCCTAGAAAGACATGTGCCAATTCGTGTGCAAGGGTGAACATCTGCGCTGCTTTTCCATCAGCACCATTGACAAATACAAGTGGTGCATACTCATCTACCAGAACGAAACCGCGGAATTCATCAACTATGAGTTTGCGATGAGTGTTGTTGCCGACGATCCCATTGACAGCAACAAGTATCCCTACGCCCTCTATGGCTTCTCGCAGCATCCGCAGTGCTTCTGTCCATGTTTGTTTGGAAGACGCCCACCCTTCGTTAAAGCCCAGTGTTTGGCGAATGCGCTGCGCGAATAGAGTATGTTGCTCGTCGAGGCGTGTGGAGTTAACGAAGGAAAGGGGTTCCTGCCCTTCGTCGATTAGGAACTCGCGCATCCAAGACTGGCGACGCTCCATCATCTGGACGGTCGCAAGAAGATTGGGGCTGGGCCTGCTCATTCCTTCGCTGTGCAACGTTCTGAAGTGCGGGATCGACAGTCTTTCCTCCGGCGGGTTTTGCAGAAAGAAGAAACCGAGCGGTGTTAGTGTAGTTTTCGCCAGGGATTCCAATTGCCTCAGCGTAGGTTGTCCTGCGCCAGAAATCCATTGCCCAATTTTGGGAAACTTGTGCTGTAAGCTGGCTGGCGAGATCTCAGATCGGTCCAAAGCCCAACGTAACACATCTGCGCTGACAACGACTCTACTCATCAGGCTACCTCTATGCGGGCTAGTTGACCGAAACCTCCAAGAACTCGTTCTTGGTCACGAGCATTGCCTATCTCAATATGCTCCGAATCGTGCTATGCGGCAATCAAATACAGATGCTATGGGCACTATTCCCCAGATTTGTGCGAATCCGCACCCCATCAAAGCGCCGGTGGCAGGACTTGAACCTACGACCCGCTGATTAACAGTCAGCTGCTCTACCAACTGAGCTACACCGGCGTGAAATATGATGTCTATGTCTTTATCGTCTACCGACGAGGCAGTATTATAGCTCGCTGCCCACTTTTGTCAAGCGGTTTCGGCGCCGTCGGACTGTGATCGGGTATCGGCATCGCGAAGTAAGCGGAACCTCGACAATCCGTGTCGATGAAGCAGCAGGATTGCAGTCGCGCAGACGAGTCCGATCATCACCCCGCCTGCCACATCGAACGGGTAATGCACGCCCACAAAGACGCGCGAAATTGCCACAAGAAACGCAAGTCCGAATATCGCATATCTATATTTTGGGTATCTCCACGACCAAACCAGCGCCTGACCGAACGAGTTGACCGCGTGCGACGACGGGAACGATTTGCCGGACGAGCAATTCACCAGAAGATGCACCCAGTCAAGCTCTTTGCACGGTCGAAGCCTCCCCACCCATTGTTTGATCAACTGCGACGACAATTGATCTGAGAGGATCACCGTCAGAATGGCGAGTATCGCGGTGATTCGTCCGTATCGTCCGCCTTTCCAGATCGTGAGAAGCAAGGCGAGCACGAGGAGCGGACGAAGGAAGTACTCCGATGTTATCACCGGCATCACCGCGTCACACACAAGATTCGCCAGTGTAACGTTGATGAACCGCATCAATTCGATGTCGATGTTGATTATCGCTTCGAGCATATTCCTCTATTCCGTGCAGTGCTCCTCATTTCGCTCTGCGGTGTCGGGAATCCCGAGGTTGTCTCAAAAGTGAGTAGGTCGGCCTCCGGAGTCACGCTTGGCGTGACGCAGAAGGCCGATCCCGCTTTGGCGGGATGTCGGGTTTCTTCTTGCGCATGGCGCAATCCGGAACCCGACCTACTCCAATCGAGCATTTCGCAACTTATGGGACAACCTCTGGATATCTGCCCCGCACTTGTACATCCTACTTCAACTTCTCCACTCGCCGCTTGATCTTCTCCGTTTCGGACAATTGATGATTCAACCGCTTCCTGACGTCCGCTGCAATCGTGAGCGTATCGATGATCGAACACTGTTCGCGGCACTCGTCATATCTGCCTGTGTACAAATACAGCCGCGCAAGCTGAATTCGGCATTCCACGATATTGTAATTATTGTTCTCCGGATCGGATTTGACTCGTCGGACGAGCTCGTCAAACGCCTGAATTGAAAGACCATTGTCCCGCATTCCCATACGTGCGTATGCGATCGCCCAGAGAAACTCGCTTCCTGTGGGGTATTTCAATCTTAGTTTCCGCGCAATGCTGTCGGCGGCCACATAGTCGCGCTT
>JAGVNY010000043.1 GCA_020053015.1 Candidatus Zixiibacteriota bacterium | reverse complement strand
GTTCCGAGCGACGCCCGGCGGAGCGAGAAACCCGACACCTTGCTACGGACACTCCGCGCACGGCTCCGGGCCGCTCGCGAAAATGTAATTGATCAAGTAGACCACATCGTCGATATCAATCGAAACATCACCACCGCGGCAGTCGACATCGCCTGCAGCGATCGGTTCCGGTGGCGTGCCGCTTGCGAAGATGTAGTTGATCAGAAATATCACATCGTCGATGTCCACAGACGGTTCGCCGCCGCTACCGTTCGCATCCCCGCACGTCCAAGAGTACGTATAGAACCGGAAAACTTCGCTTGACCAAGTCGCAGCACCGTCCAGATCTGCTGCCTTCACCTTCCACCAGTAGTCTCGCTCCCACTGAAGGTCATATCCAATGGTATAGCTGGTAGCACGAATGCCGGAAGTAGCTGTGTGGAATACGAACAGGCTGTCGATTGCCAGAAGCAGCGTGTGGGTGACTGTGTCATGCGGGTCAGGGTCAATAGGACGATTCCACACGAACTGCGGGCGGACGGTGTAAGCGCCGCCGCCAGATGTGCTCCCGGGCATGGCCAGAGAGAAAGCTGTTGGCGATTCATTGTAAACGTTGACATAAAATGTATTTGATCCGGACCAACCTGCTTCCTCATAGCCGTCGGTCACTTTCGCACGCCACCAGTAACGATGGTTCTCTTCTAATGCAGAAGTGAGCGTGATTTCTATTGGGCTGCCTGAGCTTCCTGAACCCGTCAGAATGAGCGGGAAGAAGAATGTGCTATCGACTGCTACTTGGATTGTGCAGAAGAGGCTGTCATTTTCTGCATCTGAGGAGAGCACGGTGAGGATTGGCGGATTGATTTCGACAACTCCCTCGTCAGTTGGGTTCACCAAGGCCACAGCCGATGGCACGCTGTTCATTCGGAAGCTTCTTTGGCTCCAGCCACCCCAAGTTGTTCCGTTGTTCACACGAATGCGCAGAAAGTACGTTTCACCGTCTACAAGCGGACTGCCAGCGTAGACTGCGAAAGTGTCGGCGCTGATAACCTCACCACTTTGCCACATTTCTGCTGAAATCCAGTCGTCGTCGAGTCCAACCTCAATCTCGAATCCAGCTTGTGTCAGACTGGCTGTGTCGAGGTAGGACCAGTAGAGAGTCGGGGAGTGACTGACCACGTGCAGACGGTCCTCGGAACCCAGGTTGAGTAGACCGGCAATTGGAGGCGCTGGCGAGGAGATGTTCAAGAGAATGGAGACGTCACCGGAGCCTTGATTCGCTACAGTCAAGTCATAGGCATAGTCACCGTTCAGGTCCGCCGCGAAGACGCAGAACGGGTACACGCCGACGCCGTAGTTCCCAGAAGGCTGAAACGATCCGTCGCCACTGTTCGATAGAATCGATACGTTTCCTGATCCAAAATTGGAAGTTGCCAGATCGTAATCACCGTCCCCGTCCAAATCGGCGCTGAATACTGAGATCGGGTAATTGCCGTCATAGCTTCCGGCTAGTAGAAAGGAACCACCTCCGGTATTCCTGAGAACGTAGACACTTGCGGATCCGTGATTCGCGATTGCTAGGTCATTGTCATCGTCGCCGTCTACATCAACCGCGATTATTGAGCTCGGAGCAACTCCTGCAGAGTAAAGCACAGCTGGCTGGAAAGTGCCATCTCCGCGGTTCATCATTATTGAAATGTTGTTCGATCCCTGATTTGCAATTGCCAGATCGGGGTCGTTGTCGTTATCCAGATCGGCTGAGCAGATAGAGTACGGGCTATCTCCCGAGTTGTAATTCGCTGCGCTCTGGAAGCTCCCATCTCCATTGTTCTTCAGTATAGAGATATCGTCAGACAATAGATTCGCCACCGCAAGGTCTTTGTCGCCGTCGTCATCAAGGTCAACTGCACAGATTGACTGAGGAATATTGCCTGCGGTGTACTGAATTGCTGCCTGAAAGGAGCCGTCACCATTGTTCTCAAGTATGTACACACCGGCAGAACTTGCGACTGCTATGTCACGATCATAATCGCCGTCCAGGTCTGCAGAAGTGACAGAGTAGGGTGCTTCGCCAACTGGGTACCCAGTAGCTGTCTCCGAAAAAGTACCGTCTCCATCGCCGAGAAAAACTTCGATTATATCGGGACCTGTGTTTGCTACAGCCAGGTCTTGAGCCCCATCGAGATTGAAGTCGGCCGATGTAACTGACATGGGTGACTGAAACCATCCGAAGCTCGCTGCTGTAATGAATGTCCCATTGCCGGCGTTCTCGAAGGTGGAGAGAATCGAGGTTGCAACAGCAAGGTCATTGTCACCATCACGGTCAATATCCGATGCGAAGACTGAATGGGGACCCTCACCCGTCTCATAATGGATCGGTGGCGCAAACGTCCCGTCTCCATTATTCCGCAGGATCGACATATCGTTAGACCGATAATTCGAAACAGCGAGATCGTAGTCATTATCGCCGTCCAGATCGGCAGCATATACCGAGTAGGGCCAATCGCCTGAGGCGAAGTGTATTGGAGGCTGAAACGTGCCATCTCCGTTGTTCTTTAGGATTGACACATCGTCGTAATTCTCGATCGCAACGGCAAGGTCATTGTCATTGTCTCCATCAAGATCAGCGGCGAAGATCGAGTAGGGACTGCCTACGGCGTCGTACTTGACGGCTGCTTGGAACGTACCATTACCATTGTTTTTCAGAATAGCTACTCGCCCCTCGTAGGAATTGGCAACTGCCAGATCGTTATCGTCGTCTCCGTCCAGGTCGGATGCAAAAACAGAAATGGGACTTTGCCCCACCGTGTGGTTAACAGCCGGCAGGAATGAGGCATCTCCGATGTTGATTAGGACAGAGATGCTCATGGAGCCGGTGTTTGCGGTTGCAAGATCATTGTCTCCGTCTCCGTCCAAATCCGCTGCAAAGATAGATGTGGGCAGAGAACCGACGGAGAGGCTTTCTGCCGGCTCAAACGTACCGTCGCCGTTATTCCTAAGGATGTGAACGTTTGAAGTGACATAATTCGCCGTTGCCAAGTCGTTGTCTCCATCCCCGTCCAAATCAGAAGCGAAGACTGACCGCGGACTGTATCCGGCATCGTAGCTCATGGCTGGTTGAAAGGTTCCGTTGCCGCAGTTGACAAGAATCGAGACATCAGCCGTTACTATGTCAACGAGAGAGTCGCCATTCACGTCAGCCATGAACACTGAGGTGGGGCCAGGCACTTCATAGTCGAGTCGTGCTTTGAAGATCGGCTCGAAACCGAGCAGTAGACCTGGTGCGACAAGAACCAGCATAAGAGTCATAACCACAACGAGCTTCTTCATATTCCCTGCTCCTGCGCAGTTACTGGATGGTATGATCGATAATGCAAAGATATCGCATTCGACCGGCCATGCAAGCGAATTCTCAGACAGGATGTCGGGTTTCTTCTCGCGCGTAGCGCAATCCGGAACCCGACCTACTCAAGATGCCATCGGGATGGGTTTTCAACAAGCCCTTTCACGGGAATGACCCCGTGAGCGGGGTTGCGGGCCGATGCTGTCATTCCGGCAAGGGCTCGCCGCGGCGAGTACGCAAGCCGGAATCCAGTCTTCTCACTCCTTTGGAATGTTAAGAGACTCTGCGGGGGCTGGGCCACCGCCATAAGTGTGTGTCTCCTCCTGTAGCATGGCCGTCTCGGCCATG
>JAGVNY010000192.1 GCA_020053015.1 Candidatus Zixiibacteriota bacterium | reverse complement strand
GGATGATGGTCACGTGCCTCGTCAAGTCCCGAATCGAGAACGAGTTCTCTGTCGAGCTCGCTCCTGTCGAATTCGAATGACAATTCCAACGTTTCCTCAGGCGATATCCCGAGCCTGTTCTTGAGATTGATTCCCGCGAGGATAACGTCGTTCTGTGCCTTGATCAACTGCGGCTTAAGATTCGCGAGTTCAACCTCGGCACGCAGGACATCGAACTCAGCTGCCATTCCCTGATCGAAAAGCTTTCTTGCATTGGCCAGATTCAGGTCTGCCTGGTTGACGGCATCCTGATAAACGCCGACCGCGTCCTCCGCAAGTCTTGCGTGGAAGAACGCGCTCTTGATCTCGTACACAACGTCGTTCTCCGCCTGCTTGAGTCTGGCTTCCGACATCTGCCGATAGTACTTAGCTATCTTCAGTGCGGCGCCGACTTTACCGCCTACATACAGCGGCTGAGTCAGGGTCAGACCAAAAGCGTAATCATGGTTTGTTCCCATCTTGAACTTCTGTGTCCCACCCATATCCTCCGGAAGTGAAATGATTCGTTCCGGAATCTCGATTGCCCGCGTATATCGCGCGTCAAACGACAGTTTCGGAAGCGCACCCGCCCATGCTTCCCGAATCTGCCCGGCCGCTCGTTCGAGATCTTCCTTTGCGATGAGAAAAGTCTCGTCGTTCTGCAGGCCCAGTGTCACCGCCTCGTCGACGGTCAGCACTCGCTGAGCGAGCGTCTCTGTGCCAGGAACGACGATGACCAGCGCAACAAGAAAGGTGATCGCTATTCGAAACACTTGCCTTTGAGAGTCATTCATTGTTTCACAATCCCCCGAAGATATATTTCCAGTATTGCCTTGTGTTGTTTCAACACGTTCGGTTTCCGATTGCTCAGCACCGCCTCCCAGGTCACGGCATCCGCCATTCCCAGGAGCACGAGCGCCGACGTTCTGGCATCGACCTTTCGGAATGCCTTGCTGTTGATCCCGTCATTTATCAGAGTCTCTATAACGCCGACATGCGATTTCACCTTGGTACAGTACTCCTCGCTAACCCTTGCGAAGAGATGAATTGCCTCCTTCGTGATAACCTGATAGAGCGTCCAGTTTCGTTCGACGAAGCTCAAGTATTCCTTCAGAGCGCGTTCGATCTTCCCGACAGGACTGAGTCTGCTTGACCGAATCGCGCGCATTCTCTCCTCCAGAAGCCCCAATCCCGTCCTGACCACGCCCATGAACAGGTCCTCTTTGCTCGAGAAGTAGTTATAGATCGTGCCCTTGGCAACTCCGGCTTTCTTCGCAATTGCAGCAACATCCGAAGCGAAGTAGCCCTTCGAGGCGAATTCAGCGACTGCCGCCTCTATGATCTGCATCCGACGCTCGTCGCGATCTGCCTCTGTCCTGTGAGATCTCGGAATACCGTCCTCCTGCCGTCGCCGGTTCGCCATTAACTGACCGACCGGTCAGTCATTTAATACACGTTGAACGAAAAGAGCAAGTGAAAGTTTCGAACAATTTCCCGGAATAATCCGAATTCTAAGGGTGTGCAATGACGCTCTTAAGCCGGAGCAGTTAAATCCACTTTCGCTTTCTGAAGAATACGAGCAGACCTACGACAATCGCCACGATCAGGAAAAGGGCAAAGAGATAGCCGTATTTCCAGTCCAATTCCGGCATATACTTAAAGTTCATCCCGTAAAGACCGACGACGAAGGTGGGCGGGAGCATGATAGCCGTGAAGATCGTCAGAAATTTGATGATGTCGTTCGTACGGGTAGACACGCTGGAGTAGTACACTTCGAGAGATGAGTTCAGAGCATCTCTATGCTCATCGGCCTCATGTGATAGTCTGGCGAGATGATCCCGAATGTCAGAATAGTAGATCGCAGTGCCGGGGCTAATCACCGCGAACTTGCCTCGGACGAGTTGGTTGATGATCTCCCGAAGCGGGGCAATAGTCCTCTTAACCTCCAGCACGTCTCGACGAATGGTGAATATCCGCTTAACTATCTCGCGGCCTGGGTCTTCAAATACTTCGTCTTCGATCTTGTCGGTTTCGTTCTCGATCACGCGAAGCGTTTCGAAGTAACTGTCCGCGAGCTGGTCGAGCACCATGTGAAAGAAGAAATCCGCGCCTCGTGATATGAACCGTTCGTCTTTGTGAAGACGTGCCAGGATCGTGTCTACGACTCTCAATTGATGAAAGTGCACGGTCACTACGCAGTTGCGAGTGAGAAAGAGGCCAATCTCCCGAAACGGCAGCTCATCCTCACCACCCGGGCGTCCGCTCGCGACAACAAACACCACGAATATGTACTCGTCGTAGTCGTCGATCTTTGGGTGTGACATTTCCGAGAGAACGTCTTCGATCGCCAGCGGATGGAATTTGAAATCGTGCGTGAGTATGTATGACTCTGCGTCGGTCGGCTGCGCAAGGTCAACCCAGAAGACGTGATCCGGCTTTGAGAGAAGCTCCGCGAAGTCGAGCATCCCTTTGACTTCGCGTCCCCCCTCTTCCTTGCTCCAGATAAACGTTGTGATCATGCCGCTCTTCTCTCGTCAATTGCCGGCGCAAATATGACAATAGGGGAGAATATAAGACTTCAAACAGCAGAGGCAAATGATTTGAGCGCCGTCATTCCGGCAAGGGCTTGTTCAACAAGTCCGCAAGTCGGAATCCAGACCGTAGGGCGGTACCCGAAGAATGCCGAAGGCATTCGAAGTGGTCCCGCCTACGACCGCAGACGCAGTGTTCAACGCTTAACTAACGTGTCCATCTCTTTCCGGTGAAGCTCGTCCCCGCGAAGGCGGGGAGTAGAGTGAGTAGGTCGGGTTCCGAATTGCGCAAAGCGCAATGAGAAACCCGACAACTGCCCTTTGTCACTCTGAGCGAAGCGAAGAGTCTTCCCCCTCACAGAAAGCCGCCAGCCGCTCCAGATTCCGAATCACCATCTCAACCTGCATCGGCATCTTCTGCTCCCGATACACCCGCAGCGCTTCGTCATACGCCTTACGAGCTTTCGCGCAATTGCCTGCCTTATCCTCAACCTCCCCAAGCGTCCAGTAGGCGGCACCGAGGTTATTCTGGGTATCGGCGTACTGCATAGGAGAGGCCTCGTATGTGAACACCCTCAACGACTCTCTGTAAGCATCTATCGCAAGCCTGCAATTCGAAGCCTTATCCTCAACTTCACCAAGGCTCCCGTACGCATTGCCGAGGTTGTTCTGAGTCGTAGCGAACTGCATCG
>JAGVNY010000078.1 GCA_020053015.1 Candidatus Zixiibacteriota bacterium | reverse complement strand
TTTGTGTTGAAGTCATCGGCCAGGAGATTCTCGACTTCTTCCGCGCTCTGCATGGAAAGCGCGGACTTGGCAAACACTGCCGCTTTCTCATAGTCTATCTGCGGTATGAGCGATTTGATTATACTGATTGACCCGGGGTTCGCTGATAGCGAGTCAACGCCGAGGCCAACAAGAAGTCTCGTGGCCTTCGGATCGCCGGCCATTTCGCCGCAGACTGCAACGCTGATGTTTGCGTCATGACCTGCCTGAATGGTCTGATGGATCAACGTGATGACCGCAGGGTGGAACGGACGATAGAGCTTCGCTACCTTTGCGTTCCCTCTGTCGGCTGCGAGAGTGTATTGAGTCAGGTCATTGGTCCCAATGGAGAAGAAATCGACTTCAAGCGCCAGCCGGTGTGCCATTACGACTGCCGATGGTACCTCCACCATGACACCGATCGGGATATCCTCGTCAAAAGGAATTTTCTCAGACATGAGATCCTTCTTCACGCCAGCAAGAATCTTCTTTGCCCGCACCACCTCTTCCACCGTGGAGATCATGGGAAACATGATCTTGATCTTGCCGTGCGCGGAGGCACGTAACATGGCCCTCAGCTGAATCCGCAGGGTTTTTGGGACGTCAAGGGAGAATCTGATGGCCCTCCATCCCAGAGCAGGGTTCGATTCCCCGTTATCTCTGAAGTGACCTGTGAACTTGTCCCCGCCCAGATCGAATGTGCGCAGAGTGACGTGGTTGTGGCCAAAGGCCTTGGTTATCTTCGAATAAGCCTCGACTTGCTCCTGCTCGTCCGGAAAGTCGGAGTGGCTGAGATAAAGAAACTCTGTGCGATAAAGACCGACGCTGATACCCGCGTCGGCGATCCTGCGGTCGTTTTCTGTAGGCACTTCAAGATTCGCCTCTACGTCGACTTTCCTGCCGTCCAAGGTCTCCGACTTCAACCCGCTGATAGCAAGGAAAAGCTTCTTCTCGGCTCTTTTCAGAGAATCTACCTTACGTCTGAACAGCTTCCACTCGCTCGGCGTCGGAGAAATCACAACGCACCCGGCCGATCCGTCAATGCAGACCTGCTGATTCGGTTTGACGCGGGACAAGCACTCCTTGACTCCGACAATCGCGGGAATGCCGAGAGCTTTGGCAAAAAGCGCCATATGGGACGTCATGCCGCCGGTCTCGGTTACGAATCCGACTACGCTCGATTTGCGCATATTCATGATATCGTCGGCAGAGAAAGATCGCGCGAATGCGATTATCGGTGATTTCGCTTTGCGTTGTCTTATGCCTTCCACTCCCGACAGATTGTGCAGCAATCTCGCCGAGACGGCGTTGATATCGGAGATCATCTCGCGCATGTACTCATCCTTCGACCGGGAGAGCGCACGGATTGTCTTGTCAACTTCCTCTTGATACACGAATTCGACATTCTGTAATTTTGCGATCACCGCCTGTCTGACTCGATCCATGAAATCGTCATCTTCCAGAATCATCAACTGCGCATCGAATATCTTCGAGAGATCGGCTCCAACCGATCCCTGAGCCTCTTTTCGGAGAGTTTCCAGCTCCTTTCGGCTCTTAAGGACTGCTCGGCTCAGCCGGCTAAGCTGCGACTTGACTTCGCCGCTCTGTATCTTCTCAGCCGGGACCCTGATGAGTTGCTCATAGTGAATGAAAGCATTGCCGCATGCGAGTCCGGCCGAGGCCGAAATGCCATAGAGCGTCACGGTATCAGAGACTTTGTCCAATTCTATCGCTCTCCGAATTTCATCTGGAAGACCTTTTCGATAGCGTCCATCGACTCCTGCTCATCCGGGCCGTCGACTCTGACTCTGAGCACTGCTCCCATCTCCGCGGCGAGCATCATCACACCCATGATGCTCTTCCCGTTCACTGTCAGATCATCTCTGGTGATCGATACCTCCGATTTGAATCTTGAGGCAGTCTGAACGAGTTGGGCGGAAGGTCTTGCATGCAGGCCCAATTTGTTGGTCACGGTTATCTCTTTCTCAATCAATCGAACTACCCATTATACGATGTCACTCTGGATTTGACAAACCTTTTCCCGGCAGCCTGGCTCACAGCGCCCTTGAGCTCCATTTCCAGCAATAGTCCCAGCAGTCTGGAGACCTCAACACCCGTGCGTCTGGAGAGGATATCTACGTGCTCCGGCTCGTCCGACATAGCATCGAAAAGCGTTTTCTCATCGATGCTGAGCGTGACGACCGGCAGAGGCTCCGGTCCACCTCTTCGACCCGGCAGCATGAGTTGAAGCTCCATCAGGACATCTTCTGCTGACGTTACCAAATGCGCACCTTGCTTAATCAGGCTGTTAGTTCCCGTGCTCATGGCTGACGTGATGTTGCCGGGGATCGCGAAGACCTCTCTGTTTTGCTCAAGAGCGTGCTTGGCGGTCAGAAGCGCGCCCGACTTGCTTCCTGCCTCCACAACCACGACTCCGATCGACAGCCCGGCAATGATTCTGTTTCGTTTCGGGAAGTGCTGCCCCTCAGGTGCGGTTCCGAACGGCAGCTCGGAAACCACTGCGCCGTTCGCTTCAATCTCACCATACAGCTTCGCGTTCTCAGGAGGATAGACGACATCCACACCACAGCCGAGCACACCTATCGTCCTGCCGCCGGATCTGAGCGCTGCCCTGTGACAGATCGAATCGATTCCCCTCGCGAGTCCGGAAATCACGGTTGCACCTGCCGACGCAAGACCCAGAGCGACGGATTCTGCCATGTTTGCGCCGTATTGCGTTGCCCGCCTTGAGCCTACCATCGCGACTGCGAAACTGTCCGACTCAATCAGAGTGCCGCGAACGAACAGCACAGTCGGAGGGTCGTAAATATGCCGCAGCCTTTCCGGGTAAACAGAGGAGTCAATCGGAATCACCATATAGCCTTTCGCGGCTGCAATCTCAATCTGGCGCTCCGCGAATTTGAGGTCCGGGCCCTTCCGAAGCGATTTCACGGTCTTCGGGCCCACTCCCTCTATCCGAGAAAGCTCCCTTTCGGTCGCGGCGAACACAGCGGCGGGCGACTTGAACGCATCAAGCAGACGCCGTGCCATTACAGGCCCAACGTGGTCGACCCGCGTCAAGGCGAGCATATCGAGCAAATCCTTCTGATCGTCCGACATCACAACCCGAGCTTTCCAGCCAGCGCATGCCTGAGATCCTGAATTCCCAAAGACGTCAGTCCACTTGTCGCGACCCAGTCTCGGCCTACTGATTCACCGATCTCTCCCGTCCGTTCATCGGATACGAGATCGATCTTATTCAGGGCAATAAGAAACGGTTTCTCGTTCAGCCTCCAATCAAAATCACCGAGCTCTTTCCTAAGAAGTGACAATGTCTCCAACGGGTCTCCTTCGGAAACATCGACTACGAATAGCAGCACTCTTGTTCGCATGATGTGGCGAAGGAATTGGAGGCCAAGTCCTTTGCCTTTGCTCGCGCCTTCGATAATGCCCGGTATGTCCGCCATGCGGAACTCTTTGTAGTTGTCGAGCTTCACGATGCCGAGATTGGGCGATAGTGTGGTGAATGGGTAACTGGCGATCTTCGGTTTCGCATCGGACATCGCCGCAAGAATCGTCGATTTTCCAGCGTTTGGGTAACCTACCAGTCCGACATCTGCTATCAACCGCAGTTCAAGCTTGAGCCGTTTCGATTCGCCCGGCCTTCCGCCGGTCGCCTTTCTCGGTGACTGGTTCGTGGAGGATTTGAAATGAACGTTCCCTTTTCCTCCCCGCCCGCCTGTAGCGATGACGTGGGTCTCTCCCGGCTTTGTCAGATCGACGATCAGCGTCTCCGGTTCATCTGCGTCGAAAATCGCCGTTCCAGGCGGTACCCTGACGATCGTGTCATCCCCGCCTTTGCCGCTACGCTGTCCCCCTTCGCCGTCCCCTCCGTTGCTGGCCCGATAGGTCCTTCTGTACTTAAGGTCCATGAGCGTCATCAGGTTGTCGTCGACTTGCAGTATTACGTCGCCGCCTCTGCCGCCATCACCACCGTCAGGGCCTCCTTTAGGGACGTATTTCTCCCGTCGAAAGGATACAACTCCATTGCCGCCTCTGCCGGCCTGAACCTCGATTTCCACGACGTCTACAAACATCGGTTGCTAATCAAGTATCTTGAGGATTGTGTCTTTGAGGTTGAGACGGTCCATGTCCCTTACGAGCTCGCCCTTGAAAGCATATGAGATCGAGCCGGTTTCTTCTGAAACCACTATGCACAGCGCGTC
>JAGVNY010000164.1 GCA_020053015.1 Candidatus Zixiibacteriota bacterium | reverse complement strand
CATGGCCGAGACGGCCATGCTACCGTAGCGGCATCCCGCAATGCGGGATCGTGCCGAGGGCACAACGGTGTTGTGCCCCTACACCAAATGAAAGGAGGACTATGAATGTGAGAAAAGTAATTCTGTGGTCGAAGACGCTGAGTTCCGAAGCGCTGATGCTCTCAGCCGCTCTGGTCGCGGTCGCGCTGCTGGTGTCATGCGGCGATGACGACTGCCCGGCATGTCCGAAGCCTGAGGAGGAGGTCGAGCCGGATTACCATGTGCTGTATTCATATGCGTTCGTATCAGAAACCGATACGCGTCGCCTCGTTCACGAATACAGTCTGAAGACCGGCGCTCTCGTGAGAATGCATCACTATAACGACGTGTTTCCGTTCAACGACGCCGTTTTCTCTGAAGACGGGTCGTTGACCTACTACACGAGGATGTTTGGTGACTTTGATGACGAGAGCAAGTTCAAGTGCACATGGATCACTAACACCCGAACGGGGGATACACTTGCCTTGAGCTACGGAAACGGCGGTGAAAGCGTGGAACTCTCCACTGATGGCGAGTTTCTGCTTGTATCCCGCTCCAGCAGACTGACGCTTTTCAGCCTCCCCGACTTGCGCGAACTCTACGTCGACTCGCTCACTGTCGGCGGAGAAATGGGCAATGCTGTCTTTCATCCGTTGAGCAATAAGTTCTACTTCCATAGGGGCGACTATAATGGCATCCAGGTTGCCACCTACGGATCGGAAGGAGTTACCTCGATTACTGCATATCGGACTTTCAACCTCGAGGGCGATGTGATCAATCCTGTATGGGAGTCAGTAAGCCCAGACGGCAAGTACTTGATCCTCGATGCAGGTCGGCGTCTCGGAACCGCATACTTCCAAGTACGCGATACCGATAGTCTTGCCGTTATCTTCGAAGCCCAGTATGAAGGTTGGCGGTTGCATCTCGACCACGCTTGGCACACTGATGGTGTGCGCGTCTTCATGCCATACTTGGGCGGATTTGACTTCCCGGGCATCGGGGGTATCGATGTCTATGACATAACAACGAAAGTCCTGCAACCATACCTCACCGCTGATGAGGTCAAGTTAGACGACGAGTTCTTAGGTCCCGGGAGTATCTCCTTTACACCCGAAGGCGACAAGATGGTGATCATGGACGGGAAGGGAGCCTTGGCCTCCGGAGGCTCAATCCTTGTACTGGATATGGCCACAAGATTGGTGACGCGCAGAATCGATATGCCCTACTATGCATATCCGAGTGCTCTGGCACTTATCCCCATAGACTGGGAGAAGGAGAAGGAAAAATGAGAACAATCATTGGGGTTATTCTGGTTGGGTTATTCATCTTTGGCGGTACATCAAGATCAGAAGACTATTATTACTACAACGGTTCCGAGCGGGTCGACCTGACTGTCTCTCCGACCTCGGTAACCGTGAGACTTGACTACTCACAGTTCACATCTTTCAGCTCACTCTTTGCTTCCGATGAAGCTTTGGATTCGTCGGTCGAACCATTCAAGCTTGCCGACAGCCTTGTCAGGCTGGCGGTGCTTCCTGGTTATGACATTGACAGCCTTGTCGACAGGTTGATTGTGCAACCCGGAGTCGAGGACGCATGCCAGTCATTCATCGACCCCGACGGCGTGGAGATTTACCTGACGAGCCGATTGTGCGTAATCTTCAATCCGACGACCACAAGAGAGATGATCGACATGGTAATCTCTCAGCTCGATCTCACCCTCATCGACAGCCTGTTCAAAGATTATCGTTTTCAGCTGCTTCGAGCAAGATCGCATCCGCTTGTGGGAGTCTTCTCGATCGCTAACGCGATCTTTGAGTCGGGATTGGCAAGTGTCTCTGAGCCGAGCATAATTCCTCATATGCGTTTGCTCTCCGATCCAAACGATGAATACTGGGAATACCAGTGGCACTTCAAGAACACAGGGCAATTCGGCGGAACTCCCGATGCCGACATCGACCTTGAGCTCACAAGGCTCTACTACATGCCGACAACGCCAATTCTTGTTGCTGTGCTTGACGACGGCTTTGAGCCACATGAAGACTTTCCAGCAGGAAGAATCGCCAACGGATACGATTATATGGAGTGGAACGATGACGAATCGCCAGACTCGTTGGATGCGCACGGCATGGCAGTGACAGGCATTATAGGCGCGATGACCAACAACGGTAGCGGGCTGGCCAGTTTCTCCGACTACAACGTAAGGCTGTTGCACCAGAGAATAGCGTATCAGGGGATGTGCCCAGATTGGGGAGTGATGGCCCTGGCGATGGATGACGCCGTGGATTCAGGCGCAGTGGTGATCTGCGCGTGCTACGGGGATTATTACGGCTCGTGTCGACACAACGGATTCCTCGATGAGGCGTTGGACAGGGCGTAACTATGCCGGGGTTGTCAACGTGTTCGCATCAGGCAATCTCCAGTATGGAAGCGTCACATATCCAGCCTGTCATTCAAAGACTATTGCGGTTGGCGCAACCGATAGTCTCGACCACAAGTGGCGTTACAGCCAGTACGGTGATGACCTCGATGTTGTCGCTCCCAGCGGGGCTCTCGACTACCGCGGCGACATCTGGACTCTTGACCAAATGGGAGCGGCGGGTGAGAACGATGGCACGGATGATTGCCTTGCTCAAGATGCCGATTATCTATGCAGCTTCGGTGGCACGTCGGCTGCCGCACCGCAGGTGGCGGGCATCATAACGATGGTGATGCTTCGCCGTCCTGATCTGATCGGCAATCCGGATCGTGTACGCAGAATCATTCGATTGTCATCTGAGAGAGAACAATACGGTGTGTACGATACTCTGCGTGTCAACAACCAAGTCGGCTGGGGGCGTGTCAACGCCGATCGCGCTCTTCTCTCGGTCACGCATGGCGACTGCAACAACGATGGACTGATCGACATCGATGACATCGTCTACCTGATCAGCTACGTCTGCAGCGGCGGCCCTGAGCCGGTGCCGCATTATGAGAATGGCAACGTCAACTGCAGAGATGAAGACCCATCAGTGGACATCGACGACATCGTCTACCTGGTCAACTACGTCTACGGCGGTGGCCCTGAGCCGCCGGATTGCTTCTTCTATTGACAGAGAACGAGTGTCATTGCCTCAGGGAGACGTCAATCCCCAGGAGGCCCGGTCTATCAGGTTGATCAAATAGAAAGGGACACGCTCACAAGCGTGTCCCTCTCGGAGAATCGGGGAAATGTGGTTATTTCAGCACCATCATCTTCTTAGTGGATGAGATACCTTCGGCCGTTAACGTGTAGAAATACACGCCGCTCGCCACATTTTCCGCATTCCAGTCGACGCGGTGCTGACCCGCCTCAAGAAGGTCATCGACCAGAGTAGTCACCTTCTGACCGAGCACGTTGAAAACCTCCAGCTTGACTTGCATCGTAGCCGGTAGACTGAAGGAAATCGTTGTAGTCGGATTGAACGGATTCGGGTAGTTCTCGAAAAGTGTCACCCGATCCGGGAGCAGGTTCTTGAAGATGGAGTAGTCAGGTTCATAGCGCCCCTGAGCGACAACCACGTAGTCCCTGACCATTTCCTGAGTCTCCATCGGAGTCGTCTGGAATAAGAAGTCAATCTGATCGCCCTTTCTGAGGGTCAATGGACTATCTTGACCAAACCCTGACCACAGTGACGGATTAGCGTCGGAGGTCTTGACTTCGAATTGAGTGATCGGCAGACTACGCACCGTCGGTTTCTCAGACGTGGGAATAAGTAGTGAGATGACGTCGGTTGAATAGTCTCCCTCCCATGAAATCCGCAGAGTGACTATGTCGGCATCCGAGACTCCTGACACGTCTCCGACAACCACTTCCTGCCGCACGAATTGCCGGGGCGGCACTTGCGACAGCGATGCCCACTGCCCGTTGGCGTCCAGAATCTCGACATCAACTTGGCCGGAGGCAAACTGCTCTGGCCCAGTGGTAGACGGCTTGAGTGGTTCTTCGGGGTCGAAACAAATTCTCTTTGGAAGGGAAGAGAGCTCAAGCCCTAAAGTACCCGTGCCGGCATTCGGGAATGTGACAATCAAGTACCCCGGCTTCGTTGCTGTGAAGAGCTTGGAGTCGGCAGCGCTTACTTCAGCGAGTCGGTCAACTCCTTCGTTGTCGATCGCTGACAGCGGTCCGGCGGTTTCTTTGTAGATGTAGACCGTCCCGTCAACTGCCGTCGCTACTTTGCTGTCGCGACTATGATCCACTGTCATCAGTTGCAGGTCGCTGACATAGCTGACCTCATCTTCCATTTCTCTCAGTTGGAACATGAGTCTGCCATCCTCCGGACTTGCGAGACCCTGGACATGATAGTAGTCAGTTACAATGTCTCTGTATCCGGAAGCTTCACAAGCCGTCAGGAGAGGATTCTCCATGACAAAGCCTGACCCATCATAGCTGTAGAGCACCGGACAGGAGGGAGCGAACTGGACGGTAAAGTACCCCGGAGCAGTTGAAGGTAGAACTGCCTGTGCCTGTGGGGTAGAGAGGAGAGAAACCTTCTCGCCTTCATCGATCGGCATATACAGATAAGAACCGATCGGTGCATTGGATGGCACGTTGAAGAAGACATTCATGATTGTCCCCGCCCCGGCAGGCACGCGCGCCATGAGTTCGCCATCAGGAATGAACGTAATCAGCAATTCTCCCGGTGTGTAGCTGTGAACTACCACAGATCCGGCTGCACCGTACGTAGCGGCGCGGCCAACCAATTCGAATCTGACCTTCTGACTATCGCCACTGGCATAGTCAAAGGACGGCGTCATTGCTACCGGATCATACACTATTCGGGATTGCAGACCAGCCAAATCGCTTCCATTGCGGAGATATATCGGGACGCGGTTGTTAGTCGTTCCTCTCCTGCCGCTGGCGTTGAGCACTCGGAGAGTGTCTGTTGTAGTTGCAGCCTTCGCGAACTGTGGACAGGGGCACTGCACCGAAGAGGAGTTCACAATGATATAGAGCAATCTTGTCAGGTCATTGACCGTGACCAAGTTGTTGTCGAAGCAACCACAGTCAATGTCCGCCGCGTCATGGAAATTCTGTGGAGACGGAGGAGGAGTCCCGTAGCAAGGCTCGTAATTCGGCCAGTGCTGGAAGTAGCAACAGAACTTGATGTAGTCGGCGATCTCAAAATTGATGCCGTTGAAGTTTACATCGCCGCGCAGAGGAGAACCGTCAAGCTCGTTGATGAATACTCCTCCCGCCTTGAAATCCATCCACCGGGCGTCATTATTCACGCAGTTCGGTGGGACTCGGCTAAGATTGGCCGGATTACCGGGGTCAATCAGACTGCCCCACATGTCATATACAGCGTTACCCCGGAATCTATCCGTAAGCCAAGCATCCTTGAACACGTTTACTGCGCAAGTATCCTCGGCGATCGGTGACCGCAGCCAGAAGAATTCTACAGGGTACCACTCGCCCGTTTGATAGGACTGCGATGTCAGGAGGAATACGATGTCAAACAGCCTAACCTTGCCAGTAGGATAGAGATAACAACTCGGCACAGTCGCGTTGTTGGTATTGGCCTGACCGATGAACTCAATGTGATCGACAGGCGAGGTCCTGATACGCCAAGTGAAGTACTCCCAGTCACAATCTCCTACGACACCATTGTCATCAAACCCGAGGAACAACAAGGCCGAATTATCGTACTTGAACCTCAGATCAAAGAAACCGAGCTCTACAGCATTATATGGTGGAGTCGCGAACACACCCACATGAACCTGATCGCCAGCAATGCCGGCGCTGTTGTTCTCCACCTCAATCAGCCAGCGATCATTTACATCGCTCTGAACGGCAACAAAATGGTTCTTGGTTTCAGTGTCGTTCACTCCAGTTCCCGTGACCGTCAATGAGACCGTATACGAACCCGGGTTCTGGTACTGGTGAGATGGATTCTGCGCATTTGAGAAACCGCCATCGCCGAACGCCCAATTCCAAGCAGTTATGGCGCCATCACTGTTATACGAAGCATCACTGAAGTCCACTGTCAAAGGAGCAGCGCCGAGCCTTGACGAAGCCGTGAAATTCGACCGCTTCTGCACGACGATGTAATTGCTTCTGGTGTATCCGTCTGAACCGTTGCAGCTCGTCACCGTAAGAGTAACTGAGTAGTATCCTGCGATCAAGTATTGGTGGCTTGGATTCTGCAGGGTCGATGTGCCACCGTCTCCGAAGTCCCAACTCCAGGAATTGATTCCCTGACCCCACGAAGCATCAGAGAAGTTAACAGTCAGCGGTTCCACACCCGTAGTTGGCGTCGCCGTGAAATAAGCCTGCGGAGCATAGGCAGACACTGGCACGTAGTTGGTCTTGGTCTCTGTGTCGTCTCCAGTCCGACCCGTCACAGTCAGAGAGACTGTATAATTGCCGAGGCAATTATATACATGGGAGGGGTTCTGACTTGTCGACGTGCCACCGTCTCCGAATGTCCAACTCCACGAAGTAGCATCCAGAGTCGAACTGTCAGTGAAATTGACCGTTAATGGAGTCCACCCTGACCTTGGAGCGCCACCGAAATTGGCATGTGTCTCACCACAAGCATAAACGTACGCACGGTTGTTGTAAGGATTGCCGACCAGCGTGATGCCATAGCCGTCGCCGCGAATCTTTCTTGATCCGGCTACCGCGGCCCCGTAGTCGTCGTACGGCGATCCCGTCACACTCTGTGTCCTCAGCAATTCGAATCCGTCGATCGACGAACCCGAAAACACATAGGCCGCGAGTCTGACTGGGCAGCCAATCATGACATCGGGAACGCCGTCAAAATTGACATCGCCTGCAGTAGAAATGCTTCTCCCAAAGGTAACCTCTCCCGACGACTCATAGAGATGCAGCTGCGAGAAGTCAGCCCCGGAGAAGATGATGACATGTCCCCCAGAGTCGGCGGCAAGGAAATCGTCATGGAGGTCTCCGTTAACATCACCCAAAGGTGACAGGCTCTGTCCCAAGAAAGCTGCATACGAACCTGAGATGCTCTGCAGCTCCGTACCATCGACTCCAGAGTAGACCTTCACTTGCCCGTTGTAGTTGATTCCGCGCAAGAACACCAGAAAATCGTCGAATCCGTCATGGTTTACGTCACCTGCGCCAGAGACCGTGCTGCCAAATAGCTCTCCGGACCACGAACCGACCTTCTCATAGAGTTCGACCCATTCGTTCTGCTCTGTGCTAGGGTTGAACCGGTAGGAATAGACCCAAACATGACCAGCATCACTGTCGACCGAATAGTTGGGGCCGCCGAATATGATGTCATCCCTACCATCCCCGTTGACATCTCCTGCATTAGCGACGGACATTCCGATTCGATAATGCTTCTGCTCAGCCTCAGGAGTGGTAAATGTCCACATCGACGACGAGCTTCCTCCGCTACCTGCGCATTGCACTGTGCTCGAGAACACGTGCACCTTTCCTGCGGCAAACCAGTAGACGTGCTCGTGTCTGAAGTTCGGCTCCCCGACGACGAATTCGGGCCTGCCATCACCATTCACATCCGCGCCTGCAACACTGTATCCAAAGCGACCGTTCTCTATCTGCAGACCCGGGGTGTAGTAGTTCCCCTGCAATGTGAAGCAGGCATTGCCTGATGTCGAAGCCCCCGAATAGACATAGGCGTGACCGAGTGAATCGGGGTTGATAGGAACCGCTGTTCCGTGTGGGGCGCCTATGATATAGTCGTCTATCCCGTCCTGATTAAAGTCACCGACAACCGACATGTTTCTGCCAAAAGAGTTTGGCGCAGCCGCATTAATGGTTCGGTACGTTGGGCATGAATCGGCAAGGGTCGTGCCTACCAATGGCACGAAAACCACCATCCCAATCAAAAGAATGCCCATTATCAATGTTCTATTCCCCATAACTTCCTCCCGTCTGGTGGATGGTAAACGTGAACAAACACTTTCCATTGGATTTGTCTTTCAACAGTCCTAACCTCCCTCGTTAGATTGGATGTCCGTTAATCTACGTGGCCCGGGGAGTTAAGTAAAGTGTTTTTTGCGTGCGGTTCTGGAAAGTCTGAACGGCAGAACTTGGAGTCCCACGTCAATGACCGGGGAGGAAGCGGTTCTGCCACCGGAAGCTACATATGCGGAACCACACAGCAATCCCCCTTGGAAGAGACTGTTGTAAGACCCAGAACCGTCCGAAAAGTCGCGACGGGTCTTGCTCCCCGCCGAAGGGAGCGTTGAAAAACCCTGGAGAGAGACATTCTTCGTAGGTCGGGTTCCGAGTGACGCGAAGCGGAATGAGAAACCCGACACCGACTTGTTGGCTGCCTGAGGCTGTCCCATAAGGCGCAAAATGATTGATTGGAGTAGGTCGGGTTCCGGATTGCGCAAAGCGCAAGAAGAAACCCGACACGAACTTGTCGGCCTTCTGCGTCACGCCAAGCGTGATTCCGGAGGCCGACCCACTCACTTGTGAGACAGCCTCTCTCATCCTGACTCGTCAGGACTCGGGCAGGTCTTGGCCGCGACGAAGTCGTGGTTGTAACCTGCCCGCAACCACTTGCGAGGGCGCCATGTCACACGCCCCCGGCTTCGTTGGGACGCAAGACCTGTCGCAACATCTCGGCGGTTCTGACCTTTTCAGCAGTATCGTTTCCGACTATTCTGCTAAAATTCGAACTCCATTCCAAGCACCGGTAGCATGCTCCACTGATAGACAACATCCTGCTTCTTCTCGATCTCGTTCCAGTAATAAGACGAGACGTTCTGCCTGTTGTACGCGTTCCAAATCGACATATAGACTATCAGGTTCGATCCACTGAAATAGAACCTTCTGTCAGCTCTAAGGTTGAGAGAATGGTAGTCGGGGAAGCGCTCTTCGTTAATCCTGTTCCCGTCGCTGACGGACCTGTTTATCGCCTCGGAGGCCTCAAGATCAAGTGGGGTATACGGCGGACCACCGGCATAAACCCATCGCAGGCTAAATTCCCATTTGTTGTTCGGCTTGTAGCCTCCCTCAGCGCTAAACAGGATTCCATTGTCGAACACTCTGTCGCGCCATTTGCCATCCAGCCCCTCATACTCAGACTTAGATACTGATGCGCACACGAGGCCATATATGCCCTCGACGAGTTTCTTCTGCACCGTTGCCTCAACTCCGTAGGATCGTGCTTTTCCGTTGTCTGTCAAACCTTCCTTCACTCCGAAGAATCCTCGATAGACCAGCTCGTCCGCGACAAACATCTTCGGCTGCGAAGGATCCATCGGGAAATCCCTGTAGTCCTTGTAATAGCCCTCCACGGTGATTTTGGTATTCTCCGACAGCAGATGACTCGCTCCAAGAACGTAATGAAAGGATCGAGGGTCTTTCATATATCTGAATGAAGATCGTTGCGAGATCAAGCCCAGCGGCAAATTCTGATAATAGATGCCGGTTGCGCCGTGAATCGATGTGCCCTCAAGCACGCTGTAGCTGAATGAAAACCTCGGTGAAACATGAGAGTGTTTGTTGTACTCAAAGTAATCGTATCGCGTACCGAATGTCGCCGACAGCCTTGAGACAGGCTTCCAAGTGTAGCTGATAAACGCCGCCATCTTCGGTGAATCCATCTTCTCGTTAACGCTCAGTGACGGCGTCGAGTCCCCGATGGAATTAGTGTATTCCGCAACGTCATAGTCGTACTCGCTCAGAAACAGCTTGCCCTCTACCCCGGCCTGAATGCTGTTCGACTGATTGAATCGATACGTGTTGACATTGCGAAGCTGCACGATCCTCTCGATATTCTGAACGTCTGTCAATTGCGCATCTGACTTAGTCTCGTAGAACTTCCCGTCGTACTTTGTGCCGAGCGCTGATATTGATGTATTCGAGTACCCGCTCTCGCTCCATAGCCAACGCCAATTCGCTCCAACCGAATACTCGTGGCCTGTGTGTTTGCCATACACGATGTTGCCGTCATCTTCCGAGTCCTTCTTGCTGAACTCGATAAAGTCTACCCCGAGAACTCCGAGCAGCGAAAGCCTGTTCGAAGGAGTTATGTCATAAACCGATTTCCCCTGATAGTCGCTGTACTTCGGAGCAACTCCGACAGAAATCGCATCAACAAGCAGGTCAAGATAGCTGCGACGCGCAGCGAACATCCAGGAGCCACGTTTGCCACCCAACGGTCCTTCCACAGTGCCACCGGCTCCTGCGAAGTGAAGCTCGATTTGCGCGTCAAATTCCTCGCGATTGCCCTCCCTGAACGTCAAGTCCATGATGGAAGACAACCTGTCTCCATATATGGCGGAGAACCCGCCTGCCGAGAAATCAACGTCCTTGATGAAATCAACATTGAGCAGGCCGATAGGACCGCCCGATGTCCCTTCGATCGGATAGTGATTGATATTGGGTATTTCTATATTATCGAGATAGAAGCCATTCTCCGTTGGCGTTCCTCCGCGGACAATGAGACTATTGAGCTGGTCGTTCACTTTGGCAATACTTGGCAGACCGCTCACGATCCGGCTTACGTCACCTGCTGTACCAGGAGATCTGCGAACCTCCTCCGAAGAGAAGCTAATTGCGCTGCCCGATTGCTCCTCAGTGTCGGTGAAGTAACCCGCCTTGGTGACGATTCCCTCGACCTTGATCGGAGAGACCCTCATTCCGACGTCCAGAAAAGACACTCTGTCAGAGCGGACTATTACATCGGTTTTTGAGATCGTCTCATAACCCAGGTGACTGAAGCGAACAACGTGGCCGCCGACAGCAACCGCCTTGATCTCGAATGTCCCGTCTTCTTGAGACATGGCGCCCTGATCAGTGCCCGCAAGTGACACTGTCACCCATGCCAGCGGAGCTTGCGTCTCTTCGTCGACAACGGTCCCTTTGATGGTCCCTGCACGCTGGTTCCCGGATGCAGAGTTGCTGCCAGCTTCAGCGGTGTGAACGATCAGCCAAGCCAGCAACAATGTGAACAAGAAGACGCCCGAGAACCCGGCAGCTCTGCCACACCTCCCCCGATTTGTCTGCGCTCCCCGTTGAATCGTGTTAGGCATTCTGAGACTCCT
Source organism: Candidatus Zixiibacteriota bacterium (assembly GCA_020053015.1). Classification (GTDB taxonomy): domain Bacteria; phylum Zixibacteria; class MSB-5A5; order JAABVY01; family JAHJOQ01; genus JAGVNY01. The sequence goes on along the minus strand of JAGVNY010000164.1, from coordinate 910 downwards.
CCATTCCTGCAATATCAAATCTCACTGCTGCCAATCTGTCGCACCTGAGAATGTGCCGACTGACGCCAATTTTCCGCATTTCAACTGACCCGTGACTTCATGACTTGTCCGGCGTGAGTGATCTCCTGACAAACTCAAAGAACTCGTCGAGCAGTGTGCTCCGCCCGAGCCCGTGCTCCTCTTGGAAGTGCTTGCCTCGGCTTCTCTGAAGCAGGATAACCCCGTTGCTTTCCGCCCAAAGAAGCAATGCCGTGAAGAGAGGGTCAACTTCGGACCTGATAGACCCATCAGCCCTGCCGATCTCGATCGCATCCACGAGAATCTTGAGAGCTGAGTGCTCGATCTTGTAACACTCCTGCACAAGTGGATCATCTTTCAATGCCTCGATTGCCTCCTGATCCAGGGTTTCCCGGTAAGTCATAGCCAGAAAATAATCCGGAAAGTCGATGGAGAACTGGACATACGCTTTGCCTACGGCAAGAGACTTCGACAAGCCATCCGGCTCATTCTCGACCGCCTTAGCGAATGCTTCGCGAAGAATCTTCGTGCCGCGAAGATCAATTCCCAGATACAGATGCTCTTTGCTCTTGAAGTAGAGATAGAGAGTGCCTTTGCTTAGCTCCGCGGCCTCCGCAACATCATCCATAGTCGCTATCTTGAAGCCCTTCTCGAAAAAGACCTTCTCTGCCGCATCGAGTATCGCTCCCTGTCGCTGAATCTTCTCTCGTTCTCTGCGCTCAGCTGTTCCCATACTCTATCCCATTAGATGACTATTAGTCACTCAGTGACCATACGGCATATTCAGACTTCAATTTATAGATAGCTTTCGACCTGTCAAGTCTTTTTTCTTGCCGGCAATCAGCCCCATCGTCACTTAGTGTTGCTGTGATCGCGCTTGAGCTTTGTACCT
>JAGVNY010000240.1 GCA_020053015.1 Candidatus Zixiibacteriota bacterium | reverse complement strand
GTATGATCCAGCCCTTCGGACCGGAGCATCGACAGCAGGATGCCCTCTGCCATTGGAGACCTGCACGTATTGCCGGTGCATACGAACATGATCATGTACTCAGAATCCTTCATCGTTTCATCTCCCAATGCGCCAAGACTGCAATACAGCTTCACGACTAATAGCGCCTTCCCGGATCACCTGCGGCTCAGTTCCTGTGCAGTCGACAACCGTGGAAGGCTTGGAGTCGTCGCCTAAATTGCTGTCGAATATAAAAAGCTCAACGGAATCTCCAAACCAGTTTATGAGCTGATCGGAATTTGCGGAAGGAGTGACTCCGTGCGGATTTGCACTCGTCGCAGTCAAGAATTTGCCAGTGGCAGTGAGCATAGAAGCTATCACAATGTGAGATGAACATCGAAGGCCGATTCTACCCTGGGTGCCGAGAATCCCACTCCATGCCCTCCTCTTGGACTGCAAAACGACCGTCAGCGGTCCCGGCCAGAATGTTGTCACAAGTCTTTCCACTTGAGGTGACTGTTGGGGGATTATAGCTTGCGCGTCGAGCCAACTTCGGACAAACACGGCCATAGGTTCGGTATGGGGTTTCCCCTTGCACGAAGTCACGCTACTTACCGCGAATTCGGAGTCCGCATCGCAGCAGAGGCCGTACTGCGTTTCTGTCGGCGCAAGCACAATGCCTCCCCGCAAGATGACTTCTCGGGACTTCATGGCGAGAATCCCAAGATCAGTCCCTCGATGATAATCGATTCTGACCACGAATAGACCTTAGTGCCGCGAGGGTGTATCCTTCTCTTGAGTGGAGGGTACAGATGGTGGAGAGATATCCGGCTTCCTTGGGGAATCGAAATAGAGCGAATCGGGTGCGCCCTCGGTGAGCCAGGAGTCTTTATAGCCGAGCGTTCTCGCGCGTCCGAGGAGGGCTTCGCCTTCTTTGCGCTGCACGCAGTTTCCGACTGATACTTTGTAGTAAGGGCTGTCATAGAATAGAAACACAGGCTCATCGAAGACGTCGTTCGCTACGTCTCTTTCGAGAACCGCTTCCGAGTAGTACTGCGATGCAAACAACTGGACTCGGTAGATAGTCTTCGGAATACGCGCAGCTTTGGCAGGTTTGAGAATGGAATCGGCAACTCTCGAATCCGAACTCGCTGCGGAAGTGTCCCGTTGCTCGGAGCCGGACTTTCGCTCCGGAACCTCGAATGCATCAGTCTTCGAATCGAATCCTTCGGATGTTGCGCCCGTCTTTCCGTCTGATTTGCTTTGTCGCGAGGCACAGCCCAAACCGAGAGCGATCACCGACACCAGCACGGCTGAAAGAAGTACTCTATAGGAACTTGCGGCGTTCATCATCTTTGCGTAGTCGATCAAGCACCAGCGCTATCTCGTCGGCGCGGGTCTTGTGGGCGACCATTACGATATCGCCGGATCTTACGACAACCAGGTCGGAGAGGCCGAGAGTGGCAATGATTCCGTCCGAATCGTTGTAGATTGTGGTTTCATAAGTATCGACGGCAACAACACTTCCCTGAATGAGGTTATTATCTCTGTCGAGTGTCCCCAATCGTTCGAGAGCTCGCCAGCTCCCGATATCGTCCCACATTATGTCGCCCCTGATTACCAAAGCGTTCTCGGCTCGCTCCAGTATGGCGATATCGATGGACACCTTCTCGCACTGCTCAAAGCAGTATCTTCGGCAATTGAGCTCCTCATCCGTGCCGATTTTAGTGGCATAATCATCAAGGAGTTTGGCCATCTGCGGTTGGTACATCCGAAGAGCGCTCAGAATCGATCGAGCAGACCAGATGAACATACCCGAGTTCCAGAGGTGTCTGCGATCGTAGTAGTACTGCTGAGCGGTTATTCTGTCGGGCTTCTCCTTGAATCCTTTGATGTGATGCACGGGCGTGGCGCCGGGGAAGTTATATTGTTCCCCGAATTCAATGTAGCCGTATCCAGTCTCTGCTCTTGTCGGTGTAATGCCGATCGTAATGAGGAAGTCGGCATGCGACGCCACTGCCGTTCCGGTCTTCAGTATCTCTATCAGTGCATCCTGGGGTTTGATAATGTGATCGCAAGAGAGAACCACCATGACCGCTTCAGGGTCGTCCCGGAACAAGTGCGTTGCCGCCAAACCGATCGTCATGCACGTGCTCTTCCCGAACGGCTCAGTTATCAGGTTAAGGTCTGAGAGGTACCCGATAGTGTCAAGAATAGGCTTGCGGAGATTCTCGCCCGTCACGATTCTGATTCTGTCGAGCGGTATGAGGCTGAGAACCCTGTCGATTGTCTCCTGAAGCATTGTCCGATCGGATGTGATTCGGAGCAATTGCTTGGGACGCTCTTCTCGAGAAAGCGGCCAGAATCGTTCGCCTTTTCCGCCAGCCATGATTATGCCGTAGATCATTCAGACCTCCCAAGAACTGCGACCAAGGTAGACCTGTCAACCTGAAGTGTCAAGCACTCTTTGCCCGCTGCATTCGGCGCCGCTAATGCTCTGTTATCGACTCGGCCTCGGCATCCTTGAGCGAAAGGTGCTCTTTGCGGAGGTAGAAGAAGCCGACCAGTGTGATAATGACATACTGAGCCCCGTGGAGCACAACGGCCACCGCAAGAGCAGTGTCTCTGTCCACATTGTAGGGCTGAAGGGCGTACCACACGCAGAGGTGGTAGCCGCCGACAAATCCCGGCGACTGCGGTATCATGATGCCGATCGATACAATCACCAACACTACAAAAGAAGCATCAAGCGGGAGAGTCCCGAGATCGAAAGCAAGAAATATGAAATAGTTCGACACTCCTGTCAGCGTCCAAAGACCTATGGAATGCACAGAGATCCACAATAGCACTTTGAGATCTCCCATCACCTGCACTCCCTCAGTGAATTTAGCGAGAAGCTCTATGGCCTTGGTTCGCAACTTGTTAGGAAGTAGTCCCAAAACAGCGTTTAGAAACGCAAGTGTAGGGCGTGGTCTGACGCGCAGCAAGATCAGCACCGCAAGCACTGCGACATTTGCTGCAAGGAACAGATAACCAAAATTCTGAAGCTCGACGGGCAGCGACAGCTTCTTGATTAGCAGTATTGCCGTGAGAAAAGTCAGCAATGCGAATGAGTCGAAGACTCGTTCGATAACGACTGTCGCGAGCACTGCGGATCGAGACAGGTTCTCTATGCGACCCAACGACCATGCCCGCACAAACTCCCCCAAACGCAGGGGCAATACATTCGAAGCCATGAATCCGATCATTGTCGAAGAAAACAGCTTCGGCATACCTACTTTCTTGATCGGATTCACCATGTATTTCCACCGATAGGTGCGATACCACATGGCGGCCATCACGAGGGCCACGTTCACGAGAACCCACCAGTAATTCGCGCCACGTAGTGATCTCCACAGTTCGCCGAATTCGACCTTTCTAAACGCCAGGTATACCAGAAGGACCGATATCAGGTATCCGCAGTAGATGAGTATCTTGCGTCGAGTTCGTTGTTGCACGTAATCCGTTCCTTGATCGTACGAGCAATCAGCTCGGACGCCCTCTTTTCACAACATCGTGCAGAAGGCTAAGCATCTTCTGTGCGCTTGTGTTCCAATCGAAGCGAGCAGCCCATTGAACAGCGCCTTGCTCGAGCCGCTTTCGGAGTTCTTTATCCGTAAACACGTTTGTGACTGTTTGAGCAAGTCGGCGTGCGTCGCCATATGGAACAAGTATTCCGGAGCTATTGTCATCCACCGAGTCCCTCAATCCAGGAGAATCGGCAGCGATCGCCAGCGTTCCACAGGCGTTTGCTTCTATGTTTGTTAATCCCCAGCCTTCCTTCATCGACGGATAGATAGTACAATGTGCTCTGCGAAGTCTCTCAACTTTGGACTGCGTCGAGACAAATCCTGGAAACTCCACTGAGTTCTCTAATCCCAGCTTGATGGAGAGACTTCTCAGCGTCTCCAGGTAATCTCCGTCGCCCACAATTTGGAGTTTCGCTTTGCTCACTTTCGAGACCACTTCCGGCCAGGCTCGCAGAATATGCTGAATTCCTTTATACTTCTTCACTCTCCCCAGGTACAGAGCGGTTGGATCGTCGTACTTCTGCACGGAATGATCCACGCAGTACAAGTTATGATCTATCCCGCATTCTATCACCTCAATGTTCTTGCCGGGAATTCCACGCAGCATTAGATCGGTCTTGGTCGACTTCGAAATAACACAATACGGGTACTTGCGGAAGAATATCCGGATCGGTTGTTCCGCGAGATAGATGTACGTGCCGAGCACGAAGTTAATTTCGCGAAACACGGTTGTCGCGAAAAGGTGAGGGATCACTACCAGCACCGGAATGTCGGTGTAGAGGGGCGTATAGAATGGTATCTTGTTCACGTCTTCCAGGATGACGTCGTAGCTGTCGCGCGCAATCTCCGCACGCACCATTGATGGCGCCACATAATTGAAATAGAGCCTCCCACCCCTGCGCATTACGCGGATTCCGTCGTAGTGGTCTTCGCCAGATGCTCCCTCGAAGGACGAACACACGAGCGTAATGGAATGACCATCAGCCGCGAATCGTTTCAGATTCTCCCAGAGATGGACCTCAGCGCCACCTGCGAGCGGGTTTTTCGGATCTTGCCAATTGACAGCGAGGATTCTCAAATCAGTTACCGGTGGACGAATCGCCTTCAAAAGAGCTGCTCCCCGCTGAGTCGATCCCGACTACGCTCACTTTCTGACCGTGCTCCAGCGATTCGGCTACTTCGGGTTCGGTAGCGGGAACGGCATCTTGCTTCACGAACAGCTCTGGTGCGTCATGTTTGAGCTGATCGTACGCTTCTCTTATTTGTGCGTCTTCGGGATGACGAAGGCTGTAGTTCTCAAGTAGCGATGCCAGTTCATACTGCATGCGTTCATCGTAATAGAACCTAAACAGTTCGTTGAAAGCTTCACGCGAATCTGGTGACGAGGCATAGACTTCTTCAAGGTATTGTCTGGCTTCGTCCTTCCTGCCCTTCTCCTTCAGCGCTGCAGCTAAGAACAACTTCAGCTTGTCTCTGGGGACGTCCTGCGGAGCTTCTTCCAAAACGCGTCTTGCATCATCATACCTGCCATGAAGAGCATACATCCTGCAGAGATATCCCCACGCATCGGCATCGGAGCCTACCATCTCTATGCCTTTGTATATCTCTGCGGCCGCATCCTCAACTCTGCCAGCCCTCTGGAGAGTGTCAGCCAGGAACAGGAAGCCGGAGATGTAGTTGTTGACCAGTCTTGCCGCGTTTTCGTCCTTGAATATCGTCGTATCCGTGACTCCCCGGAACTTGAACAGGTCCCAGTACATGTCGTGGGTCTTCCCTACGTCGACCGCATCAGGTTGCTCCTTCGGGTAGTACGACGTCAGAGCCATGCCCTCCATCTGCAGATAGGGGTCAAGCGGTTTGCCCTTATAGTTCTTGTTTGCCGATGATACGGTAATAGCAAACTGAATCGGAATCTGCTCGGCGTTCCTGAGATTCTTGTCGATGATATCAGAAACCATTTGATCCTGAACGCGCAGGACGCCGTCCTGCGTTCGGATATGCCGAAGGGTGGATATCTGCTTGTCGCTAAAGCCGATTGGAACACCAAGTTCGTTCTTGAGCTGGTGGCCATACCAATCAGTGTTGATCAGAGACAGATTCGCGATCTTGACATCCGGTCGCACTCCGTATACGTGCTGCAGGCACCACACTGGGAACGTGTCATTGTCACCGTTCGTGAACAAAACAGCGTTTGGTCGGGCTGACTGCAGCAGATTCCATGCGTAGTCGTAAGCGAAGTAGTTCCGGGATCGGTCGTTGACGTAATAGTTGTTGGCAATGGCCGCAATAGGCATCAGCAAAGTGAGGCAGAACGACGCAAGCACGATATCCCTTAGGCGATTCGACAATCTCCGCGCTGCGAGCGCCGTTCGCAACATGTCGAACAGCGCTGAAAGACCCACGCCGATCATCATGCCGAACATTATGAATCCGGGGGTCCAGAAGTAGTCACGGTCGCGGACCTCCAGATGACCTTCACCCAGAACCTTGTCTTCGTG
>JAGVNY010000218.1 GCA_020053015.1 Candidatus Zixiibacteriota bacterium | reverse complement strand
CTACTGGTCAACCGGGTATGCTGAAGGCGTCTACCTGATCAGCTCCGTGTACGGGAGTTCAGGACCTGCCGAAGGAGGTGTCTGCGGATACCGATACAAGACAGAGTTGTTCAAGTCTGCTATCTTCGGATTCCCGCTCTATCCTCTGAACGAGGATGACGCCGTTGCATTTCTGAAAGCCATGATCGAGTGGTATGACGTGATTGAGAAATAGCCGCTCGCTTCTTGGAGCTGGACAAGCAAGCCGACGAACGGGAGGGTCCCAAGACCTTCCCGTTCCTCATTTTTGAAGTGATTGTCTGAGACGCAAAGCAGGAACGTATTCCGGGTTCACGGTGATGGCCGAGTCCAGCGCAGGAATCACGCCGGGCAGACCAAGGTTCATGCGGCAGAATCCCTCGAGATACCAGACAAGAGCATTTGAGTTTCCCGATTCTATGATCTCCTGCGTGAGCCGCAGAGCTTCATCGAATTGACCGAGCAGTGTGAGAGCGCTCGCGAGATTAATCTTCGCTTCGACCAGCGTTGAATCTCCTTCCAGTGCGCGTGAAAGTATGACTCGTGCCGAGTCGAGCTGACCTCTGCGACCAGCTATAGTGCCAAGATGATAGTCGATCATGGCGTCTGTAGCAGTGCGCCTCTCCGCACTCTCCCTTGGCGATTGAATGTCGGACATCGATGTGAAGGAGGGCTGGGGATCGTGTTTGAGCATTCCACGAGATAACTCGAATTCTGACTGGGCCGACTCAAGATCCCCGGCGTCGAATAGCAAGACACCTCGATAGAAACGAAGATAGGCGTTGGGTTCGCTGACACGGATCGATGAATCCACGACTGTTAGCGCATCCCTTATTCGGCCGAGGCGGCGGGCGTGAATTACATAGTTGATAACAGCATCGAAATACTGGGGTTTGCGTCTGACAGCTTCTTCGACGAAGGAGAGCGCGAGCGAGTCGCCCCCTGTCAGACCTGCAACGACTCCCAGGTTGTTAAAGGCCTCTGCTGAATCCTCCGTTACCGTCAGCTCTTTGTAGAAATACGTCTCCGCTGAATCAAGTCTTCCGAGATTGAGGAAAGTGACGCCGATGTTCAAGTTGACTTCGCTCATGTCGGGACGAGCATGAGCGGAGGCTCGATATCTTTCCAAGGCCTCCGAGAACCGTCCCTCGATCCGCGAACGATTTCCGAGATTGTACTCCTCCTGGCCTCGGTTATCAAAGTCGATACCATAGAAGTTGCTCAGCGTCAGGAGAGATATTAGCGCCGAGATTGCGCCTGTAACGTTCAGCAATCTTCTGAACTTCTCGCGATAGAGGCCGACAGCAGCATTGATGCCAAAGGCCGACAACGGTATAAGTCCGAGTATGACCGGAAGACGAAATCTCGAGTTCACAAAAAAGAGCACAACGCTCGCGGAGTACGCGGCAACGAATAGCGCTACGATCACTACTCGGCTATTGCGGCGGCCTGCGACGGCCCCCACAATTGCCGTTGGCAAGAGAAGCCAGAGTCCCAAGGGGAGTATGCGAAGAACCCAGATTTCATTGTAGACATACGGTATACTGCGATTGTTCGAAACATCATGATTGTTGAAGAGCAGATAGAATTTCTTCAGCATGAGGGGCAGATAACGATCCGGCTGGTCGAGAGCAAACCGGATTCCTTGCCAGAGCCAGTAGCCTGAGACCTCGGAGTCCGACAGAACTCGGCCCTCTGCGTTCTCTGCAACCGCTCTGCAGTCCGAGTAATCCCACGATGCTCCAAATCCCGGCATATACGCACTTATCCCGTCCGCCCTATCGTTGTTGCCCAAGTAGAAATTCAGCCCTCCCTGCGAAGAGATGAGCACGAAATCACCGCTCACCGCCAGATTTCGGATCGTGACCGGAGCGATCACAGACGCAACGCCGAGGGCGTAGAAGGCCGCATTGTTCGCAGCTTGCCTAAGATTCGCTCTTCGTCCTTGTGAGACCAACAGCCAAGCTATTGCGCCACAAACGAAGAGAAGTGTGTTGGGGCGAGTAATCGCCGACAGACCGAAGAATATCCCCGCAATCACGTAATGACTCCGCTTCCTCAACAGCAGCGCTCTGTGCAGGAAGAGCAGTCCCGAGAGCACAAAGGGCAGGATCAGGAAATCAAGCAGCAATTGATTCTCGAAGTACGGAAATGTGGGAGTAAGAACGTAAATACCGAGAGCAATGAGACCAATTGTCTCAGAGAACATCTCAGAGCACAATCGATAGAGCAGCCATCCGGTGACAAGCCCGATCAGATGCTGTACGGCAAACACAACGTGCATATTAGCATCCGAGATCGCATAGAGCAGTGCGAGGAAATAGGGATACAGCGGCGCTCTGAAGTACGCAGCGTCACCTACGAGGTGACCAGAGGCGATGTACTTCGCCCATGCGTTATGAAGCTGCTCGTCGACCGAGTAATCACCCCAGAAGATCGACGATCCGTACTGCCATTGACAGACAACGCGAACAAACAGTCCTGTCAACAGTGCCGCAGGTAGAAGCCAGCGGTTTGTGTTAGGTGGTCTTGTCTCCATATGCCTGTGAGATTCTATGCAGTGCACCTCGCAGCCGCAACATCAAAAACGACCGCACCTTGCATTCTCTTGCAGTGGGCAATGTGCAATACCATGCATGTTATTGTCAATATGATGAAGGCAAATTCACACTTGCATCGTATTGAGAACGTCTGAGGATTTGTAACATCTTGATTAGCAAGTCGTTAAGATCACAAGACGGAGAGTGTCGCGATGCGCATATGCATTGAATTTCAACAACTTACGGCGGCATGTCATTTGCTCGACTCATAGCAACAAAGTAGGGGAGGCGTGAGTGAAGGTAGAGTCAAAGTGTATGGTGCAAGCTTCTGCTCTCGTGCTTTTATTCTCCATCACGCTTTTGTCCATTCCTCTTAGCACGGCATTGGCCGACAAGTTGAGCCCAAGACTGACGGACCCTCATGTTGCAGTGTCTTCTGAGCGGATCAACGTTGTCGTCTTCTTCAGCGCTAATCAAACCGTTGCGCCTTCCTCGATTGCGTCATCAGCGGGCAGGACGGAGCGTTATCGGACTGGTTACAGCCAATTAATCAACTTGTCGGAGCAGTCTCACCAGAAGTTCCAGGCCGATTTGGCAACGAGCAACCTGTCTGTTACGGTCGCCAAAAGATTCTGGATCGCAAACGCTGCTCTCGTCAGCGTGCATGCTTCGGATGTCGAGCAGCTTGCAAACCTCGAATCGGTCGAATTCGTGGCGCCGGACGTTTCTCTTGAGCTTGTCGCACCAGTGGAGACAATAGAGACTTCAGTGCAAGCTGCTGGAGCTGAATCGAATCTTCTGGCAATAAATGCTGACAAAGTATGGGCTATGGGTTACACGGGCGCAGGGAGGCTTGTTTTCAGTTTCGATACCGGCGTTGACGGCAGCCATCCCGGGCTTGCTGCACGCTGGAGAGGAGCATCGTCGGGTGACTCTTCGGCGGCTTGGTACGATCCGTATGGCAGCGCGTTGCCAATAGACAACTCCGGACACGGAACCCACGTCATGGGGTTGATGGCTGGAGTTTTTGAAGGAGATACCGTCGGTGTCGCACCCGATGTCGAATGGGGTTGTGCGGCAGTTGTGGACCGTGGTGCCGGCTTCTCTCAAACGATTTCCGATATCTTGTCGGCCTTCGAGTGGGCGGCCGACCCTGATGGCAATCCGGAAACAATAGGCGATCTTCCCGATGCAATCTGCCACTCCTGGGGTATCCCGAAAGGAGTGTTCGGAGCGTGCGACCCGACATTCTGGCAAGCGGTTGACAATCTGGAGCAACTCGGCATTGTGAACATATTTGCCTGCGGCAATGAGGGCCCTTCCCCTCAGACGATCCGGACGCCGGCAGATCGCGGTACGACGCCGCTGAATGCGTTCTCAGTTGGAGCCGTCGACCATCGGATCGAAGGTTACCCGGTTGCGGGGTTCTCAAGCCGTGGTCCCGCCAATTGCGATACGACACAGATCAAGCCGGAAGTGGTCGCTCCCGGGATCGGAATCAAATCTCTTAAGCCCGGATCACAGACGAAGCTCATGTCAGGCACTTCGATGGCGGCGCCTCAGGTCGCAGGCGCGGTAGCGCTTCTTCGCCAGTACAATCCTGAGGCGACTGTCGAAGAGATCAAGCACGCGTTGCTGCTTTCCGCGCGCGACATAGAGACTCCCGGTGAGGACAATGCATCAGGGCACGGTTTGATTGATGTCGAAAAGGCGATCGAGTATATGCCCTCGCCGTCGCACGCTTTGGTGTCGTTCAGGAGCGCAGAGATTGCCGACGGAAGTAACGGGATTCTTCAGGCGGGCGAGAGCGCTGATCTTGTGGTGGAGATCGAAGTCAGCAATGTTGCAGTTGACGGCCTCCACGCCACGCTGCAGAGCTACGACACCAACATCGTCATTCTTTCCGACTCCGCACTCTTTGGGACTCTGGCGGCAGGAAATATCGCTACGAACGGAGACAAACCGTTTCTGCTGAGCGCCGGAAGATACGTGGCTCCCGGTACACCGGTTCACTTGAGACTTGACTTCTACGACGATTCAAATGAGTTTCTGAGCAATGCATATTTCGATGTCGTGATCGGGCAAAACGGCTCCGCCGCGTCAGCTTCGGTGGAGAATGGGTACGCATCGGTCGGCAGCTGCAATTTCGGCATTGTGGGTCTCGGAACCTCTTCCATAGTTAACAGGGGAGAGGCGGGCTTCAGCGTAAACGGAGCTGATTACCTCTCCGAGCTGGCGCTCGTTCTATCGGACTCTGAAGGCCGGGTGAGCGATGCCGCTCGCGATACGACCGGGAAGACCTCGGATAACGACTTTCTCGCATCAGAAGAGGTAGAGCTCGAGGTCAATCCATCCGACAGGTGGGGAGACTGGGAAGTTCGCGGAGAATATACAGATGCTCTCGCGGAGACCCCCCTGGGCCTGCAAATCAGGCAATCGGTATCAATGTTTGGCCAGAATGACTGCCAGTTCGCGGCTTTCGTCCGCTTCGAGATCTCGGTGGAACCGTCCGTTGGTTCTCGCTCGATTTGTGCAGGAATACTCACAGATGTGGATTTCGGGGGCACGTCAAAAGGCATCGAGGGTGTTGGCATCGAAAGTGACCTGGGCTTATCGTACTACTTCGACGCCGCCAATTCGCGCTATATTGGCGTTGGAATCCTGAGTCATGATCTCTATTCGTACACCGTGTTCAGCAACCCGTTCGACGCGAAGGCCGGCATAAGCGATGTCGCCAAACACGCATCAGTCCGAAGCGGCGTGATCGGCGCCGCTCCTTCGAAGACGGCTGACTACTTTCACATTATGTCTGCTCAGCCGACGACAATCCAAGCCGGTCAGACATATGAGCTTGCTGCGACGGTTGTCTACGCCAATTCAGTAGCCGAAATCAGGCAGAGATTCATTGCGGCGAAAGGCGTCTACATGGCGGCAACGGATGCTGATGCCCCGCAGGAAGCTGTTCTCCCGGCAGGCTTCAGCCTTGCTCAGAATTACCCGAATCCATTTAATCCCACAACCACTATCTCGTTTGCCACTGAGCGAGCGGGCAACGTGAAGCTGTCAGTGCTAAACGTACTCGGACAGAAGGTGGCCACGCTTGTCGACTCCCATTTCCTGCCCGGCAGTCACTCTGTTGTATGGAATGGCGTAGATGACCAGGGCAGTATCGTTGCAAGCGGAGTCTACTTCTATCGTCTTGAGACTGCATCCGGCTCCGTGACCCGGAAGATGGCTTTCCTCAAGTAACAATTTCCCTCTTGAAAAACGACCGCCGTATCGTTTATTTGGGATCAGATTCGTGATCCGGGCTGTTTAAGCTCTGGGATGTGCGACAACTGCCGCAGATGGAAGGGTTATCACATATGCATAAGCTGTTTCTTCACCGTGAAATGAACAAGCCTGCGCGTCGAATCGCTTTCGGATTCCTCGCCATTCTCTTGATTTCCAGCTCAGTCTCCTTCGGGGTCAGTTTGGCTCCGGAGATAATTGAGAAAATGAGACAAGAGGGGACGCTCGATGACCACGTCAGAGCAATGAACGCTGCGCGAGCGCGAGGTGTCGACGCACCGAGCAAGCAACCGTACAGGTTCACTCTATCCGCAGATGGAGCACAGAAAATGGTGCGTCTTGTCGTGCTACTGGTCGATTTCTCGGACAATCAATGGACGACCGGACCCGACGGTACGGTAGGGTATTTCGATTCCCTGCTGTTCTCAGACAGCATACTTTCCACGGGCAGTATGAGGGACTACTACCTCGCCAACTCGTACGACAGCTTCTTTGTCACCGGTGAAGTGTACGGCTGGTTCCGGATGCCACAGACGTATGCATATTATGTCAACGGCCAGGGGGGGCTTGGTGGCAACTATCCCAACAATGCGCAGAAATTGACCGAGGATGCGGTCGCAGTTGCGGATGATATGGATCCATCCCTGGACTTCTCGATCTACGACCTTGACGGCAACGGATGGGTCACTGACCTTATAATTGTGCACGCAGGCGAAGGCCGTGAGACGTCGGGAAGCAACTATCAGATCCATTCGCATCGATGGAACGTGCCGACAAGTGTGACTGCGGATGGTGTCAATCTTCGCGATTACACGATGCAGCCGGAGCAAGGAGCGGGCAACACCCTCATAACTATCGGAGTGTTTTGCCACGAATATGGCCATATTCTCGGCCTGCCTGATCTCTACGATCTTAACTACACGACGGGCGGCCTCGGCTACTGGAGCCTCATGGCTGCGGGCAGCCACAATAACGGGGGCAGGACGCCAGCCAGCTTTGATGCATGGTGCAAGAAGGAGCTCGAATTTGCGACGCCGATCGTCCTATCGGCCAACGCCGACAATTTCAAGTTCCCGCAGACGACGGATAGTAACAAGATTGTCAAGATGTGGAAAGACGGTTTCTCGTCTGGCCAGTACTTCCTCATAGAGAATCGTCAGAATGTCGGATACGATGCTTCGCTTCCGGGCGAAGGTCTGATGGTCTACCACATTGACCCGAGTATGGGCGATAATACGTATCCTGGATTCATGGTCGCCTTGGAGCAGGCTGACGGCCAAAATAGCCTCATGAATCCGGACTCGTACAACTACGGCGACGCAGGAGACCCGTATCCGGGGACAACCAACAACCGCGAGTTCTCGGATAGGACAACTCCCAACAGTCGCGGCAACGCAGGTACTGTCACGGAAGTCGGGCTGTTCAATATCTCCAGTTCGGATACAAACATGTCAGCCGATCTCGAAGTGACATTCGGCCGTCCATATCTGAGTGTAAATAGCATTGACTTCACTGACTCATCTGGCAATCTGGATGGCGTGATGCAATTGGGTGAGACCATTGACGTCTATTTCGAGCTTCTGAACGGATGGGCTGACGCTGAGAATGTGGTCGGAACTCTGCAATCATCCGACAGCAGGCTGCAAATCACGAACCCATCCGTTGAAATCGGGACAGTGACAGGCCGCGGAGGAACAGGGGGGAATCAGGGTGAGCCTTTTGTGATCCCGATCCCCGAGGACATGGACAGCACTCAGGTTGTCTTCACGCTCACGGTGACTTGCAGCGGCACATCAGAAGAAATCGTCTACACAACCGAACAGACCATCGGTGGCGCGAAAGTGCTGATTGTCGATGATGATACTTCAAGCACTAACAACTATCTGGATTTCTACACGGATGCGCTCGATTCGCTCGATTACTCCTACAATGTCTGGAGGAAGGCGGCTCTGGGAACGCCGGGCTTCAACGAGCTACGATACCCGATGATAATCTGGTTCACGGGTGACCATAGAAGCGCAACACTTTCACAGAATGATCGTCAGTTCATCAAACAGTACCTCGATTTCGGTGGTGGCCTCTTCCTGACGGGACAGGATATCGCGGAGCATATGTCAGCTTCTGATCCAACAATGCTGTCGGACTATTTCCATTGCTCCTACGGCGGCGCTCCCGGCTCGGTGGTTATCGTCAGGGGAGCGCTGGGATCGGTTTTCGACG
>JAGVNY010000146.1 GCA_020053015.1 Candidatus Zixiibacteriota bacterium | reverse complement strand
TCTGCAGTCGGTTCGCTACGTCTCGAATCTCCGACTTGCGGATGCCCGGAAACATCGGGAGCGATATCACTTGTCTATATGCGCGATTCGCGTTCGGGAAATCTCTGATGCTCAAATGGAGTTCAGACTTGTAGTACGGGTGAAGGAATACCGGGATGAAATGCACGCTGCAGCCTACGCCGTCAGCCGTGAGTTTGTCAATCAGTTCATCACGGTCAATCGTGAGTCTTGAGTCGTCGACACGGATGATGTATAGATGCCATGCGTGCTCGCTTTCAGCATTCCTTTCAGGCAGAGTGATTTCTTCCACATTCTTCAGTTCGCGATCATACTGCGCCGCTGCGTCGGATCGCTGGCATTGCATTCTGTCGAAGTCGTCTATTTGAGCCAGACCGAGAGCCGCATTCAAATCGGACAGATTGTACTTGTAACCGAGTTTGCGGACTTGGTAATACCAGCTGCCGGCTTTGCTGTAACGCTTCCACGCGTGCTTGTCCATGCCATGCAGGCTCAACGTCCGCAGAGATTCAGCGATCCGACTGCTCGAGGTTGTGACCGCTCCACCCTCGCCTGTAGTAATGTTCTTAGTCGCATAAAAGCTGAATGCCGTTATGTCGGGCGTGGCTCCTATCTGTCGACCTGAATGAGATGCCCCGAAGGCGTGAGCAGCATCATGGACTATCCGCAGGTCGTGCTTTCGGGCGATTCGTTCGATCGAGGGTAGGTCGCACGGCAGTCCTGCTATGTGCACCGGCATAATCGCGCGCGTGCGGCGACTAATTCGCTTCTCTATCTCAGTCGGACTGACATTCAGAGATTCGGCATCAATGTCAGCCAGCACGGGTGTAGCGCCCGCGTGCAAGATTGCCTCCACGGAAGCGATGAAGGTGAACGGAGTAGTGATGACCTCGTCGCCTTTGCGAATACCGGATGCGAGCAGCGCAAGGTGCAGACCGGCAGTGCAGGAACTGACCGCAACCGCGTGCCTAGCGCCTGTGACTTCGCAAATCTTCTCCTCAAAAGCTCGGCATGCGGGTCCTGACGTAAGCCAGCCGGTCTTAAGCGTTCGAACAACTGCTGATATCTGCCGCCTCGTGATCGGTGTGCGATAGAATGGAATGTATCGTTTCATCTGTCCTCGTGCATTGTTTCAGTTGCCTGACGCGGGAATATACTCTTGCGCTCGCAATCGGACAATCAGTTACCGGCCGAAGTCAGGACGCGCTTTGCAGCCATCGCTCTTTCATATACCTCCATTTGCAGACGAACGCATCGGTCCTCGGCGAAATGCTCGACGACACGCCGTCTGCCCGACGCGGCCAGGCCAGCCCTGAGGTTTGAGTCTGTGAGCATCTGAATCATAGCATGTGCCAAAGCCGAAGGATCGTCCGGCGGTACCAATGTTCCGCACTTGCCGCCATCAAGGATCTCGGGTAGTCCGCCAACATTGCTCGCGATCACCGGCACACCGCACGACATCGCCTCCAGTGCGGCTACTCCGAACGCCTCCTCCCGAGAAGGGATAACGAACAAGTCCAATGTGTTCAGGAAAGCGGGCATGTCGGAATGGGGGATCTGGCCGAGGAAACAGACACTTTCTCCCAAATTGACAAACTTCGCCAGATGCCGGAGCTTCCTCAGCTCATGACCCTCTCCAGCGATGCTCAGCCGAAGATTGGGAAGCTTGTCGAGAGCCTTCCTAAATGAGCGCAGGAGCACGTCTAATCCATAGATCGTATGGAGAGTTCTCGCCGTCCCGATTACAATAGTCGATTCAGCTTTGCCCTGAACGCGTCTCGGTTTGAATCGCTCTGTGTCGATTCCGAAGGGCACGACCGTTATTCGAGACGAAACCTCGTGACAAAGGTCCGAAGCTTTCCTTGCGAGGTATTCGCTCGTTGCGCAGACAATGTCGGCGGCGCGAAGATTGTATCGACTTACCCACCGAGCGAGAGCTGATCGCTTCGGAGTCACTGTAATATCGCTTCCCCAGACGGACAAGACATATGGATGAAATCGGCTGCGTGCACCCCACCATCCATAACTCGTGGCATAGTGAGCGTGCACTATGTCAGGTTTGCATGCTAAAATAGCCCTGCGCACCTTCCCTGCCGTCGCGAAGTAGGCAGCTGCCCTTAAATCGCTGTTTCCGATGGTGATTTCTTTCATCGAGCCGTCGCCGGCGGGGTGGCTCGTGATCACACTTAAGTCTACTCCTTCGCGAGTTAGCGCTGCGTACCACTTATGCGTGTGCACGCTCACGGACGGTGCGAGGAAGACGACTTTCATATCAACCCTTTTTCCCCACTTTCGAGATCGCCTCTATGAATGACCGTTTTGCGCGGCCGAAATCGGAGTTGCGGATTATCAGAAAGTCCGAATACGATGCACGGGATGCTCGTCTATAATTGATAGCGAGCGCGATGAATGCAATCACACCTGCTGCCGACGACGAGCAAGCCGCGCCTACCATGCCGTACTCAGGCACGAGCGCCAGACTCAGGCATGCTGTGGCCGCAAGGTGAATCACCGAAGCGTAGGTCGCAAGCTGTGGTTTTCCGAGGGCGTCAACGCCGCCCATGAGTATGCGAAACAGCCCGGCGCAGCAAACGCCCGGCATCACAAGAACCAAGGGGAAGTATGCATCTGAGTAATCGGGCGTGTAGATTGCCCTCTCAAGTGTCGGAAACGCGACTACAACGACGATAGCGCCAGCCAATAGAATCAGTGCACTCGCTCTGCATGTGCGATTCGTCAAGTCGATCGATGCATCTCGCTCTCTGGCGGAAGCATGCGGGAAAAGCACATACTGAAGGATTATCGGAATAAAGAGAGCAAGTTCCGCCCAGTTCAAGGCCACCGAGTAGATTCCAGCCGCGGCTACAGTGACGAAGAGATTCGTCAGCAGAAGGTCAGTTCGCGCGGCCAGTCTTCGAGCAAGGGCTCCCGCAGTGCTTCGGATTCCCCAGCTGCCAAGGTCACGGATGACTTGCAGGTTCAACTCGAATGTGCGGCCTGCTGCATTCCGCTTGCGATTCATCCATGCCCCGATCGACGACGATATGGCGTAGGCGGACACGTACGCTCCAAGGACACCCCAGGTGTTTGAATCCACGAAATAGACAACCGGTGCGAGCGCCGCAAGGTAGGCTACCATAAACATCAGGCTGACCGTGTTCCCCCGCGATATTTCACCACATCCAATGAAGGAGTTGATTTGAATATCGAGCATTGAACCGATCGGGGCAGCGACGAAGCAAGCGGCGAGATACTTGAACTCAATCTCTCCGAATGCTCCGATTCCATGTAGCCAATACACAAGTGGAAACAGAACGAGCGACCAGCCGAGAAAGAACAAAGGCACAGCGCCTCTTACGTTTCGGATGACCGTGTTGTAGTCGTAGAGTCCCTTTCGCAGGAAGTAAACCATGGCGGCGTCGATGCCGGTCAGGCAAATGAGCTTGATGGTGTCCGCCACGAGAAATACGATGGACACCTCCCCTTTTACCTCCTGGCCGAGATTCGAGATTATGATGGAAATGAAGAACGCCACCCCGTAGCTCGCGCATCTGACGATGAATGTGTTTATGCTGTCTCTAACGAACATAGCAGGGGTAGCTCTGATTACGATCGCGATGTTCCTGCGACTTCCATGAACAAAGTGCAGTCGACGATTGCGCCGACTGCACTATACTACGACAATCGAAATCGTGCAGCATCAACAAAGCATCCGTCACTTGCGATAGAATGCCCTTATCGTATCAATCACGTGCTGCTGTTCGTCACCCGTGAGCTCCGGGAATACGGGCAAAGATATCACTTCTCTCGCCGCCTTTTCGGCAACCGGCAAATCTCCGAGTTTGTAGCCGAGGTCCTTGTAGCACTCCTGGGCATGAAGCGGGACCGGATAATAGGTTTCGCAGCCGATCTTCAGGTCCAGCAGGTGATCCCGAAGTCTGTCACGGTCCGGCACGGCAATAGTGTACTGGTGATAGATGTGATAATTGCCGGGCATTACGTATGGGGTTCTGATCTGCTCGACGTCCGCAAAAGCCACATCGTAGGCGTGAGCGAGCTCATGTCTCTTCGCAGACCACCGAGACAAATGCTTTAGCTTGACGGAGAGAACAGCGGCCTGGATCGTGTCGAGTCGGCTGTTGTACCCGATGTGAGAGTGATAATACTTTGGCTTGGAGCCGTGAACGCGCAAGATACGCGCGAAATCCTCTTCGGCGGCGCGATCGGAAACGATCATGCCGGCATCACCGGCTGCCCCGAGGTTCTTCGACGGAAAGAAGGAGAAGCAGCCGAAATCGCCGATCGTTCCAGCCTTTCTTCCTTTGTAATCAGCGGAGAGCGCCTGAGCAGCGTCCTCGACTACTTTGATTCCTCTGGGACGGCATATCGAGATAATAGCGTCCATGTCAGCACACTGTCCGAACAGATGGACCGGCATCACAGCTTTGGTTCGAGGTGTGATCGCCTTTTCAATGTGATGGATGTCGATGTTGTAGCTTTCCGGGTCAATGTCGACGAACACTGGCCTCGCTCCAAGTCGCGAAATCACGCCTGCGGTAGCAAAGAAAGAAAACGTGGTAGTTACGACTTCGTCACCGTGCCCGACTCCGCATGCCCGCAGAGCAATCAGCAATGCGTCGGTACCGGAGTTGACGCCGATTCCGTATTTCACGCCACAGTAAGCTGCAACCTCATCTTCGAACTTCTTGACCTCTGGACCACCGATGAATTTGCAGTGCGCAAGCACCGTCATTACAGCGTCATCGATTTCGGATTTGATCGAATTGTATTGTCGCGTCAAATCAAGCAGTGGAACTTGCATCTTCAGCCCTTTCTACTGGTTCTCCAGAAGTTGTTCCGGCGGAACGTCCCTAAACGGCTTCGCGGGTACACCTGCGACGATCTTTCTCGGTGGCGTGTCTTTCGACACGAGTGCACCTGCCGCAACAAGCGTGTCCTCACCTATTACTTTGCCCGGCAGAATCGTCGCGTTTACTCCGATCCGGCCGCCTTTTTTGATCGTGACGCCTTTGAAGTGCTTGAAGCGCTCCTTAGTTCGGCCAACGAAATTGTCGTTTGAAGTCGCCACGCACGGCGCCACGAAAACGCGATCCTCAAGCTCGGAGTATGCGGTGATATAAACGTTGGTCTCCAGTTTGCAGTAAGATCCGATCTTACAAAAGTTCTCTATGGCAACGCACCGGCCTACTATTGTGAAGTCGCCAACCGTCACATTCTCGCGGATTGTGGCAAGATCTGCAACTAACACCTTATTGCCAATTTGTGAGCCGGCGTAGATTACTACGCCTGTGCCTATAATGCAGTTATCTGATATTGAAGCCGGAGCAAGCTCCTGCTCCTTCGTGGTTGCTGAATTCGCCGCCTTCATCGGCTGCTTGCCTATCACGGTTCCGTCGTCGATTCGGACGTTTGATCCGATTCGGCTACCGGCGTGAATTACGACGTTGTTCCCGATCACACAGCCGTCTCCGATGCTGACATCGTCATCAATGACGGTGAAGCGACCCACTGTCGTCGCAATGCCAATTCGCGCGCGTTCAGAGATGTAACTAAGCTTATCCACCCTATTGTATCCTTTCAGGAATCCCGCCGTTCTCCATCGACTTCTGTGCGGCGGCAAGAATCTTCACGACTTTCAGTCCTTCATATCCGTCGGAACGAGGTTTCGTCCGTTTCTCGACAGCATCAATGAAGTGTAAACACTCGCTCCGCAATGGTTCCGAAGAATCTATCTTCGGAATGACAATGTCGCCAGTTCGAAGAGCCAGGTACTCGCCGTATGTCTGGTAGTCTGCGTTTACGTAGACGCTCTTGTCGTAAATTCTCAGTTTCTCTGCGGCTTCCGTGTCATCAAAGATGACCATCTTCTTGGAGCCGACGACGGTGAGTTTGCGTTCCTTGTTGGGATCAAGCCAGGATACATGGATGTGTGCCATCTTGCCATCCTCGAACTGCAATGTCATGAATGAGACGTCTTCAATCCCCTTCGCTTTCTGCAAATACGCGTTTCCCACTGAAGTGACGCTGACCGGTTCCTTGCCGACAAGATACAGAACGATCGATATGTCGTGCGGAGCGAAGCTCCAGAGCGCGTTCTCGATATCTCTCACCTTTCCGAGATTCAGTCTGGCGCCATAGAGATAGTATACTTCGCCGAGCTCTCCGGAATCAATGAGGCTCTTCAATTTGAGAACAGCGGGGTGGTAAACCATTATGTGACCGACCATGAGGATCCGCTCCAATCTGTTCGCTGCATCGACAAGTCTCTCAGCATCACTCACGGTCAGCACAAGTGGTTTCTCCACGAAGACGTCCTTGCCGGATTCAAGCGCCTTCAATGCGAGACTGAAATGGGTGTCTGGCGTAGTGGCAATGACCACCGCGTTCAACTCACTATTCGAAATCATTTCTTCGAATCGGGCATAGGTTACGACATTCGGATACGATCGCGAAACCGAAGTCCTGACCTTCTCACTTATGTCGCAGACAGACTGCACGCGGCATTCGGGAAGATTAGCGAAGTTCCGAAGCAGTTGTTTCCCCCAGGCTCCGGCGCCCGCCAGTCCGATGGTGACCATTGCAGTGTCCTTAGAGTTTTCTGTTCCTGAGACCGAAAAGATCTCTGCGCAAGGCTGACAAAATACCGCTCAGGTTCTTGTACAAGGAAGAGTCGGCCCTTCGATGCACATCCCAAACCTGCGCTGCAAACATCCACGAAAGCACTGCAGCCAAAGTCAGGAATCCGGCGACCAATCCAATGGTGGCTCTCTTGGGTTTGAGTTTCCTATGCGGTGGGACAGCCCAATCGAGCACCGAAATGGTGGGAGTCTCCCTCGTTTCCTGAATCTTGGCATGCTCGAGTTGTTCTGTGAGCAGCTCGAACACCCTCTCCCGCGTCCTCAAATCCCGCAGCAACTGCCCGTATCGCAAACTCAGATCGGGCACATCGGCGAACGGAATCGAGCTGAACTGCGATGATGAGTCCCCTGTGCCCACAAGTCCGCTCTCAAGCTCAGTGATCTTCCTTTCAAGCTCCGACAGGCCGTTTCTCAATGCGATTACTTGAGGGTGATCGGAACTGTGCGTCGCCTGGAGGGCTGCCATCTCGATTTGCTTTGCGATCATTGCAGCCCGTAGATTGGCGGCTGCTTCTATGGAAGCTGTCGCCTGCAGTTCCGGCTGTATGACTCTGTTTAGCTTCTGAAAAGCCACCAGAGAATCCTCAGCCATTGATATCTCGATCTGGTTCTCGGCAAGCTTCTGTTCAACGAATCGCCTCGTTTCTCGCGCCTTCTGAGCCAGTAGATCGCTACGGAGCCGATCCATTTTGGCGATAACCGCGTTTGCGACTTCCGCGCAGCGGTTACTGTCTTTGTCCGTGAAGTCAACACGGATTACTCCGTCATTGCCGACCCTGACGTTCAGGTTCTCGCCAATGAAGGCACGGACTTCTTCGCGCCGCTTGGCGTTGTATACACTCATAAGGTGTAGGCTGTCAATGACGGCATCGATGACGGTTCTGCTTCGAAGCATGCTCGCTATGACGTCTGACTCTGATGCCAGGACCGGCAGAGAAAATCCGCTTCCGGACAGAGCGAATCCGGCGAGCCCGGAAAGCCCCATCATGCCACCGAAATCGGATTGCTTCTCCGGCGGGAGGATCAGCGCGGTGGCCCTGTACCATTTGGGCATGAAGCTCGCAATGACTACCGACAATATCATCACCGCAAGGACGCTGACAAATATCAATCTGCGCCGGTTGATCACTGCACGAGCGAAGTCCCAGAATGTCAGACGCGGCGTTTCCACTTCATTTCACCGCTTGGTCGATTACGATGTAAACGGTTGCGAGGCTGGCGAGAAACGTACCCACGTCTTTGATCGTACCCCACCAGTTTCGATCTGTCTTCTCGGGAACCACGATGGCGTCGCCTACCTCAATCGGATTTTTGTCCGATGGTCGGACGATCGCACCGGATGTCCCCTTAATGAGATGCACGCGACCCTTACTCGCCTTCCACCCGAAGCCGCCCGCCTGAAGAATGTAGTAATTCAAGCTCGCGCCCTGAGTGTATTCCACGAGTCCAGGTCTTGCGACTCGTCCGATTACGCGGACAGTCTGACTCAGACGAGGAATCGTTATGACGTCGCCATCTTTGAGAGTTATGTCGTGCGAGCCTTCCTTGTCCTCAATTAACCGTTTGAAGTCAATCGACACGCGGCCCGAGTGTCCCATGGCAAGAAACTTCAAATACTCTGCCTCGATATCATTCTGTCTGCGCTCGGAAAGTCTTATGCGCCTCTCGACATCTGCATCATCGGGGGACTCGTAACCGATCCTATCCATCCATGCTTCCGGAAGCGATGCCTTGTCGGTAAGCCCACCGGCTTTCTCGATAGCGTCGCTGACGCGCGTGCTGTCCTCAACTATTGGATACACTCCAGGGAAGATCACTTCACCTGCGACGGTAACGTGAGCGACTCTGTGATACTTCGGCAGCGCACGGAAGAAGACTCTATCGTCAGGCAGCAACGCAACGCGCGATAGGCTATCTTCCCACATGTTTCCAGCTGGAATATCTATCTGGATGCTGTACGAAGTGACTCTGTCCCTGTTGAATCGAACCAGTTCGCACGACGCGGAGTCAGCATCAGTGTTCAGTCCGTAGGCAATGCCAATTAGGTCGATGAGACGGTCGCCAGGAGCATATTCGTAGCTGCCCCCGGATCTAACTGCACCATATATGCTGAGCCGATTCACCATTGGTTCAGCAGTGGGTACCACGATAACATCGCCTTCGAGCAAGTACGGATTCGCGCTCCTCGCACCGGTTCGCTGGTACTTGAGTAGATCAGCTCTGAGCGAAATGCTGTCCCGGATCGTCAACAGGTTTCTGACTGATGCTCCGGAACGGAGCCCGCCAGCGGCATTCACAGCCTCGCTGACACGATCTCCGGCAGAAAGCACGTAGGTTCCCGAGTGTTCTACCTCACCCGAAACGGTGACCTTGATCCGGCGAAGCTTCGTGAGGAACAGCGATATCTGCACGTTCTTGTACCGATTCTGCAGCGCTGTGAGCATTGCGTTGCGAGCGGCCGCGAGTGTTTCGCCGGCAATCCGGAGCGGACCCGTCTCCGGGATCAGGATCATACCTTCGGGAGTCACTTTCAGGGAATAGCTGCTGACCAGTCGATCGCTTAGGACAATTGTGATCTCGTCGCCGGGGCCAACAATGTACTCGTCTGCTTCGACGATTCTGTCGAGGGCTATCTCATCGTCACCCGCGATTTCCCGACGCTGAGCCTCCTGAGCTGATTCTCCCACGGTAGAACTCACATCCGTCAGGGGAAACGAGAACGATGTTGTGATAGCAGTTGCAGACAGAATCAAAGCGAACAACAGACCGATCCGTGACCTCACCGCAAATCCTTTCTTGAGCACAGGTCGAGACAACTTGAGAGTATACGTTTCGCCTACAATCAAGTCAAGGTTTTTTGCGCCACCCGCGGTTTGCGAAATCGGTTGCTGTCTAAGGTGTTATGGCGTGCAGCGGCACCCTGTGGCGGGGCAAGTTTCTCCCCCGTCCCCTGAAGAGTCTACCTAAATTGTGGCTCTTGCGATTCTGAGTCCGTGCTTGGAAAACGCTTGACTCGGCATCTCGCAGTCAGCTATCCTTACGCCGGAGTAACTTGATCCCATTCGACCTCCTCTGCACACATCTACAAGAGTCGACTCCTCGCTGGACAGCAGTTGGGAAGGAGCTTGCCTATGCTCGAAAACCATTAGATGACATTCCGCTTACGGCTAACGATCAAAACCGAGGGAGGTTAGAAATGAGACTCCACCCAATGTGTGCTGTCGGGCTGTTGCTGTTCGTGTCAGTTCTGCTGGACACCGGAGCATCAGCATCCGAGCGTGAAGGCCTACTCAGACAGATTGACAGTGCACTCATACCCGACCAGACTACTCCGCAGAGCATTCCGGAGTCGGGTTGTGAATGGCAGGACTACACCTGCAATCTCTCTTTCTACTGGGCGATACCGGATGGTTACGGTGACGACTACTTCAACATGCGATTCGTGTCCTACGCTGATGATACTCTCAGGACCGTACGAATTGCGTTCTACAAAGACTACTCCGAGTTCAGCGATGTGTCTGGAAACGGCGTTGACGTTATCGTCTGGGACGACGACGGATTCGGGCTTCCGGGGACCGAACTCGCGCGCGTCAACGTCCCGTCTTCCGGAATGATGTATCTTCCGCACTACCTGTACGTAGACTTCTCCCCCTTCAACTTGGTCTTCCCGTCGATGGGCGAATTCCACGTCGGATTCACAACGGTAGCCCAGAGCACGGACAGCTACGCAATCCTGTCCGACGACGGCACCTGCGGAGCCCTGCGCTCATCCGAGTACTGGAACGGAATGTGGGATACCGTGCTCAATGCCTTTGGTGTCGATGTTAACTTCCACATAGCCGTGAAGTTCTGTCCGACCTCGATATTTCGGGCGCATTTCATGACCCCGCAGAACGATCCATATCCGTTCGACCTGACCATTCTCAGAGGGGATTGGATCAGGGAGTTCGACAACGTCACATACGTGGTGACCGACGTACCGGAAGCGGCAACGTACAAGTTCGTCTACCAGTGGGATGGCAAGCCGATGGGGTATGGCGTTGCATTGGGGATTGTCGGAGGGGATGCGAAGGAGTTCGATTTCTTTGCACTTGACCCGGATAGTGTCTTCGGCAACGCAAGGGAAGTCCCTTACATCCTGTTCGAGGAGACCGGCGCGAACGCTTCTCTCTCGCACTCCATCAATGGCGACCGTGTTGACTTCACAGTGGACGGGACTCCGGGCAAGATCGTCGCCGTTGACATTGGTGTCGTGAGACTTGGAGGCGCCTCAGAACCCTGGATAGTCGTTGATTGGTGGCCGTGGCCTCCCTATTGGCCGTGCCCCCCGTGGTGGCCATGGCAATGGCCATGCCCCCCGTGGTGGTCATGGTGGTTTCCGATCTACTATGACTTCTGGATCTGGGATGAGCTTCCCTTCAACGGATTCGTTGAATTCGACCAGCCTGATCTTGATGAGATTGCCATTGTCTGGGAACCGATTGACTGGGGATATCCCTACGATGTGTTCCTGACCACGTCAGACTTGAGAACCGTTACTTCGGACGAAACACTGCCCCAATTACACTGGGGAGGAAGGCGCACCGGTGACAAGCTCTCGGTCGTGTCAAGTGTGCCCGATTTGGCGCAGCTCCATCTACCGGTGCAGCCATTCGCCGGCTCCGTGCTGAACGTGTCGTTCAAACCAGTGTTGACTGCGCGTATGGAGGTCGGCACATTCAACGCCGTGGCTGCGCATTCGCTTGCCGAACCATCTTACTCGAATCTCTACGCCGGTGCCGGGGATTCCATCTCTGTCGACCTCGCCACTGACTTGAACCAGGACTGGTGGGGCTGTTTTGTTCTGCCTGGAATCCAATCGGTGGGCGAGCTTCTGGCCTACTCAGATACCCGCGGCGTTGATTCGCTCCGGTACTGGGATGATTACCTTGAGTACAAAGTTGCCGATTACAACCTCGTGACCGTAAGAGTGCGACCAGAATTCACACGACTCAATCTCGTCTGTGGAACCAAGAAGGTTTATACTGCAGCGAAAATTACGGGCGCGACTTGGATCGATGATACAAGGTTCTACACGGTCGCGGACGAACAACACAAATGGACAGTCGAACAGGATTCGTCCGACGCAATCGGGTGGATACTGAAGGGCGATCTCTTTCCGCCGCATCAACCTCCTCCTGTGGAGGTGATTTCGTCGCAGATGCCCGAGTTCGTAAACACAGATCCTGATCAGTCGAGAGTATTGACGAGCAATCAAGATCGGGCATGTCTCAAGTACGATCTTAGTGCCCAAGGAAGCGTGAACGACGAGATATCCGTCAGAGCGGGCGAGCCACGCATCTTTGATCATAGCTTTACCGGTTCCCTTGCTTCTGCACCGGCAGGCATGCAGTTGCCATTCGGCAAGGAGGGAATGAGCATCATCTACACGTCTCAGGTTGAGACAGGACCCGGTGGCCTGCTGGGCAAGATCGTCGGGAGTGGTGCATATACCGGAATTGGTTCCGACAAAGAGTTGGTCAGAACACCTGTGAGCATCTACGGCGATTTCTCAGCTGCCGATCCTGAGGTTACGCTTCCGGTCAAGTTCAGACAGTCGTTCTGGATCACTTCGTACGATTCCACGACAGGAGAATGGAGCGGCCATGGGCACAGGGAGCAGGTGCCGTTTGAGCCATGTA
Organism: Candidatus Zixiibacteriota bacterium; assembly: GCA_020053015.1. GTDB lineage: Bacteria > Zixibacteria > MSB-5A5 > JAABVY01 > JAHJOQ01 > JAGVNY01. Next base: position 776 of record JAGVNY010000146.1, on the reverse strand, counting down.
TTATGTCGGATCCCGACCCAGTGTATGTTTATTACCAGTTCGCATATAATCCAATCAATGCGACGATTGTTGTCGATGAATTCGATGCACCATACACTGCGTCGGATGTCGCGACCGCGAAGATCAACGGCATAGAAGCAAGCATCATTAGCGTCAGCCCTGACGGATTGAAGTTGGAATTCCCCATTGCGGCATTCTTGGAGGATTACGGCGCACCGCTTGATACGACAGATGCAATGTTTGGCGTCACTGGCACATTTGCCGACGGCGAAACATGGGTCAGTGCGGGCTGGATGATGCTAATCGGCAAATCATCAGCTTCTGGCGGAAAACGCTGGATCGTCCCGCAAGACGAAGTCCTTCTACACGGTGACGTCGATCTCTCGGGCTTCATCGACATTGACGACATTGTGGAACTGATATCGTTCATCTTCTCAGGCGGAATTGTCCCGGGACCGTTGCTGATTGGCGACTGTGACTGCTCGCATAGCGTGGATATTGACGATGTAGTCTATCTCATCAACTACACATTCTCAAGCGGACCTTTCCCATGCCATGATTAGTTGTGGAGCGACAATCAGATACTAAGGAGGATCCTACGGACGGCAGAGTCCATTCAGGGATTCTGCCGTCGCGTCTGCCACTGGATTGTATGACTCCGGATCTGGCAATCGAACCCAGCGGGGGGGCCGGGGGAAGCAATCCTTGTGCTCTCGATTGCTCATTTACGACTGCCACTCGGCGATCAGGCCAGCGTATCGCCTGAGCACTTCTGC
>JAGVNY010000227.1 GCA_020053015.1 Candidatus Zixiibacteriota bacterium | reverse complement strand
GAGCCCTGCGCTCCCGACGCGCGCCGCAGGCGCGTTGATTGTTGATAGAGTAGTCGAAGGTAACGAATGAAACGTTTGCCGACAGATCTGCAGGTTCTCGACGCGATTTACAAAGAGTACTACGACACTTTTGTTGCCTACAACCGAACAACCCCGAACAGAAGTGCCAAGGTATATGTGCCGATTGACCTCAAGCGGCTTGCCGATGATCTGAAGATCGATGGAGATATCGTCTTTGGTCGCCTCTACTACCATCTTGAGAAAAAGTATTCGTATAAGCAAAGCGACGGCTCCATAGTGCACTTCTTCGCACTCAAAGTGGGCAATGATACTCACTGCATCAACTTCCCGCTCGCGGCGTCAGTGTTGGCTGATCTGAGAGATCAGGCTCGGAAACATAGTATAGCTACATGGATCGCGGTCGGCTCGTTGATCATCTCAATCGTCTCGATGGTAATCTCACTCTTCGCTTTGAAGGGTGTTGAACTCGGACGCTGAACCGGTAGGCCAGGTGGGTTTCAGATTTCAGATGTTTCCCGTAATTCCACCCAAAGGGTGGGGCATCCGATCGAAGCCTTAGTCGAAACCGCAGGGGTTTCGACCTACTTTGTAGCCCACTCACGGTTTCAGCCGTAGGCGAAACGACGGGTGGATATATCATTTCGCAATGCTTATAGCTTTCGTTTCCATTTTGTGCCCAGCGGAGTATCTTCGAGCACAATGCCTTTCGCGAGAAGCTCGTCGCGCACGCGGTCTGACTCAGCGAAGTTCTTGTTCTTTCGCGCTTGATTCCGCCTGTCGATCATCTCCTCGATCTCGGCATCAAGGGCAGCGTCTTCTCTCTGCAACACTGCGAGCACCGTATCGAACCGAGCCATAGTCGAAATGACCTTCTTTGCATCCACTTCGGACATGTGTTTATCGTGAATCAGGCGGTTGATGTCTCTGACGAAGTCGAATACTGCGCCCAGAGCGGCAGACATGTTCAGATCACTGTCCAGCGCGGTCTCGAAATCGGCTAACACGCGATTGATGAGCTCGTCGACGACTGGATTCAACTTACCTCCGCTTACCGCCCCGAGGTTACCGACGAAATCATGCAAGCGCTCGATAGCAGCCTTGGCGGCCTCAAGCCCATCGAAGGTGAAGTTGAGCTGCTGACGGTAGTGAGTTGACATAAGAAGGTATCTGACTGCCACTGCTGGATATCCGCGCTTGAGGATCTGTCTGAGCGTGAAGAAATTGCCGAAAGACTTGGCCATCTTGCGACCTTCGACTACGAGATGATCATTGTGCAGCCAGTAATTGACGAACTTCTCCCCTGTCGCTGCTTCCGTTTGCGCGATCTCATTTTCATGATGCGGAAACATATTGTCTATGCCACCGCAATGAATGTCAAAATGGTTGCCGAGGTACTTCGTAGACATAGCGGAGCACTCGATGTGCCAGCCTGGACGCCCTTTGCCGATCTCTGTCTCCCAGAAGACCGGGCCATCGCTCTCATCCCATGCCTTCCAGAGCGCGAAATCTGAGACCTGTTCTTTCTCGTATTCATCCGATGCCACCCGAGCGCCAGCTTTGAGCTGCGAGATGTCCATGTGCGATAGCTTGCCATACTCCGGAAATGACGATATCTTGAAGTAGATGGACCCGTTCATCTCATAGGCAATACCCTTGGCCCTCAATTTCGCGATTATCGCAACCATCTCGCCAATATGCTTGGTCGCCTCGGGATATATCTCCGCTCTCTCAATACGCAACGAATCGATATCTTCGAAGAAAGCCTTCTTGTATCGCGCGGTGTACTGATCCAACGGTATCTTTTCAGCCTGGCATCCCCGAATCGTCTTGTCGTCAATGTCGGTCAGATTCATGACCTGAGTCACTCGGTAGCCTTTGTACTTCAGGTAGCGACGAAGCACATCCTCGAACGTGTAAGCCCTGAAGTTGCCGATGTGCGCAAAATCATACACGGTCGGACCGCACGTATACATCCGCACATGATTATCTTCGATCGGACGAAATTCCTCTTCCGTTCGGGTTAGCGTGTTAAATAGCCTCAGCGCCATCTTCTTCACCTCTTCGGATTCGCGATCCTGCCGCGACCAATGTGTCGCGTTCTTACCTGCTTGTTATTCGGCACATCTCGAGCGGCCGTTAATCGTCACGACTGGGTCAGACCCTGAACAGTCTTCTTGTCCAGCCGCTTAATAACCTCTGTTACAAGCTTGACAGCGTTCAAATAGTCATCTCGATATATCACGCTCGTATGCGCGTGAATATACCGGGCGTTTATCGCAATGCATATCGACGGAACCCCCTGTCTGATCATGTGAATGCGCCCGGCATCGGTTGCCCCGCGCTGCAGCGTAACCAGACAGTAGGGTATCTTGTTCTTCTTGGCCGTGTCAATGACCAATTGCTTCAGCTTCGCGTTGGGTACAAGCCCAGCGTCGTAAACGAAAATCGCTGCCCCCGCTCCCAGCTTCTCGGTTGCCTCGCCTTTGATGCCGGGAGTGTCCTTGGCAGGGGATACGTCAATGGCTATGGCAACGTCTGGTTCACACATATAGGCCGCCGTGCCCGCTCCCCGCAGACCCACTTCCTCCTGTACGGTGCCGACTCCGAAGAGAGTGTTTGGAAGTTTCGCCTTTGCGAGCTTCTGCATCACTTCGATCACCGCAGCACATCCGATTCTGTCATCGAAGGCTTTCCCGAGGTACATTTTGCCGTGGGTCATGACCGTAAACGGGCTGTATGGAACGATGGCATCCCCAATCGTTATGCCAAGTTTCTTAATAGCATCAAACTTCTCTCTGACTCCTACGTCGATGAACATGTCCTCAACTTCGATGACCTTCTTTCGCGCGTCCATCTCGAGGATATGCGGAGAAATCGAACCGATGACTCCGATCACCGGGCCGTTAGCGGTCAGAATAATGACGCGCTGCGCTAGTGCCATGTGCCCCCACCAGCCTCCGAGAGGAAGAAACTGAACGTAACCGTTCTTGGTGAATCCTCTAACGACAAACGCAACCTCATCCATGTGGCCTGCGATCATAACTTTCGGTGCGTCCGAGGCGCCGCGCTTCTCGGCGATGATGCTGCCGAGCTTGTCGAAAGTGATCTTGTCGGATACCGGCTGCAAATGCCTCCGCATAATTCTCGCTATCTCTTCCTCGTTGCCCGGAGCGCCGTATGCATCGGCAAGCTCCTGCAGCAGCAATTCGGTCTTATCCATGAGTTCTCCCGTGTAAATCATTCCTCTATTGATCCATCAGATCCCTGAGATCATCTACTATCAGCGAGGGTTTCACGCCGTCGGGCAGCGTTCTGTCGGCTCTCCGAATGAGGACTGACGTAATTCCCATGCCGTTCGCTCCAGCAACATCTTCCGTCGGTCTGTCGCCTATATGCACCGCATCTTGAGCGCTGGCGCCGAGAGCCTTCAGACACTCCCTGAAGATGGCATGATGCGGCTTGCGAAGACCGATATCCGACGAAAACACAGTATAGTCGAAGAACTCGAGTATTCCAAATCGTTTCATCTCGTCACGATGCCAGCTCGCGGGAAACGGAGAATTCGATACTAACCCGATTCTCATCCCCTTCTTCTTTACGAAGCGAAGCAGGTCGGCATTTCCGTCAATTGACTTCAGCTGTTCACTTATCGGCTCGTAGAATCTCCGGGAAAATTCCGCTATCATACTGCCCAGATCGATGCTGTAGCCCGACAAGAATTCCGCACAACGAAGATCGAAAACAACTTCACGGTTGTGAGTCTTGATCTCCAGCCTCTTCGCCGCATGAAACAGGGTAAAGTCACCGGCGAGTTCCTCCGCGGACGGGATATCAAATCCTCGGTCGCTGAGAAAGCTGTGGCATCTCGCCATGGCGTCACGTTCAAGCTCCTCCCACGGTCTCGTTTCGAATTCGATGAGAGTCCCGCCGAGATCGAATAGCGCTGCGCGTTTGTTATCGAAGATGCTCATCCCTTCCGTGCTCGCTCTATAGCTAAACGGCATATCCTCTCTACAAGTTGCTCAAATGACATACCGGCCGCCTTCGCTGCCTTTGGGACGAGACTCGTCGACGTCATGCCCGGCAGCGTATTCACCTCAAGGCAAAAAGGATTCCCGCCGGCATCAACGCGGAAATCGACCCGCGCGTATCCCTCACACCCGAGCGAGTTGAACGCCCGCAGACCAAGCTCCTGCAGCCGTCCTGCAAGCGAATCGTCGATTTCGGCTGGGACGACATATTTCGACATGCCGTGCGAATATTTACACTCGTAATCGTATATCTCGTGAGTCGGGATAATCTCCACCACGGGCAGCGCTTTGTCGTCGAGCACCCCGACCGTGAGCTCTCGTCCGGCGATATACTCCTCAACCATGATCTTCCGTGTGACCTGACTTGCAGCAAGGAGCGCATCGCGAAGCTGATCGGCGGACTTGACCAACGTCAGCCCGACTGTGGAGCCATTGTCGCTTGGCTTGACAATCACAGGAACACCGAATCGCTGCATGATGTCGCGTTCAGGCTGGGAGTAGTCTTCATCAGGCCTCGATCTTACAGTTATCCACTCAGGGGTCGGAATCTGCTCGCGCTGGAATATCTTCTTGCTCATGTCTTTGTCCATAGCAAGCGCTGACGCAAGTAGAGCGGATCCGGTGTACGGCGTTCCGGACAACTCCAACAGCGCCTGAATCGTCCCATCCTCACCGGCGCCGCCGTGAAGCGCGATGAAGACCACGTCGGCGTTCTTGAAGCTGCCCGATGTGACAGCCTTCAACGCAGACTCTTTGTCGAGGGCAACAAGGGCTTGCACATCCGGAGGCTCGGGTCTTACCGACGCCGCGGCATGCGCAAGCTTTTCCGGCGGCAGGACTCCCGCTCCGGTGTCTATCGCGACGATATTGTGGCCAAGAGACTCAAGAGCCCTGCAGACGGCCTTGCCGGAGTCCAATGACACATCTCGCTCCGGAGATACACCGCCCATCAAAACCAGTACTTTCATTCGGCGCGCTTCCTTCTGATTGTCCTGTAAGCTATGAACGCCAATACAAGCGCCATAATTGCTATAATCACGACCTTGCTGTAGGACTCGATTACTTGGTAGACACTCTCCCATTCGTTCCATAGGAAGAAGGCGGAGAGTATGATGATCGAATTCCATAGTACGATCGAAATTAGCGACAACAAGAGCATTCGCATTGTCGTAACTCCTCCGATTCCGGCGGTCAAAGCGATCAAAGACCGGACGCCCGGCAGGAATCTCGACGCAAGCAGAACGGAATCACCGTATTTCTTGAACCACTCCTCTATCCTCGGCAGCCTGTCGGGATGAAGAAACCGCAATCTGCGGCGCTCGAATATGGCTCTCCCGTACTTCCTTCCGACGCTATGCACGAGCATGGTGGAAAGTAAGCTGCCACTGACAGACACCAATAGCAACCACGGAAGGCCGAGCCTGCCGGACCCGCTCACGAAGCCTGCGGCAAACATCACTACATCGCTCGGATACGGCGGGAAGAAGTTCTCGACGACGACAGAGAGAAACACGAACAGGAGAATCCATCCGCTTCCGTGACGGGTCACAATCTCGATCGTCTGCTCAATTTGACCAGGCGCCAGCAGGTCACTCATCTTCATCGATTCCGATATCGGGCTCATCATCATACTCGCCCTCGTAACCTGTGGTCTGAGCCACGGACTCCTCTTCTGCTTCCTCGTATTCGATCTCGGATATGAGAGATACAGCGGACGCTGCAACCCCTCGCTTCTCACCAATAAAGCCGAGTCCCTGAGACGCAGTGGCTTTCACGGATACTTGTTCAGGCTCGATCTCCAGCTCCTGAGCGATTACCCCTGCCATCAAGTCCTTGATTTCGTCAAGCCTTGGTTCTTCGCAAACGACGGTCGCATCGATATTGTCGATCTGGTAACCGATCTTTGCAAGCTTGATTTTGACCAGCTCGAGGAGTCTGACGCTCGATATGTCACCATAGCGAGAACTCGAAGGAGGGAAGTTCTCTCCGATGTCGCCCAGCCGGGCCGCGCCCAAAAGAGAGTCAACGATCGCATGCGTTAGCACATCTCCATCCGAATGCCCTTCCAATCCCATAGGATGATCAATCTCCACGCCGCCCAGCACGAGCTTCTTGCCTTCCACGAGGCGATGGATGTCGTGCCCATACCCGATTCTATGCACGGACATCGTCCTGCTCCCCACTCGACAGAAGAAAGCGAAAGAGATCAAGATCGCGGCTTGTCGTGATCTTGATGTTGTTCTCTTCGCCGGCCACGATCCTGACCTTGTAGCCTGCCGCTTCAACCACTCCGGAGTCGTCGCCGTAGACAAGACCTGCCTGCACAGCCTGATTATATGCGGTCATGATGACATCGTACCAGAAGAATTGCGGTGTCTGAACATGGTACAGCCGTGCTGTGTCAAGACTCGCAAGCACGTATTCGTCCTCGACACGCTTAATAGCATCGTAAGCCGGTGTGGTTGCCACAACCGCCCCTTCCGATTGGCACAAACGCACCCCTCTCGAAATCAGGCTGAGAGACACCAAAGGCCGTACCCCGTCATGAATGACAACTACGTCCGTGTCCCTGCTGACCTTCTTCAGGCCTGCATGAACGGAGGCAAACCGCGAATCGCCTCCCGGGACTACTCTCCCTACTTTCCTGATTCCATGTCTGTCGACTACCGCGTCAGTCGCATAGAGCATATACTCCTCAGCGACAACAAGCACCACTGCTTCGATTTCCGGACACGCATCAAACTTCAGCAGCGTGTGCGCGAGCACCTGTTTGCCGGCAATCGGGCGATACTGCTTCGGAACCGCGCCCGGAAGCCGTTCGCCTTTGCCAGCCGCGACTATGACGGCAGTCACCTTCATAATATCAGCATTGCATCGCCGTAGCTATAGAATCGGTACTCTTGCCTCACGGCCTCACGGTAACATTTAAGAATCTCCTCGCGTCCCGCAAAAGCCGACACAAGCATCAAAAGGCTTGATTTTGGAAGATGAAAGTTGGTGACGAGCTTGTCAACCAGATTAAACCTGTAGGGAGGATAGATGAACAGATCCGTATGGCCGCTTGTCGGTTCAAGCCTGCCCGATGTGTCTCTCCACCAGCTTTCGAGCGCCCTCGTGGTTGTCGTGCCGATCGCGAAAAGGCGTCCATGCCTGTGTCTCAGTTGATCAGCAGGCCTATCGCCGATCGAATACCACTCAGATTCGACTCTGTGATTTTGAGCTTCATTCGCAGTCACCGGCTTAAACGTTCCCCATCCCACATGCAACGTAATCTCGACAATCTCGACGCCGAGTGACCCGATGCGCTGCAGAAGCCCTCTCGAAAAATGAAGCCCTGCAGTAGGCGCGGCAACGGATCCAATCTCTTTGCTGTACACTGTCTGATACCTTCGAATATCCGATGACTCTGGCCGACGCTTCAGATAAGGTGGAAGCGGCAACTCTCCGAGCCGGTTGCAGATATCGAATGGGCCACGTGAAAACTCGACAATTCGAATTCCGCCCTGTCGCTCCTCGACTACGCGCGCCTCCGATAGATCGTCCAGCGCTACCGTACACCCACGCCTGATTCGTCGTGATGGTTTGCACAGGACTCTCCACACGCGAGCCTCAATAGGATTGAGACAGAGTAGTTCAACCTGCCCGCCAGATCCAGCCTTGATTCCCCGAAGCCTCGCTTTGAAGACCCGCGAATCATTGACAACGAGCGTATCACCAGCTCTGAAGAAGCCTTCGAGATCGGGAAACCGACTGTGCACGATTGCGCTCGTCGAACGATCAAAGACCAGCAACCGCGAATCCGTGCGTCTGCGAGCTGGGTATCGCGCAATCAGTCGATCCGGAAGTTCATAGTCGAAATCTGAGACTCTCATCTTCTTCCAATGAGGTTCAGCAGAACAGTAAGCAGGATACCGAGGATCAGTGAAGATGCCAACGGGACGTAGAGTGTGAACCGAGACCGCTCCAGCCTGAAGTCGCCGAGTGACTTGCCCAGGAACGGAATCCGATCCGCGAACGTCAGGAGTACACCGGCAAGCGGAAGAACTGCTCCTGCAATGATAAGCATGCTGGCGAGGAATCCCGGGGAGTTCATTTCTGTTTCTGGAACCTGTCGCGCTCGGAAAACACGCAGCCGCAGTACTTCTGCATATATTGCCCCATTTCGTAAGCTTCCTGCTTGCCTTGGCGGAAACCGACTGTCATGTCAATGTCGACGAATCTCACACCATGCTCGTACTGCAGCCGATAGCCAACCTCCCGAAGCCAGTCCTGTTTCTGATATGGTGAAACCAGCAGTGTCGTGCAGAAGGAATCGAATCCGCGTTGGCGTGCAGTTATGGCGGTCTGTGCAAGCCGAAGCTCAAAGCAATGCAGGCAGCGTCGCTCGAAATCGCGCATCACGGCAGCAAAGTACCTTTCGATATCGTACGTCTCGTCGTAGATAATAGCAATGCCGTCCCCTGCATTGAACTGCTTGAGGTTATCGAGCCGTGCGCGATATTCCTTCAGTGGATGGATGTTCGGATTGTACCAGTAGCCTGTCGGCTCGTGCCCCTCTTCCGTAAGCCGTTTGAAAGGGTAAACCGTGCACGGCCCGCAGCATATGTGCACGAGCGTTTTCACCGGTTCAGAATAGCTCCTGTTGAGGGGTCGCGCCTGTGTGCGCTATTCCGAGATGGGCGAATGCCCGGGGAGTCGCGATTCTGCCCCGGGGCGTGCGCTGCAAAAGCCCCTCCTGAATCAAGAACGGCTCATATACTTCTTCTATCGTGCCCGGCTCCTCGGCAACCGCCACCGCCACGGTCGAGATTCCGACCGGCCCGCCTTGGAACTTCATGATGATCGCTTCAAGGATCCGCTTGTCCATCTCATCAAGACCGAGTTCATCGACGTCGAGTCTCGTCAGCGCCTCTCGCGCATTGGCTTCAGTAATCAAGCTGTCACCGGCAACTTGTGCGAAGTCTCGAACTCGTCGAAGCAACCTGTTTGCAACTCGCGGCGTTCCGCGAGACCTTCTGGCTATCTCATGGGCTCCGCCATCGTCCACCTCGATTCCGAGAATGGTCGACGACCTCTTCACGATCTTCTGAAGGTCTTCCGCCATGTAGTAATCGAGCCTGCCGACAACGCCGAACCTGTCGCGAAGCGGGGACGTAAGCAAACCCGCGCGTGTCGTTGCGCCGATCAACGTAAATCTCTTCAGCGGCAGCTTGACTGAACGAGCGGCAGGACCCCTATCGATCATGATATCGAGCGAATAATCCTCCATTGCCGGGTATAGATACTCCTCGACCACCCGGCTCAGACGATGGATCTCATCGATAAAGAGTATTTCCCTCTCTTTCAGATTGGTCAGCAGCCCGGCAAGATCCGCAGCTTTCTCCAACACCGGACCCGATGTCGCCTTCACGCGGACGCCCAATTCCTCACCGATTATGTAAGCAAGCGTTGTCTTTCCGAGTCCGGGCGGGCCGCAAAAGAGAGAGTGATCGAGCGCTTCGCCCCGCTCCTTCGCTGCGCGGATAAAAATCCTCAGATTGTCCTTCAGCTTCTCCTGCCCGACGAAATCGTCGAAACGCTTCGGGCGAAGAGTCACATCGAAATCGATCTCTGCAGCGGTGCGATCGGGGGTGGTCAGTCGTTCACGTTCCATAGGTGGAACTTACAAAAATCGCGCATCTGCGCAATGAAAAAGCGGAAATTGGGACACGTTGGTAGAGTCTTAACCGATGATTCGAGCCTAATCTCTGAGCGCTTCGCGTAAGAACTCCTCGACCGAAAGTCTGGAGACATGCTCGCTGCCGAGTCTCGACACAAGCTTCTCGACCACTCTCTTCATGTCATACTGTGAGTAGCCGAGAGATTGAAGCGCAAGGACAGCCTCCTCTGAAACCGCAAGCTCTGAGGCTGATTTGGTGAGTTGTGGAAGTTTGCTTTTCAGCTCCACGATTATGCGGGCAGCAGTCTTCTTGCCTATTCCCGGAATTGTCGTCAGCATCTCCAAGTTCTCGCTTGCGAGCATCTCGGAAAACTGCGAGGCAGAGACACCAGAAAGCACTGTGAGCGCAAGCTGAGGACCTATTCCGGATATCCCAATCAGGTTGAGGAAGATGTCTCTTTCGGGAGCGGTCATAAATCCAAAAAGGCGTTGGCCTCGTTCGGTTACATGATAGTATGTGAGTAACTTGAGCGAAGCGCCCACATCGGGCAATGCCCGCACGGTAGAGAGCGGTGCAGACATGCGATAGCCGACCCCGCCTGCATCGATGACGACGTCAGCTCCCCGCAAACCCGCAAGCTTACCGCTTATGTAATCGAACATCTAACTGCTCCGTTTCTATCTTTTGCGCGGCGCATATCGCGGCCGCGAGGCTGTCAGTGATGTCGTGGCTTGTCAACTGGTCTTCATCAAGACCGAGCAACAATCTCACCATGTACGCCACCTGCTCTTTGGACGCGCCACCCCTGCCAGCAACTGCCTGCCGGATCTCTCTGACAGAGAACAGCTTGACTTCAAGCCCCATCTCGGCACAGGCCACCATTGCCGCTCCTCTCGCCTGGCCAAGGCTGATGGCGCTCCTGACGTTTTTTGCATAGAAGCCCTCCTCGAGCACCGCCAAAGTCGGCCTGTAAACCTCAATAGCTTGCCGGATTTCGGAATAGACCTTGTGAAGTCTATACGCGAGTGAATTTGTATCCTTTGTCTTGACCTCGCCAGATGCCACAAGCCTCATCCCCTGATCGCGCGACAGTATGATCCCGTAGCCAGTCACGGCAAGTGCCGGATCGATCCCCAGAATCAGCAACTTTCCGCCGTCAGCTACCACTTCAACTGCCTCACACCTCTCGGAACGCCTATCTCTTGCTACCTGAACGGCTGCTTTGGCCATCAATCCTACAGGTAGCAACTATTCTTCAGCCTCTGCTGCTGTCAACTACAAACCAGATGCGGCAACCAGGGGTATCATATCGCGGCGTAACAGCTGGCAACCGGCCCACCTGGGGAACGGCCTGAGATTTGCCTTCTTGACAACCGGAGTTCTTCCGATATATTCAAACGGTAGGTACTCGCCTCGTGGTATGCAATATTGGTTTCAACACCAGGTGTTCTTGGCCCAAGAAGCAACTTTGGAGGGATAATGAATTGGACAGAATCCAGTGCAGCGGCAAGATTGAAAGTGGCGCTCGGTGCATTGTTCGCACTTCTATTGCTCGGTGGAGGTTCGGTACTCAACGGCCAGGACCTGGGAATTCCCGATACCTGCAAGTATGTCCCTGCAACCAGTTACTGGAACATTGTCGGTGACAGCGATTCTCTGTTCTCTGTTGCACTTTGGGGGTACACCGATGCCGCAAACATCATCGGTGCAACCATTGGTTTCAAGATGAAGACAAGCACGGGGCAAGGACACGGGCATGACGATTCTCTGATCGTTGTCGATACGTTCTTCTTCTTCTCTCCGGACACTGACTCTATCCTCTTCAAAATATACACCAGGAGTCTTCTGGATGAGTCTTACGATCCAGCGGCAATTGACTGGGGATACAACGGCTATGCCATAGGCTTGCTCGGCGCTGGAGAACCGGTGATCCCGCCTAATACTGCGATCAGGATCGGCGATGTTCGTCTGAAGATTCGAGACATGGATCAATTGCCGGACTCATTCGACATTGAGATCGATTCGTCCTGGTTCCCACCGGCGGGTCCTTTCAAATTCTCTCCTTCCGGCCTTGCCGGGTTTCCTCCCAAGTTCACGAAGGCTACTATTATCGTGAAGAAGTTGATTTGCGGCGACGTAACCAATGACGCTTTCACTGACATAGATGATATCGTGTTTCTCATTACATTCATCTTCGCCGGAGGCCCGGGACCGTCGCCCTACGAAGTAGGAGATGTCAACTGCAGCGGGTTTGTCGACATCGATGATGTCGTCTATGTGATTCAGTATGTGTTCGCAGCGGGCCCGCCTCCATGCGACGGATGCTGAGCTCCGAACCGGACTGACTAAGCCGCCCGTTTGAGGACAGAATCCTCATCACATAGTCGTGGATTCGCCTGGCTCGCGCAGAAATGACAATGCGCAGAAGCCCGGCATCAGCATTCTGATTCTCTCCTCCCGACCTCGAGAGCCCTGCAGCGGGTCTTCTGTTCGCTGACACTCTGATCCGCGATCCGAAGTTGATGGAGTTTCGGATCAAGAAATCGTTATAATGGGCGGCAAGGATATGATTCAACCAGTACCTTCCAATCCATCGCCGCCGATGGTGATGATCAGGGATGCTTGCCGTGGCTATTGGCTACGGTTCTCGAATCCCCATGAAATCCTGACCGCGAGGCGACTGGCAGAGGTCAAGAGTGCTCTTGAGATGGCCGCTGCGCTGACTGAATCCGGCAAGCACATAGCAGGTTTCGTTTCGTATGAAGCAGCTCCGGCGTTTGATCCGGCATTCAAAGTCATCGGCGACACTCGTTTCCCGCTGCTGTGGCTTGGCGTATTCGACGAACCAGAGCAGGTTTCACTGCCGGCACCGGGAACACCTGCGGCTTTTTCATTGCTATCTTGGATCTCGACCGAGGCTACTGACCACTACAGCGATTCATTCAGACAAATCAAGGAGTACATTCGCAAAGGTGACACTTATCAGGTGAATCTGACTTTTCGTCTTTGCACGGCATTTCCAGCCGATCCCTGGACACATTTCATCGAACTCAATTCCTCCGCGAATCCGAGATTCGGTGCATACATAGACACCGGCGATTGGGCGCTCTGTAGCTTGTCGCCGGAGTTGTTCTTTCACACCGAAGGCAATTACATCGAATCGCGTCCGATGAAAGGTACAGCCCAGCGGGGGCTCTGGTGCGACGACGATGCATTGATTGCGAGGCAGCTACACCGTTCAGAGAAGAATCGTGCGGAGAATGTCATGATAGTGGACATGGTTCGCAATGACATCGGCAAAATCGCCGACATCGGTAGCGTTTGCGTTCCGTCCCTGTTCGCAGTGGAAAGGCACCCTACCGTCTGGCAGATGACGTCGACAGTCGCAGCCAAAACTTCGGCCTCTCTGGATCAGATATTCGGATCGCTCTTCCCTCCCGCATCTGTGACGGGTGCTCCGAAAGCGCGCGCGACAGAGATCATCGCCGAGCTTGAGTCATCTCCGCGTCGGATATATACTGGCGCCATCGGATTCGCTGAGCCTGGTCGGAGATCGCAATTCTCCGTTGCAATTCGCACTATGCTGATCGACAAAGAGAACATGTTGGCAGAATACGGTACCGGAGGCGGCATCGTATGGGATTCCGAGCTTGAGAGCGAGCAGTCCGAGTGTGAAATCAAGACTCGAGTCCTTCGTTCGCGTCCCAAGTCATTCGATCTTTTGGAAACCATGCTCTGGACGCCGGCGGACGGATTCCGCCTGCTGAGACTCCACATGAAACGCCTCAGACGGTCTGCTGCTTACTTTGGATTCCGCTTTGATCCTGTTAGGATCGATGCAGAACTGGCGCGACTATCATGCGAGCTCCGGGAAGTCCCACAGAAGATTCGACTCCTATCAGCAAAGAGCGGATCGATTTCCCTGCAGCACACCGCTGTAGAAGCGCCGGAATGGCAAGATCGAGATCTGCCAATTGCGGAGTCCCCGATAGACTCTTCGAACCCGCTTCTGTACCACAAAACTACCGAAAGACGTGTGTATGAAGACGCTCTCGCATCCCGCGCTGGGTACCCTGATGTCCTGATGTACAACGAGCGTGGTGAGATCACCGAATCCACTATTGCTAATGTAGTGGTTGAGATAGATGGTCTACTATACACTCCGCCCGTGCATTGCGGCCTGCTGCCCGGAACTTGCAGGGAATCGCTGGTAGCCACTGGACAGATACAGGAAAAGGTGCTCAGCGTCAGAGACCTGCTCCACGGTGAAAGTGTATACCTGGTCAATTCGATTCGTGGAATGGTGAAGATTGCAGTTCAGACTGCACTGGCCGATGAACTGGCGCGCAAACGCACACTCCGGCACACGTCGCCTTGACGCCCGAGCCGAATACGATCCCGGTGAGTGTATCGATTAACGAAGAATTCGCGACTTAATCAAGCGCTCAGTTTCTCCATCAACTCATCGTCGATATCGAAGTTCGCGTAGACTTTCTGCACATCGTCATGATCCTCGAGCTCTTCCATTAACTTGAGCATCGACGATGCCTTGTTCTCGTCAAGCTTGACTGTCGTTTGCGGAACCATAGAGACCTCGGCATCTGAGACCGAAATCCCCGCCTTTTCGACAGCCACCTTCACTCGATCAAAAGCTTCGAACGGAGTGGTGACTTCGAAAACGTCAGAGAGCGTGGCCAGGTCAGACGCCCCGGCCTCGAGAACTATATCAAGTAGTTTGTCTTCATCGACCGAGGATTTGTTGATGTGGACGAGGCCCTTGGACTCAAACATCCACCCCACACAACCAGTCTCGCCAAGGTTGCCGCCGCGCTTTGAAAAGAGGTGACGGATTTCGGCGACCGTCCGATTCTTGTTGTCGGTAAGCACTTCAATGAGGACTGCGACACCCCCCGGGCCGTACCCTTCGTAATTGACCTCTTCATATGCGACCCCGGGAAGCTCGCCAGTGCCCTTCTGGATTGCCTTCTTGATGTTGTCGGCAGGCATGTTGGCCGCCTTGGCTGTCGCTACCGCTGTACGCAGCCGTGCGTTGGATTCGGCGTCGCCGCCTCCCGCACGTGCCGCTACTGTTATTTCCTTAATCAGCTTGGTAAACATCCGACCGCGCTGGGCGTCGAGTTTACCTTTTTTTCGCTTGATGGTTGCCCATTTAGAATGACCAGACATCCACAATCCTCCTGAAACTCTGTCAGACAATTAATTTATTGAAGCCAAGGCAAAATGCAACTGAAATCTGCCAGCCGAAACCCACTCAAACGAAGAAGCGCCGCTGTTAAGCGGCGCTTCCTCCTCATGTGCATTCAATTCTCCTAATGCAGCGGACCGCAGATTGAAACCCACCACTCGCAAGTGCAAGGAGCCGGTCCTCCCGCGAAAACGTAGTTGATCAAGTAGACTATGTCATCGATGTCAACGAAGCATGCCTTGCAGTCGGCATCACCCGAGGCGACTGCATACGGCATCGGCGCCGGACCACCGCCAAAGACGTAATTGATGATGTACACGATGTCGTCAATGTCGATCGGCACCGAACCACCGCTGTTGTCGGCGTCACCGATTATGACCGGACACTCAGCCGGGCAGATAATCAACGCATACTCAATGACCGTAAACACCGGTCCTCCGGTCCATCCCATCGACGGAATGTCTCCGTTGTTCTGCCACTCGAAGTTAATAAGCTCGGCAGTCGTGAGCGGATACCCATACAGCTCGGTCGCGTAAGGAACACCGCACTGCTGCATGACCGGTCCTATGTAGTACTTGTCATGATGTTTCGTGCCGTGAGGACCTGAAACGAACTGAGCATCATTGTGGATGCCCGACGGATGCGCACTTCCTGCTGGCGGCTCACCCTCGTTACGATCAAGCCACGGATCGGAAATGCAGATAGCCTGCGGCTCGCCGTCTGCGCAGACTCCTGCGACGGTCACGTAGTGGCCGCCAACGCGATGACACTGCATCGTAACCTCCTGCTCCCAGAATCCGAGAAGGAGTATCACATCCTGGCTGCGCAACACCTCGTTGATGATCGTATCAGAGAATGTCGGATCGATCATCGGGAATAGCCTGATTGTGAAGCTGTCAGCCAGCCCATGAGCAGATATCCAGTTTCCGGCGCCGGCGACCATATCATGAATGAACGTGCCTGGCCAAGGTCCGTTTGTGTTGCAGAATACAGCGAAGTTGTTCACGAGGGGCATGACGTTCTGCATGTCATGATCATCCCAGGGTCCCATCGCCGTGATGAGCGGATATGTATCGCTGATTCCCGGAGGCACAACCGGAGCCTTTTCGAACTTCGAATCGAACCACCAGAGGCAGTTTGCAAGCGCTACCGGACCGCAATGACTCCATTGCATGGCCGGATCCATCCAGCCGTTCTGTTTCTGGTCGAAGTCAGGCATCCCGTTCGGAGCGTAATCCGGATAGTCCCTCTTGTAGTAGGTGCAGGTATCAACCTGCGTTTCTTCGTAGAACGGCACATGCACGAGATAACCGTAACCATTAGCCTCGGCGGTGTGATTTCCGGCCGAATCGATTACCTGAGCATATGGATCATCCGAGCTGCTGATAGTGGTTCTCCAATCGCTCCAGACCACCGGGTTGTGGTTGTCGAACTGGAATCGGAACTTCGAGAAGATTGCATTGTCGCAATCCGGATCCCACCATGACACCCACCAATCGCTGCCGACCTTGTGCACCGAGTGCTGCCATGTCAACGGCTCGATCCAGTTGGTGTAATGACTCGCAATGCTGTCGTATACTTTCACGTGGAAGTCACATCGGCCAAACTGAGTCGGTGTGACATCATACCAATAAGTGCTCGGATGTGTGGGATTCTGTCCACCCTGAGGTTCGCACACGACTGTATCACGAGGTGGTGCAGGCGGCTCGCCAGTCACCACGAAAGAGAGATCAAGCGACGGCTGTTGCCGTGGAATACACTCGTGAACGATATTACCCGCCTCTATGATGAAATTGTAGCCACGCACGTCGACTGACACCCACTCGGGGTTATACTGAGGTATCATGTAGTCGAAGAC
Organism: Candidatus Zixiibacteriota bacterium; assembly: GCA_020053015.1. Classification (GTDB taxonomy): domain Bacteria; phylum Zixibacteria; class MSB-5A5; order JAABVY01; family JAHJOQ01; genus JAGVNY01. Next base: position 6,810 of record JAGVNY010000227.1, on the reverse strand, counting down.
GTAGTGGCCGCCGAATTGAATGCCGGTGAACACGATCTGGCGACCGATGTACCGTGCTTCATCCACACCAGGCAAAGGAGGAGCGCTGTCTCCGGGTGGTTGCTCCAGAGACCATAAGTCGGTCGACCAGTTCACCGCTATCTCAAGAAATGCCGGCATACCCACATCCATGGGGAATGCATCAAGGTCGATATGAACAACTTTGTAGTTGTCGTACGTGAACGGGTGATCATAGAACCAGATGTTCCACCATTCCTCCATTGGGTAGAAATACCAGCCTTGACCGAATGCGCCGCCTCCGCCTCCGCCAACGAATTGACCCATCGGATCGATCATGATGTTGAACGGATTCATCAACGGCGCGGGGACATAAGGTTCACGCAGCTCCTGCCAGTTGAGCTCGCCCCAATACGCCCACACTGCATCATCATTGAAATGGTCTAAGGTTGACTTCCATCCCCAGCGCGTCGTCTGCGGGTCCGCAATAACTGCGCTGATATTCAGCCAATAGATCGTCCCCTGCTCTTGCATGTACCAGAGTGACTCGTCCAGGCAAACGTCGTACTGGAAGTACGCCTGATGATTATTCGGGAGAATCTCGCCCGTTGATGGATCGTACCAGCCTTCCATGGACGGCGGATCAAACGGCGTAACTGTGAAGTTCGTGACTTCCGCCTCCCACAGAGTCTGGCCTGGTCTGCTGTAAGGAATACCAGGCGGGTTCGCGGGAATGTCTGAATGTATGCTGAGGACGAAGTAAAGAATCTGCCCTTCTATGCCGTCTTTCCACGAGCCCCAGAAATGGAAATCCTTCACCCAGCCTGTTTCCGAGCACTGCCAGTCATCGGCGAGCACAACCGGCTGTGTCGCGTTAACATCCCAGCCAGCTTCATCCGGCAACTGCGGGTAATGCATTTTGTAAGCATCCCCCGGATTCCAAGGACACGGCTGAGGCTGCCCTAACGCCAATGTCGCTTGAAACGCGATAAGGCCCAGCGCGAGGAGACCGACACACAGTTTCAGTCTGTTCAACATCTAACTTCTCTCCTTCTCGTCTCTGTTCACTGCACGACAATCGAGACGACTTCTATCATGGCAATCTGATGCCCCCGAATTGACATGAAACTTCTTGCAGACTGCACCTCCTTCCGGGCGGCTCTACGCCCCTGCTCCAAATCATTGTGATGAATGCATGTCATGTTGCTCAAGAAATAAGAATCAAATCTTAACACTTAGATCGCGAAGAGAGGTTTCTAAGGGCTGCGCCAACATCGACCTAAACCCGATCGACTGCGATCCTTAGGAAAAGAAATCTGAGAATGCTTGCCTAAGCGTAAGATACTGCACTTGACTATCGATAATATAAGATTACATACGTAGATATGTCAAGGGGTATTTTGCTAACTCGTTAGACTTGAACGGAATTCGAGTCTTTTCGGTTTCGAAATCGGATGGCTCCAAGTGACTAGCGAAGCAGTAACATCTTGACAGATTGAGACTTCCCGCAACTCAGCCTGCCGAAGTAGATTCCGGTCGGACACGCTCGGCCTGACAAGTCCTGCCCCGACCAAAAGTAGATAAGCAATTCGCCGTCAGATTCTAAGGGACGAAGTGCCGCCACTCTCCGACCCAACACGTCGATGACGGTGACTTCGGGATCGGCGGCACGACTTGCTCGCCTGGCTGTGATGCGAGTACCCGAATTAAACGGGTTTGGATAACAGATGAGCTGATCAGAATCAGCAGGTCGAGTCTCAACGCAGTCATCATAAGCGGACGCATGCTCGTCTACAGTGAGCTGGATTGCAACGTCCTCAGGTAAATAGACCTCGATCGAGTCGATGAATCGCAACTCGCCAGACTCTATGAACGTGCCAAGCGGCAGAGTTGATGATAGAATCTGCAGTGTGATGGAATCAGTCTCGCCGGGATACAGCAGTCCTGAACCATCATTGATGACAATCGGAAGACCAATTTCGGCCTTGCTGAACAGAGCGGTACCAAAATACTCGTAATGAACAACGGTCAGACCGTTGTTCTTCATCGAGATGAAGACCGTCGTGTCCTGGCCGGGAAGTACTGACACGAACATGTTCCGGGGTCTGATAGTAACAGGGGCTGTCGGTCCGCCTGCACCGGCCATGTGAATCGTCCCGCTTGCAGGACTCTCGAGGCCGTCATCAAACGCGGTTACGCAAAAGTAGTTGTCCATCCCGTCGACATGCACACGCTGATGCAGCATGCTTCCCGACGTTGACGTGTCGTGATTGGTCGGATCGGGGTAGATCGGCAATCTGTCGCGACAATAGACTCGAAAGCTGTCGAGTGCACTTTCGCTTTCCGTTATAGGATCGGCCTTCGTGTTCCGGAGCAACTCAATGCGCACCATAAGAGAATAATCTGAGAATCGCAGCCATGCATCTGACTCACCTTCGTGATAGCCGATATACGCGATCTGTTCAGAGGATGGGGAGTCGGCCCCAATCTTCGGCATGAATGGATTCGCAGCGGGCCATCGAATCTGTGCCCATACGGCAGTGTCCGCAGTCACCGCGTACCGGAAAGCAGCATGCACCCATTCTCCGCCATCAACCCAGTCGCCGGAAGCCTGCACGGCAACCGCCTCGGACATGCAATTGCCGGGCAGTCCGTTATCGTCTTCGCGCAGCGATATCTCCAATGGTGAATATGGCGTGCCGGGCTGAGACGGCTCCGTGTCCTGATCGAGGATTAGGATAGAAACGCTTTCAATGCACACAGGCAGTTCCGGCAGGATGAACTTAACAGCCATCCGGTTGTCTCTGTCGCTCTCCGACACCGCTGTTGGGACGGCCCAAGTTCCATCGTCAAACTTGACCACCGTGTCGTTAACACCGGCATAGAACCAGAAGAGGTCTGCTCTGTACTTAGACACGGATCGCGAATTCAGGCCGAAAGGCGCACCCAATCCGTAGGTCACGGCGGGAGAACACAACGAGAGGAAGAGCAGAAGAACTCCGGCGACATGCCCTAAATTCCTCATCGAATTCACTCGAATGTTCCTCTGCAAGTAGCTGCACGCTACCCCATGCGCTCACCTCTCGAACGCGCAGTGACTCAATGCGATTCGGTACGCGGAGAATTTGCCTAATCGCTGCTCAGTGTATCGCGAAGTAGGTAGGCACACACTCCGTGACGGCTGAATCGAGCAGCACACTCAACATTATTTCTTCGGGTCTCCGCGACCGATCATATGTGCACCGGACTTCGGCATACCCTGTGGTACGCCGAATTCCGTTATCGTTCTTCGAGTATTTGCTGTAATACGGAGAGGTCTGAAAGACCGCGAGACCGAATTCGCCGATCTTTCTGAGGATTACGCTGTCAGCCACGCCGGATCGGAAGTACACCGTCAGTTGTCCTTCCAGGATTGGAATTGCCGTCGAGTAGACAGGGGAAACAAGCTCAAAATCCCAGACGCCGTTCTGGCCTGGTTCAACGTCGAGCAACTTGATCGGATAGCAGTCTACCACAGAAAGTACAAGGTCGTACTTGCCGGCATTAGTCTTTTTGAAGATAAACGGAGAATCGTCGTTGACCCGTGCATCGGCTACCCGCTTGCCGTCCTTCAGCAAAACCCCCACACTGCCTGAGCCAAAATCGGGATACTTGTTGCAGCATTCGGGTGATGCCCTCAGGATGAAGTCGGAGGCCATCAGGCATCCGGACATAGACAGCAGAATCAGACAAACCTGAACTGTTTTCATGGTAGGGATCAATATACATGCTGCCGGGAATATGACAACCGAAAAATGGCAGGCCAGTCATAATTGCCGCCGTCGAGGAGTCATCTGTGGCCATCGACGTTCGGGCATCCTGAGGGCTATGGCAATCAGTACGTCTTGAACAGCGAGCCCCACTCGGTGTTATCGAGCCACTCATTGAAGGTCGTCTTCCCCCGCGTCGGATACCATATCCTGTCATGATAGACCGCGGAACCGAAGACAAAAATGTAGACGAGCGGGGTGTGAAACAGAAGTTTCTGGAAGACTTTGAGAGGGGAAAACCAGAATACGTCCCCAATGCGTGAAGCGGCGTTGTCACCAACTTCGAACTTGAAATCAACGCCTGAGACATCATCCCCTACCAGTTGGATGTCGGACGGGTTTCCGCACCCAAGTTTCTGTTCGTGCGCGAGCCTGATGTACGGCAGGTCCATTGGATTGAAGCCCATCATTTTGGCGGCGACCGCGTCGATTGCCACCTGATCCGAGGAAGCCAGGATGTAGTTCTTGACGTGCGGCGTCATGGTGCGCGGCCCGGGACCGGACCCTGCCGTCGTTCCATCCATGAAAGCAAACAACCCAGTGTGAATCTCCTTCTGGATATTCAGCAAATCTACGAGTGTCTGGTGAATAACCGAGTGCGTGTAGTGCCGCTTCGTACTCAGAAGTCCGCCGAAAGCATTCTTCATCGCTCCCGTAGTTGTGGTGTAGATGTGTGTCTTAACAGTCGGCAAATGCACGATGTTCTTGCCCAGGAAGAACTCCGGAATCCTGATCCCCTCCGGAAATATCTTGTCGAGAACCAACATCTTCGCTTTGGGCTTGTATGTAACCCACTTGAGGTCTTTCGGGTCATTGTTGTAGCGCTCAGGAATGCGGTGCTTTTCGTAGACCGGCTTCAGCTTAAGGAGTTTCCCCCCGAGGTACGGGTTCGTTACAACGGTGTTGTTGTGAACTGCTGTGAGCTCGCCCGCCCCGGCATTCTTCAGAGCCTTAATGGCCCCCTCAAGCTGCCAGGGTACTGTATTAGCGCCCGGGAATGGTAGATGCCACGATATGTTATCTTTCAGGATAGTTGTGCTCTTGACATCGATGGCGTCTTTTAGTCCGGCCATCTCCCCAAGACGGACGTAATCGTCGACAACTCCGGCCGGGCTTGTCTTCAACACAGCCACAATGGACCTTGTTTGCTTCACTGAATCCCCCTTCTGGCCGATCGACATCTGTGCATGGCTTCTCGACATATGGTTCCTCTCGAAATTGCGGATCCGTGCCACATTCCTGCTTGTAGCTTCAGCAGTATTATAACGTCTTGACCCATTCGCAGTTCCGTCAAGCGACAGTCTTCTTGCCTCCGATTACAACATCGCTAATCGTAGAGAACTCGAACTCGGCCAACAGCCTGTGGAGCTTGCTCTCAAACGAACTGAGGTTCGTGTAATGACGTAGTCTGCTCTTGAGACCGGCATCCAACCTCTTCTGATGCACATCCAGTTCCCACGGGTGAAAATACACTATGGCAGGATGCCCTTCGCTATTGAGCTTCCGGATAGCACGTTTCGTGAACCAGTAAGGGAACATCCGGAGATATCCGCCGCCGGCAACCGGTACATTCATACCAGCCCAACGAATAGTTGACGGTGGTATTTCCAACACCGAAGAACCTTCATCTACTTTCACCTTGTAGGGGAATCTGGGCGCTGACGGTGTGCCGTAGGTGTCGTGCATCACGGGAAACACCGAGGAATCGAATTCAATCCCGAATTCCCTGAAAATAGTCCAAATCCACTTCTGTTGAGGTCTCACTGAGAAGCTCGGCGCCCTGTAACCCCTGACTGTCACATTGGCAGCCTGCTCTATGTGCAAAATCGACTGCCGCAAGTCTTCCCTGAATTCATCCGGAGATAGATTATAGACTAACCTATGGTACTGGCTATGCGACGCGATCTCGTGACCTCGATCGTGAATGAGCGCGACGATCTCCGGAAACCGCTGCGCTACCCAGCCGAGGATGAAGAACGTCGCCTTGGCCCGATGTTCATGCAGTATTTCCAGGGTCTTGATCACATTCGCTATGATCCGCGTTCTCTGTGAATTCCATTCCGATACCGGATATATGTGAGAGAAGGCCTGGACGTGAAACCAGTCCTCCACGTCGACGGTCATCACATTCAACATCGCTTATTTCTTTGCGGCGTAGTTGTAGCCGTAGTAGCGGTGATTATAGTAATAGGGCAAAGCTTCTCTGACGTTGTTCAGAGTGACACCCAGCAGATTTGCGCCTGCTTCATGGACGATATCGCACGCCCGTCGGGCTACTTCCTTCGGTGTTTCACCGGCTTTGAGCACGATGAGTATTCCATCGACGTCTCTGGAAAGCAGAAGTGGATCCGAGACCGGAATTATCGGCGCACAGTCGATGATGATAAGATCATAGTAGAACTTCAAAGCGCGCATGACTTCGTGAATTTCCTGAGAGTCGAACAGGCGCGTTGGGTTCGAATGCGCGGTGCCGGAAGTTAGAATCGAAAGGTTCTCGATAGGAGTCTTCTTGAAGTTGTCCTCAAGCTTCGCTTTGGCCTCGAGAATATCGGTCAGCCCTCCTTCCTGCTTCACACCGAACCGCTTGTGAAGTGTCGGCTTACGCATGTCGGCGTCGACAATCAGAGTCCTCTTGAGTTTGTAGATTGCCGCGGTAACGGCCAGATAGGAAGCGATGGTACTCTTGCCTTCACCAGTCATAGCCGATGTGATGAGGAACGACCTGCCTTCTTCCGGCAAGACCGAGTTGGTTAGCAGATTGTGCAGCAGACGACGAAACTCCGTCCCTGCGGCGGATTCGCCGTCGTAATTGTCAATTACGTTAAGGTCGTCAAGCAGCGCTTCGGACATGTCAGCCTCTTATCAAAGCCCTAATCAACACGTCGAATCCCTTCAGCTCGTTTTCCGCAATCTTGAGGTTTCTCTTCGCCCGTTCATAGTCGGGGTTGATTGCGAGCGCTTTGTTATACTCCTCAACAGCCTTCGTATGGATGAAGCTACCGAG
>JAGVNY010000127.1 GCA_020053015.1 Candidatus Zixiibacteriota bacterium | reverse complement strand
TCTTCCAGCAGCCGGACCGTGCATGAACCCATGACCCGAAAAACCTGTGGCCGCAACTAAGCCAGCCGGTTGCCCCACGTATCCGATTATTGCATTATGGTCCGGTGTCACCTCGTACAGCCCAGCCCAGCTTGAGGCGATTCCAGCTTCTTCCAGAATCGGAATCCGGTCGATAGCCTTCATTATGATCTGGTCCGTATAGTCCGGATCAAGCGATTCGTCAAATCCCTCCGGAGTATCCGGATCGGCCCACCCGAGCAACAATCCGCCCGACTCACGATGACAATAGAAGCCGGACGTGATGTCAACGACCATCGGGAAGGAGTGCGGTAGCCACGACAATGGGGAAGTCGTGCTGAGCTGGCGCTTGACGGGTTTGACTGGAACGTCCGCGCCAGCCATACGTCCGATCTCGGCCGAGTACGGCCCCGCAGCATCGATCACGAGGCGACAGCTAATCTCGCCGCGATTCGTGATTACACCAGATACACTGCCGCCGTGCACACTTATTCCGGTTGCCTCGGTCTCAAGTTCGAACTGCACGCCCAGCCGGCGCGCTGCATTAGCATATCCATGCGTGAAGACATGCGGATCGCCGATGCCATCCTTCAAACAGAACGTCCCGCCGATTACGTCGTCGAGACGCACATTGGGAGCGAGTTCGGCGATATCGTCCGGCGCCAACCAGTCAACAGGCAGGCCGAGCGAACGCTGCATGGCCATGTTGCGCCGAAAGACTTCTTCTTGTTCAGGCGTCGTCACGATGAAGAGGTAACCGCACTGGTCAAAAATCCCCTCTTCGCCGGTCTCGTCCTGAAATCTCTCAAGAAGCTCTTCCGATAACATGGACATCCGCACATTGATCTCCGAGGAGAATTGCGCGCGAATGCCACCTGCGCACTTCGCGGTCGCTCCGGTGCCGATGAACTTGTCTCTCTCAAGAACTGTGACGTCGGTCATCCCCATCTTTGCGAGATAGAAGGCCACTGCCGATCCGATAATGCCGCCGCCGATTACTACTACTTCTGATTTTGATTTCATATTGTCCGATCCTGCGTGCGAAAATTCGCGCTAAATCTACCCAAAAGGCCTTGAAAGTCAAGGCAAATGAGCCAAGTGAGGAAGGAGTTAGTCGACAACGTTTGCGACTGCGGTCAGGCATGTTGCAGCCACCGGATACGGACGTACTGAGCAAACCTATCGCTCGTATCCAATGAGGATGACTCCGACGGGAGGCACGAGATTTTCTCCCGAATTAACTCTTGACATGTCGAAGGTGTTTCTCTAAAATAAGAAACTAACGCGGGCCCATAGCTCAGCGGTTAGAGCAACTGACTCATAATCAGTGGGTCCCAGGTTCAAATCCTGGTGGGCCCATTAAGATTCGTCGAGATGGGCAATTAGCTCAGTTGGTTAGAGCGTTCGGTTCACATCCGAGAGGTCACTGGTTCAAATCCAGTATTGCCCACCATAGGGACAGGTGACAGACAGGCGATATGTTGAAGGCTCAGCCGAAGTTCCTTTGGCCTGACTTGGAAGAGCGACAGAAGCGACAAAACTTGAAGTGCACTCGTGCAGCGGGTGCACTTTTTTGTTCCCATTTCGTCTTATGAATTACGGGAGTAGGTAATGCAGAAGCAGATCGAGTTGTTAATGAAGCTCCAGGATATCGACTATTATGTGGGGGAACTGGAGCGGTCCAAGGATTACCTGCCGGATATGATGGAGCGACTTAAGCGCGAGACGGAGGACTTGCAGGAAGCGCTTGAATCCCACAAGAAGAGGCTTTCGGAGGCCAAGCTTGAACAGAAAGGCCTTGAGATAGAGATTGGCGCGAACAACGAGGGACTTGAGAAGTATCAGCATCAGATGCTGACAATCAAGACCAATAAAGAGTACGATGCGCTCCGAATCGAAATCGACAAGACCAAAGAAGCCATTGCCCTGGCCGAGGACAAAGCGCTGCTGCTGATGGACGAAATTGCCGAGCTTGAGGAGAAAATTCAGGATTACGAACTCAAAGCCGACGAAACTCGGAAGACAAACGCAGTGCAGCTTGAGCAACTTCAAACGCAGATCGATGCGGTCGGCGAGAAGATGGCGATGAAGGATGACGAGCGGAAGAACGTGCTCGTTCGAATCCCCAAAGACCTGATGTCCGCATACGAGAGAATACGTAGGGGGCGGGGCGGGGATGTCGTTGTTCCCGTGCGCCGTCGATCGTGCGGCGCCTGCTACAAGCAACTTGAGCCTCGCCTCGTGCAGGAGATTAAGAAGGGCGATAGGGTTATCACATGCGATTCGTGCGGCAGAATACTCTACTGGGCCGGAGAAACTGAATAATGCATCCGAAAGTAATCAAGACCGGCCTCACTTTCAATGACGTGTTGCTTATGCCGGCAAGAAGCTCGGTGCTCCCCTCTGAGGCGGACGTCGCCACCTGGTTGTGCAGAGACATCCGGCTTGACATACCGCTCGTGTCGGCCGCAATGGACACAGTAACGGAAGCGGAGCTCGCCATAGCTCTCGCTCGTCAAGGCGGCATCGGGATCATCCACAAAAACATGCCGACCAAGAAGCAGGCGGCTGAGGTCGACAAAGTGAAGCGTTCCGAGTCCGGTATGATCGTGAATCCTATAACGCTCCCGCCCCAAGAGACAATTGGCGAAGCGCTTAACGTGATGACGATGTTCTCCATCTCCGGCATCCCGATAACCGAAAGCGGCAAGCTCGTCGGAATCATCACTAACCGGGACTTGAGGTTCCAGAAGAATCTGGGCGTGAGAATCGCCGATGTCATGACCAAAGGCAGGCTTATCACTGCTCCGCCCGGCACGACGCTTGAGGAGGCTCAGGAGACCCTGCAAAAGAATCGGATAGAGAAGCTACCTGTAGTGGACGAGAATGGCATGCTGAAGGGGATGATAACGGTCAAGGACATCACCAAGAACATCCAGTACCCGAATGCCTGCAAAGACAGCCAGGGAAGACTGAGAGTCGGCGCGGCTGTAGGCGTGTCGAAAGACATGTTGGAAAGAGCGCATGCCCTGGTTGATGCCGAAGTTGACATCATCGCTGTTGACTCCTCTCACGGGCATTCTGAAGGCGTGCTGAAAGCAGTGGAGACCCTTCGAAAGGAATTCCCCGAGATTCCGATCATGGCCGGCAATGTAGTCAGCGCCGAAGGTACTCGTGACCTCATCAACTCAGGTGCGGACTGCAT
>JAGVNY010000046.1 GCA_020053015.1 Candidatus Zixiibacteriota bacterium | reverse complement strand
ATCAGCAATTCGAGAATCTACCACCATCGGGGCAAATCGCTCCAGTTCTGAGAGTCGCTCGATGGAGACGGCAGACTGCCGCGACTTAACCAGAAACTGGCCGATATCGAACATCGGAAACACAAGCGAGACCTCATAGTATATGAAGGCTACCAGCTTGCCGAGCGACAATCCTGATCCGATTACCATGTAGCCGCCGACCAGAAGCACGATCAGAATGCCAAACTGCCAGATGTACATGTAGAGCGAGTCTATCACCGTCATAGTTCTCACTGCGGCGATTTCTGCAGTGCGCCTTTCGCTGAGGGCAGCGTCGAATTTCGATCTCTGCGTCTTTTCCTTCACATACGCTTTCACTACCCTTATGCCAGTGAAGCAGGCCTCCATTACATCCGTGAGACGGGATATCCGCGTCTGCAAATGGTCGTATCGCTTGTCAAGCAACGACGAGCTCTTAAAGAAAATGACAATGAGCAACGGCAGCGGAGCTACCGACCAGAATGTCAACACGGGATCGATTGAAGCCATCATCACGACCGTGAACACCACAAGCAGCAGCGCTTCATAGAGTCGGAAGATTCCCGAGCATGCAAACCATGACAGTTTCTCCGCCACGTCATCTGTAAGCCGCGTGACAATGTCGCCGGTTCTAAAGCGGTTGAAGAAATCGGGCCCGCGCTCGGTTATTTTCGCAAATGCGTCCTGACGAAAAAGCCATTCCAGCTTCAGGTTCATCCAGGCACGATGGCACTGGACAAAAGAGTAGAGAGCCGTAGCTATCAATCCGACCGCTACGAGCAGAAGAGAAAATGTCGCCGCCGGTGATAATCCGAGATCATTGCCGGTCAATGCTAACCACTGCGGCACGCGGTCATCCGGCACCGCACCCGTCTTGACGAAATCCACGGAGTATTCGATCAACCTCGGCAGCCAGACTCTCAACACCGTCTGAACCGGCGTCAAAATCACAAGTACTGCGAGCACATATGGATAGCCGCGGTAGTATTTCCAAAACCAACTGAAACTACGCCACATTTGTATAGACTCCATTCGCGTTTTTGAACTGCAGGTGGAAGAGCTTGGAGTAGTATCCACCTTTCAGTATCAGTTCAGAATGCGTTCCCCGTTCGACTATCTCCCCGCGACGGATCACAAGTATCTCGTCGACGTCAAGGATCGTCGAGAGGCGATGCGCAATGATCAGTGATGTCCTGCCTTCCATAAGTTTCTTAAGCGATGCCTGGATAGTCCGCTCAGTTTCCGGATCGACGGAACTTGTCGCCTCGTCAAGCAGCAGTACCTCTGGATCGACAACCAGAGCGCGGGCGAACGACAGCAACTGCCGCTCACCTCTGCTGAAGTTAGCGCCCTTTTCCGAGACCAGGGTTTGATAACCTTGCGGCAGTCGCTCAACGAACCGGTTCGCCTGGACTATCTCAGCGGAATCCGCAATCCTTTCGTCAGTGATCTCCTGCGCTTCGAGCGAGATATTAGATCTGACATCACCCGGGAACAGAACTATGTCCTGCAACACGAGCGCGAACTTCTTTCTCAGCTCAGACTTGGCGGCACTTCGGATGTCGACTCCATCTATTGTGATCCTTCCTTCTTGTGGATCGTAGAGTCGCAACAAGAGGGAAATCACTGTCGTTTTGCCACCGCCTGTGACGCCAACGAGAGCGACGCGTTTACCGACGGGAATCTCGAACGACACATTCCTCAGCGCATGATTGCCGTCACCCGAGTATGAGAAAGTCACATCTTCAAACCTGATCATGCGTTCGATCTTGCCGAGCCTCACGGGATTCTCCGGATCAGGCAGACTCGATTGTTCCGACAGCAACGCGAATATCCGCTTAGCTCCGGCGATCGCTTTCTGGATATGCGAGAGCTGCTCCGAGGTCCTCCATATCGGCTCGAAGATCCGCCATATCAATATTATGAACATTCCGATCGTACCGACCGTGATAACGCCCTTCTCGATCCAGAGGACGCCAAAGTAAAGCACAACCGCAAGCATCACGTACTGCATGTACCAGACGATGTTGAAGAAGATGCAGACTGCTATGTTGACATACGCATCTTCGTTGAACTTGAGCTGATTCGCAATGTTCACTTTCTCAATCGCGTACTTGCCGCGATGGAATATCTGTATGATTGACATCCCGTGCAGGAACTCGGTTATTTGCGCAGTCACTTCGGCCATCTTCTTGCGCACTTCAAAGAATCTGGGAGTCGTCAGGCGCTCGAATACGATAACCAATACCGCCATCGTCGGGATGATCAGCAGCAGTATCGCCGCAAGTCGCCAGCTGTAGTAGAACATGATCGCGTAGATTCCGACCACGAGGATCAGATCGCCGACAATCAGTACGGCCGTGTTAGTGAAGAGCATTCTGAGCGCTTCCGTGTCCGATTCTACTCGCGACAGCAGACGCCCAACCGGATTCCTGTCGAAGTAGGCTACGTCGAGCGAGAGTATGTGGTCGAACAGTCTGGTCTTAAGATCGAGCATTACATCCTGACCGATGATCTCGAGCTTCAGACGCTGCACATACTGAATCACTATCGTGACAAGCTGTATTGCGCCAATCAGAACCACCGTGATCACAAGCCCGTGGAAGTCGTTCTGCTTGATGTCGACGTCGAGCGCTTGCTTCAGCAGCACTGGCCATACCAGCGAAAGCGCCGTGCCGACAGACAGAAGCAGCAGAGACCACGTGAGACCCCACTTGTGACGAGCCAACAGCGGAAGCAGCTTGCCGAACGCTCTGCGGGAGCCTATCTCCTGCTCGGCTTTTGTTTTCTCGTTTTCGAAAAAGTCGCTTACCATACCGTGCCGCCTTAGCTATCAGTTACGGATTCGAACACCGCCGGTTCGGGGCACAACAAAAAAACCCGCCGAACCTTCTGGTCCCGGCGGGATCTGATCTCTT
>JAGVNY010000024.1 GCA_020053015.1 Candidatus Zixiibacteriota bacterium | reverse complement strand
CCGCTCCAGCTCTTTCTCTTCGATTGATCCCTGACCGCATTGGACGTTGCGCTTTTTCTTCGTGCAGTGGTAGTAGATGTAGCGTCGTCCGCTCGGCTTTCTCTTCTTCTCCGCGGTCACGCTCGCGCCGCATTCTCCGCACGTCATAAATCCCCGGTATTTGAAGTCGAGTCCCTTGGGTCTGCTCCGGCTCCGTGCCAACAGGTACTCTTGCACGCGGTCGAACTCGGACTTGGACACCATCGGCTTGTGCGCACCTTGGTACATGCCCCCGTTGTAGCGAATCAGACCGCAGTAGAAGGGATTGGTGAGCATTTCGTGAATGGTAGAGTAGGCGATTTTGCCCCCGCCGATTCTGGTGAACGTCCTCGAACGCAAGCCCCATTCATCAGTGGCAATGCGCAGGACTCTTGAGGCCGAGTAGCTGCCCGTCAACATCAAATCCCATACCCGCCTGACCAGCGCAAAGCGTTCATGGTCGGGGACTATGGTTTTGGTTTCTTTGTCGTTCAGATACCCCAAGGGTGGCGGGCCGGGTTTCCAGCCCAGCTCCAGCTTCGCCCGCAGTCCGCGTTTGGTGTTATCCGAGAGGTCGTCGACGTACTTTTTGGCCATCCCGAACTCGAGCTGCATCCAGAATTTGTCGTTGCCGGTGTTCTCGAACGCCCGCTGCGGCGTGTGGAGCGAGTGCATGTCGCCCTGCTCCAATGCCCAGATCAGCGCGCCACCATCGACCGGGTTTCGAGCCAGCCTGTCGAGCTTCCAGCACAGGACAGAATCGAACTCGTGCTTGCCCAAACGCTGCATGAGTTCGGAGAAAACCGGCCTGCCCGGCGCTTTGGCTGATTTCGATTCGCGAAATACCTTGTGGACGACAAGACCGGCCTGACCGGCGAATGTCGTCAGCTCCTTTACCTGCGAATCGATGGAGAGTATCTGTCGATCCTCACTCTCGGTCGATTTGCGGGCATAGATTGCCGTTATCTGTCGCGACTGCATACTATGTGATATGATTGATTAGCGAAGAGAATTCCGCTGGCCATAGCCGTTCGGACGTTGCTCAATCAGGCTGCTTATCAGTTCCACAAGGCTGGTTGCCAGCTCACGCGCCTCTTCTTCGGAAAGACGAATGCCGTATTCCGCCTGATAGAGGTCTTGAAACCGTTTGACATGCTGATCGTGAAGTCGCATGTCTGGCAGTATATTCGCCGCTTGGCAGGTGCGTCAATTTGCCTATGGGGTCAACAGCCAACGATTCTTTCCACACGTGCAGAATTCTCTTGACCTCCGGCCAGCCATGTCCTACTATTGTAGGAGTGGGACATCGCTTCTTCCCGTAATCGCCTCTCTTTCAACGGCTTAAGCCAGCACCACAATCTGGGTTCAGCTTACCACACAGAACGCATCACAGTCAAATGGATGTGTCTCGCACGTGCCCAGCCCTGTTGACTCCAACCTGTGTTTACTTGGCCAGGATTAGCCTCATTCTCTGATCAGACAACGACGCTCTATGAACCAAAGGGGGCACACTCCTACAAGACTGGGACCCGGAGCGAGTGAAACTCGCCGCCTTTCGGTTTTCCGTCGCATGCTGAGGACAATCATTACCATGTCGGACGACACCAGAACAGCCCGAAAGCGCGCTCCGGGGACGGACGCGCAGTATCACCTGACCGGTGATCAAGTGAACAGACTGATAGCGGCCGCGGAAGGTGCGCGAAACAAGGCCATCATCAGATTGCTGGCCGAAACCGGCATCCGCCGGTTCGAGCTGGCCGGACTGACAGTCGAGGACATCCGCTTGGACGGCGGCCAGATCGTCATCCGATCCGGGAAGGGCAGCAAGTCGCGGGTGGTACCGATGACCGAAACCCTGAGCCGCGGACTGTCCACCCTGACGGTGGGCGAGACATCCGGTCCCGTATTTCGGTCGCAATCCGGCGGTGCGCTCAGCTTACGTCAGATCAACCGGATCGTGGCGAGCACGGGCAGACGGGCCGGAGTCGACAACCCCAACCCGCGTCACGGTCAGATTACCTGCCACCTGTTTCGCCATACGTTCGCCCGACTCTGGAAGGAACGGCGGGGGAGCATCGAAACGCTGGCCCGCATACTCGGGCACGCACAGCCGTCCACGACATGGGCGCTTTACGGTACGGAGAGTCAACAGGACGTGCAGCGCAACTACGAGGAGGTAATGTCCAAGCTGGAATTCACGAAGTGATAGTTCCGTGCACGCAACAAAAGGAAGGAGGCGTAGTGATGAGACACACGTACATGATAGCATTGATGTTCTTGGCATCACTGCTGACGGGGTGCTCCGGCGACAAATCCCCGAATCCGCCCGCACAGGGGAATCAGCCACCGGCTGCTCCCGGGAACCCCGAACCGGCGCACCTGGCTACCGATCAGGATACCTCAATCACGCTGCACTGGAGTTGTAGCGACCCGGACGGGGACTCGGTCTTCTACGAAGTGCACCTGGGAAACAGCCCTGATCCACCCAAAGTCGCGACAGGCCTGACCACCAACCGGTATCAGACGTCAGGACTCAAATTCAACAATACCTACTATTGGCGGGTCAGCGCCAGAGACACGACGCACAACTCCGTGGCAAGTCCCGTCTGGAGGTTTTCCACGAAGCAGAAGTCTCCGACATTCGTCGATCCATATCCGACCGACCATGCGCAATACGCTGCCACAAGCGAGAGATTCACGTGGAAGCTTCTTTTCGGACCGCCAGCCGGTGTCGTCTACGACGTTCATTTCGGTCAGCAGGGAGTCTTCACCGATCAGCGGAACGGGCTGACGGATCCGTATGCGATTGTCGGTCGATTCGAATACGGAGCGACGTACCAGTGGTACGTCGTTGCCAGGCAGCAACAGGAGACTATCGCGACCGGTCCTGTCTGGGAATTCACGGTCCGCGAACAACTCACCCGTCGGGGACAGCACGTCACTACTCCGCGACTCCCCAATTGCGCTGCATTCTCCGGCAATTACCTCTACGCCTGCATGCTTCTGATGCCTGACTGGAACAGCGGAAACCTCATAGTGCTCGACGTGTCGAATCCGGATATGCCGACGGTGCTGGGAGGGGTCGGCTTTCCAGACGGCAGGCCGGAGGATATCGCGGTTTCCGGCTCAACGGCCTACGTCGTACACATATCCGACGGTCTTTCGACCGTCGACGTTTCCAACCCCGCGTCGCCGCGATACCTCGCGACTTACGAGTACCGTGAGGGCTTTCCCTTTGAGGCTGTGACCGTGCATAGGCACTATGCGTACGTCGCGGCGTCTACTCTGCTGACTTTCGACGTGTCCAACCCGAGCTCGCCACGACTCGTCAACTCGCTTGAAAACGTGGGAGGAGATATCGTTTGTTTCGGCTCATACGCGTACTCTTATCAAGCCGGGGCGCTCGCCGTGCTGGATATTGCCGATCCCGAGCATCCCCGGGTAATCTCGACGACAAGCACCGACCTCAACTCGGAAGATCGACTATTCGTGAAATACCCGATCCTGTTCAGCGGGCGGACGATTTATTCAATCGAGAATCCGTCAACTCCAGTATTCATGAGTGAGTTTTCGGCTAATCCGTACGGAATTGAGCCAGCCGTTTCCGTGTGCTGGAGCGAGGGCAATCTTGCAATCGCTGCCATCCGCTACAGAGATACTGGACCCGTTCAAGGGTATGCCGCAGTGATCGATATCAGCGATCCGCGGATTCCCCTCATTGTCAAGGAGTACTCTTTCAACTGCATCACGGATGTTGTCAGCGACGGCAACGTGATCGTAGTCACCGGTTACGCGCAGCCATGCCAGGTCTCTACGCCGACAGGGGAGATTCTCGTACTGAGCAGGTAGGGCGCATTCATTCGTCTGAGCACGTATTTGCCAGCGAAAGCGAAATCTGCTAACCTTGCAGTAACGAGCTGCTGTCATCACCAGACAGCGGCCCCAAAGCATAGAGTTCGTAAACGGTGGGATTTTTTTGTGCTTTTGATGTTCGGTTTTTATTCGGTTATCCACAGGCTTTGACCCCATCGGTTAATTGAAGCCTTTTTGCGTTCTGCTACCGTTAGAAACACAGCGTCACCAACATTATGCCCACACCAGACAACTATCCATTCCCGAATCAGCTCCGGCGATTTCGCCACCAGCGCAACATGCGCTTGATCGACGTGGCCAAGAAGACCGGGCATGTCAACCTCTGCCAGATAGTCGCTTGGGAAAAGGGGAGAAAACTGCCATCGCTGAAGAATGCCATCAAACTGGCAAATGCCCTCAAAGTTCCGGTCGAAGTGCTCTTCATCGAGCTGACCCACGACATCCGCACGGCAATGTCCAAGCGGATGAGAGAATAGCTTAACACCGCAACCGCTCTCGCCTAACCACTAATTCACACAATATGACACTCGACAACAACCCGTCTCCGAAGGAGACCAGACCACTCAAGTATCATCCGGTAACAGACTGCGACAAACTGGCTCTGGAGATCGCCAAGGAACTCGGCGAAGAGAAGAGGCTGCCACTCTACCGCATGGTCTGCGAGAACCGATCCGAGGAAATCATCAGGAAAGCCTTCAATCAGGCCCTGAAAACTCCGGCGGAGAAGATCAAAAAGTCCCGCTCCGCGCTCTTTTTCTACCTCGTAAACAAATACGGCCATGAGAAACAAGACTAACGTACTGGCCATCGATCCCGGCACGCGTGAGATGGGGTACGCCCACTTCGACGGCCTCGAGCTCATCGACTACGGGGTGCGCAATCTGCGTACGCAGCACAGGCACCGGCAGGCCGTCTTCGGAAAGGTCGACCCGATTGTACTACGGCTGCTCCAGGAAAAGCGCCCCGATGTCGTGATACTGGAGAAGAACCGCTTCTCGCAGATAAGGTCGAATGTCCGACTGGCACTGACTGTCTACCGCATTCGTTCTCTCGCCACGCGCAGGCGAGTGCCGGTAGTCGAATACGATCCCCGCACCGTCAGGCGCGTCGTCTGCAACAACGGCAACTGCCGGAAAATGGAAGTGGCCCGCACCGTGGCGGTGCGGTTCCCGGAACTCAAGGTCTACCTTTCGTCCGACCGGAAATGGAAAGTCAGATACTACCTGAACCTGTTCGATGCCGTGGCCTGTGGCCTGGCCTACCTGCTTCTCCATGAGAATCGGGACGCCGATGAAACGGCGTAAGTCCCCCCGAAGCCCGCTTGGAAGAAAGTCCGCGTACCGCTTCCCCAGGATTCCCCGCTGCAAGGTCTGCAGACGGAAGATCGACTTCGGCAGTCTCTGCTACTACTGCCGAAAAAGGCGGACGTCGTAGCGGACGCCGTCCGAAGAGCACGGTGCTCGTTCGAAGATTCTCACTGGCACCGTAGCGGTCACCCTTTCGGTCGACCGCGGTTTAAGAAGAGAAAGAGCTCGCCCCCTTCGTCGGGACGGTTGCGCTCCTCCAAACCACTTCCTTGCCACCTCTAGAAGAGGAAATGCAGGTAATCAACCTGCATTTAGAAAGTAGAATCCTTTTCGAAAGGAATCTACTTTCTCCAAGGCCTATGGCCTTATGTGGCAAGGAAATGGTGTCGTCGCTTACCGCCCGACTTGACCTGTTTTCCGCGACCGTATCTGCCGTACTACTTCCACTGGCTGACCTATGAGACTTTGCTCTGGTTGGCTGGTGGTCTGCAGGCGGCATGAGCACGGTTCGCGGCTTCGTTTCGCTTATCCGTACTCGGGCGTACGGGCGAAACTTCGGGTCTCGCCTCCTGTGGATTCCGACAGAGGAAGGCTCGACCAAAACAGGTCAAGTCGGGCGGCTCGACCCGCCATCCACTCGCGCTGCCTCGAAAATCACGACTTGCGCTCGCGGGGCGGTCAGCCCATCTTACGACGGGCTTGTCGGCCTCCGACGAAGGGGGCGAGCGAGCAAAGCTTGGAAGCCGCTGTCCGCGGCAATTGAAGAGATTAGATCATGACTGAACCCACCCGCCGAAAGACACTTCCCCGATACCAGCGCGACAGGACGGCTTTCCCCAAGTTTACCCTCAGGGAAAGAGACCGTGAGATAGTGCGTCTAGTCTTCGAGCACCGGTTTCTCGATACCGAGCTAATCTGGCACTTGGTGAAGAAGGATGGGGATTCGGCGGAGGCATGCCGGACAGGACGGGACGGCAAAGCACGGCCTGTTTCCTACGGATTCGGGAGGAAGGCGCTGTACAAACGCCTGCAGGCGCTCTACCACACCGGTTATCTTGACCGCCGGTTTCCGGCGGATCAGCCTATCGGGCGTGGCTACGACGGCCCGCGGGCGATCTACGGCATTGGCCCGAAAAGCGTAGCTATACTGTCAGAAGTCGTGGAGGCTTCTCCGCAGGAGATACGCCGGGTTGTCGAATCGAACAAGGTCGGCGACCCCTTCATGCGCCACGCCCTCGAAATCGCCCGCCTCCGGGTCATTCTGGAGCTGGCCTGCAGAGGGTCGCAGGACAAGGTTCGACTCATCTTCTGGGAACAAGGGCCTATCCTGCAGGACTGGGTCTACGGCCTGGACGAAGATGATCAAGAGCACGAATTCTCGGTGTATCCTGATGCTTTCTTTGGGATCGAAGTCAAAGGCAGGGGTAAGGCTCAGTACTTCCTCGAATTGGACCGGGGTACTATGCCCATTGCGGCGAGCGGAAACCGCTCTGACATCCGAAAGAAGGTGTTCGGTTACTATTACTACCGGCAGGCCAAACAGCACAGCAAACGCTATAGATATCGTCGTTTGCCGGACGGCGCGATTACGGGATTGCATGTTAAGACAAACGACGCAACTCGGCATGACTTCAGTGATTCCATTCTGGAACCGATAAAGTTTTTCAGAGTCCTGTTTGTGGCTCCCGGCAGTTCTACAGTCGGGCGGTCTGCTGAAGGCAGACTCGCGAACATCATTGGTGCATTTCCCTCATTGGGGAAGCGCTTCGCCAGTTCACAACTTTTCTGGTTTGCTTCCCCGGATGAATTCAGTCTGGAGCGACCGGAGACGATTTTTGCCCACCAGTGGTTGACACCAAATCCGGAACACGGACGAAAGAGTATTATTGAGTAACCGAGGGTCATTCAAACGGAGTCGCGACTTCGCTTATTCCGCTTCTCCGAAGTAGGCCAAGTTGCCTCGTGAGAACAGCGCATCGTGCTGGGCGGCACCTTGCCCTGGTCGGACCACCTTCGCCTTGCTTAAGGTCTGGTCGGCGCGGAATGGCGGGGTTACGATTCCAGAAAGAAGTTGAAGTTGAAGGCTTAGTACACGTATATTTCGACATATGACATCGCTCGGGCCAAATTGGCACTGCTAAAGAAACTCGCGTTGACCTTGGGACTGACTTTCCGGGCGGAATTCGGTTCGTCATTCTGTGGTTTGGAGTGAACCGGCTTGCTTGATTTCCATATGATCCACGTGGCAGTACAAAAAAACGGACCTCTTCGAGATCCGTTTCGGGTAGGAGTCTGATGAACAGCATTAGGATTCTAGTTGCATCCCCGCAGCTGGCTTATCGCGACAGCAAGCCCGGCACTCTGCTGCATTTGGTGTTTCGTTTGCATGCGCGCAGAGAGCCTGGTGTCAATCAGTTCTCTGATCCAATCCACCACAAGGGATCGGTGTTTGTCACTGAACCCCTTGAGGCTCAGCATGCTGTTCACGTTACTCAAGACACTTACGGCCTTTCGGTGTTCATCCTCCGCGTCTGTTTGCTGTTCAATGATCCTTATTTGTATTTGTCTCTTGAGAGAGCGTTGCATTTGGATCCTCCAATCGGGTCAGGTGAGAACGAGTTTTCACTGGTTTTCAGTGAAAGCCATTCAACTGACTCGATGCTGGCGACACCTTATCGTAGCATAGGATGTCCATGATGTCAAGCGAGGACGTTTTCAGAGGTAGAATCAGCCCGGTATCACTGACGTTAGGTCACCTGATACTGACTGTTGTGGTTGCGCTTGTAGCCTACAAGTTGGTTCCCTGGCTGATAAGCTCTACACACCCCTTGAGCTCTCTCTCAGTAGCAGCCTTTGATGCTATCGTCATCTTCACGTATGTGGTCACCATATCAGTATTACTATACATGCTATTAATCGGTAGACAACGACGTTACAACAAGTACGCACTCCGTCCGTTCCGCTGGTATTCTATTGGCTTCTTGCTGTTCTTTCTCGGTTTTCATCTTGCAGCGTTTCTCTTCGCAGTGGTGTCAGATTCAGACTACTTTGCAGTCCCTCAAACAGTGACGCTTGTTTCCGCTGCTGTCTACATTCTGCTGGGACTGTTTCCGATGCTGGCTTCCTTCATCATCAACCTAGGAATCGCTCGGTCGTTCACTCTCGAAGTTAGAAAAGCCTATCAAGAGTCCGATTTGCGCAACGACAATCACAGGCTATCCACTCTGCAGCACTCCAAAAACCAGATTCTGGCTGATGAAGATCGCATACTGACGAATTATGGACTGCAGTCCTCAGATGCGCGTCTCTTCTGGATGGAGCTTCTTTGGACCAGCGATCAACCTGGTGCTGGCATAAGTAGAGACGTTATTCGCGAGTATCATCAAGAGCCTATCTTGCTGCTGAAAATGGCCAAGGAGAACTACGGCTTCAGGCATGATACTATGAAAGGAAAGGCACAAATGGGGTCAGAGAATCATGAAGAATACGACTATGTTGCTGTTCCAGAGCGGTTCGACCTCACGAGGATCGAAAAAGACCTCTTGAAGTTCCGATTGGACAAGAGTGCATTGGCTATCTATGTCGAGGGTTTGCTAACGAGGTTCAAGTCCGGCCAGCAAAGGAAACATATAGAAGAGATGTTCAGATACCTAGATTTGGTGATCACCTACAACAGGAAAGTGTATGCGGCGAGGGAATCAAAAGGACAGCTAACTCTTCAAGATCTCGAGTTGGAAATCAAGCGGAAAAGGTACGAGCTGCAGTTGGCTCAGTTGGACACTAAGATATTAGAAGAACAGAGAAAACAAAAATCTCCAATTCCCGAAGCAGAGGTGGTGGTTTCGAGCCCGGATGAAGACAATTTATATGAAAGACGCAAGGAAGAGCTTCGGAGGCAGCTACTCTTCAATTCCGATGTTCAGGAGATGGCTCAAACTATCAAACAGCAGCGAGAGGAGCGTCTGCGGCTAGTCAAGCTAGACGAGTTTTCCGAGCTTATCAACAAGCAAGCGGCCATGCGCGCAGAGATTGAGTTCAGAACAGATCTGTCTGACGCACAGCGCAAGGAAACCATGCGAAATGCAGAACAACTGTTCTTGAAACAACTGGACGATTTCGCCAAGAGTTTGTCGTGAGTGACTATCAGCGTAGAATTGAGGAGATTCAAAGTCTCTTAGCCAATTCCAAGGCACACAAGGGGCAGCCGGTTCTTCATCTTGGTACACGCAACGGCCGTCCTTTCGTTCTGAAAGATCCCGATATTGACAACTCCATACACATAATGGGGGCTACCAGAGAAGGTAAAAGTAAGCAACTTCAGAACATTTTCAGGCAGTTTATTCTGCAGGGTGTGGGGGGCTGTTTAATCGATCCCCACGGCTACCTGTACGATGATCTTGTCGCAGATTCTTCATACCTATCGTCAAGATGTCCCGAGATCCTAGATAGACTCATCCTGTTCGATCCGGGCGATGACGAATATATAGTCGGGTTGAATACACTCCAGAAGATTGGCGAACTCGATCTGGAGATGCAAACTCTCTCCCGCATGTACGCAACATTGAAGGCCCGCGGCAAGGACGATTTCGATGACTTTCCAACTGCAAAGGTCTGGCTTCAGAATATCTTCACGCCGCTCATCAGGAAGAATCTCACACTCATTGAAGCCAAGTATCTTATCGACCGCGGTCCGAGTAATAGGCAGCTCGTTGAATCTATTGTTTCAGACAGCGGAGTTGAGCTTATCGAGCATGACTGGGACTGGATACGGTCTTCATCAAAGAAGGTTCAATACGAGGAGCTGTTGAGCTCTGTCAATATGCTTCGCAACTTCGTGACCACCAAGCGAATGGAACTCATTTTTGGCCGTCAACAACGAGTGCTGAATCTGCGGAGAATTATGGATGAGGAGAAGATTCTCTTGGTGAACCTGGGGGGCCGCCGTTTGCATAAAGATATCTCACGACTGGTTGGAACTCTGCTTGTCAACGAACTATTCCTTGCTGC
Source organism: Candidatus Zixiibacteriota bacterium (assembly GCA_020053015.1). GTDB lineage: Bacteria > Zixibacteria > MSB-5A5 > JAABVY01 > JAHJOQ01 > JAGVNY01. The sequence goes on along the minus strand of JAGVNY010000024.1, from coordinate 3,441 downwards.
TAGAACCCGCGAAGTAGGCTCACCTCGTTTCTATCTCGCTATTGATGAGTTCGAAAATTACGTTACTCAGGATATTGGTGATATCCTGGATCAGGGCCATAAGTTCGGTTTGCGATTGATACTCGCCCACCACTCCCTCGAACAGATACGAGAAGAAAACAAGAAGATTTATGCAGCCGTAATGCAGAACGCCAAAGTGAAGATCATATACGGTGGCCTCACTTATGAGAATGCAGAAATCCTCGCCAAGGAGATGTTTACGTACCAGGGAGGTGCTGGCTTGGATCCGATGAAAGTGAAACGTATTCAGGAATCGCCATACATCGAGCCGCATGAGTCCACCAGGACTATAAAGGGTCGAGTCGAGAGTGCTGGCAACTTCTCCAGCAAGGGATCAACTTCAGGAGCAGTGTTTCAGTCGGGAGAGACAACAATACCTTTGGATTCGCTGTTTCTTTCAGACAAAGTGGCGAGCCAGATATCGATGAGCGCCAATCAGATGTCTGAGAGCAGCAGCATAGGTTCTTCATACTCTGATTCTCTATCGGAAGTGATTGTGCCGTTTGTGGAGCAAGAGCTCAAATGGTACGTCTCCAATGTGCAATATATATCTCTTGAAGAACAGCTGCATCTGCTCGTTTCGCGAATGAAGAACATGCCACAGCAGGTTTGTGTAGTTAAGCTGCCGAAATCTCCTGTCAAAACGATCAAGTCTATGTTCGTGGAGAAGTACCACAGACTGGAGAATGAAGTAGCGGATTTTTCTGGCCAACTTAACAGGAAGTCACCTTATCACATGACAGCTGCAGAAGCAGAAAACGAGCGCACAAGAATCACACAGGGACTTCTTGGATATGCTGATCCCAAAACAGACTCCATGGAAACTGACGACGAACGCTTTCAGTAATCCCACCCACATTTCAACTCGCCTTATACCTCAATCGCTGTATTGCCTTAGGTTCTTGCAGGGTATCATAGAGACTCAGATACCGCATCCAATGTAAGGACTGCACCACCACCTTGAAGGGCCGCGCTGTGCGGCTTGATGGATAGCCTTGCAGGTTGCCCACAGCCCGCTTCAACTTGCCTTTCGAAGTCCGCTCCTGTAACAACAATACAGAAGCAGGCCTTCTCCAGCTACTCCAGCTCTCTATGGCTTATGCAGGATCCTCGGAGAGGCATTCCAGCGCAGCCTCGCCAGTCCAATTCACTTCATCGCTGGAGAAAGGAATCATTCACATGAATCTCAACAAAGTCGAGCTAATTGGCAATCTGACGGCCGATCTCCGCTTCATCCAAAAGTACTGGAGATCGGTAAGGATATAAACAGCCGAGAGACGTTATCAGGCTTTGTGTCGAGCGGAAACACTATAGTGAAGCCCGACACCGTTGCCGGGATCGTCAGTCAACGCTCTGTATTATTGGAAGGACCAGAAGGCGTCCACGACACTCTAGCGTACCTCTAGGGTGTGTGGAACAGGTGCTATGAATCTCCCCGTTCCTGTCAGGCACGGCTTGACGATTCCATATTCATGATGTCTGAAGATATAAATTCCTGTTCGGTGGTAATCAATCCAGTCGTGCCGTTTCGTGGTCCCGGGAACACCTTTAGCATTCTGGAAACACGAGAACCTCTTCGCCCAGTTGCTGTGGTCGGACAAAATATCCTTGACATTACGGGCGACATGACACATTACATGTTGTAAGTCTATTATAACGTATCGAATCTACAGGAGAGATGTCATGTCCGCAAACCGTTCGCGTGGAATAAGGTGGGTCGTCAAATCCGTGTTCGCTTCAGCCCTCTGTCTCATTAGTGTTGCTAGCTTGTTTGCTCAACCTAGAGAAGGCTTCGAGAGCTTCATAGACTGCTCAAGGCTGAAGCTGGAATTCTATAGTTTTGGTGACCCCTTAGACCTGATTTTAGAGAGAGTTCAGAGAGGCACTGCTCCCGTAGTTATGAATGTTGATAACGTTCGACTTGGAGACAAACAGGACTTACTTCGAAGCATGTTATTCTCAGGCGCTACACTCTTCACAATGAATCCGCCCGACAGCCTGTTAAGTGCCCTTAATTTGGGCTGGGAATTCGAAGCGCGAACAGGAGTGCGTTACTTCGGATATGCAATACGAGTAACGAATGACGGCCGCTTGGCTGACCTGCACATATCGGACTGGAGAGACATATCTTATGGAATTTCCGGAAGGCTTTCGGTAGATGGAGAACAGCAATCAGATGCTGCAGGCTCCCTCTCCGAGCTTTCTTGTTCTGTCGATACCACCATTACGCTTCGCGACCAGGAAGCTGCTGTCGCCCAGTCTATACAAAGATGGATACAAGCAAGCACAGAGCCGGAGAAGTCCGGTGCTCCTGGGAATTCTTGGGTGTACCTAGCCTCTTCCACATTTGACGGCAGTGATAATGATGTTGTGTTTATGAACACGTTCCATCTCTATAAGCTTGCTGACTTGAACAGCGCGGCTGACTACTTCATGATTACTGCAAACACCAACACTTCCATAAAGAACCCATCCTCGGGAACTGATGGAAACGGATGGCAAGTTTCCTACACCAGGCTTGAGCTAGACGGGAATGAATTCGAGAGTACAAGTCGAAATGTCAGATTGTGGGAATACAAGCCAACGACAGACGTGCCGACCCATTCGATTGAATACACAATAGGCGGTTCCGTCAGCACAGAGGCGATAGGAGTCGACGTCTCTTACGGCGAAGAGTGGAGCTCGCCATGCGTCACGACTACGGACAACTCGAACCTCTCAATTGACTTGGCAGTCTGGCAAATCGATTTTGCAGATCCTGAATATCCGTTATTCGGCTGTCTCACACAGGGCTGCACGCCGGCGAAGCACACTTTTCAGACAATGCCCGCGGCGATCTTTCGTTTGACATCTGGCTCCAGTTGCCCGACCTCCACGATGAAAGTCGGCGTCCATCCCTATGGTGCCTTCAAGAATTGGACTGACCACCTATGTCTGTGGGCAGACTTCACGGGCTTTGTTCGGTATTGGCCAAGCGGATGGATATCATGGGGTAGGAATCTCGAACCGTTTCTCACCAATCACATACCGGAGTGGTCGCCAGCTACGGTAGCAGTTGGGAACTTCCTTGACTTTAGTGTCGCCGCGTCAGACTCAGATGGTTGTGCGATCACGTACTCCTGGGAGATTGACGGCGTACCTGTAGGAAGTACTCCTTCTTACAGGTACGTTCCTGGGTGCGCCGATCCAAACACGCGAACAATACGTGGGACGGCTCTTGACCCCATCGGAGCAACTGACTACTACCAGTGGACTGTATACGTGGACAAATCAACCGGCAGACCCGGAATGCCGTCAATCACCGCTAGTCCGGCTTCACCAGTATGTTCGGGCGGGACGACGCAGTTGACGGCGCAAGCGTCCGGCAGTCCGACAAGTTGG
>JAGVNY010000060.1 GCA_020053015.1 Candidatus Zixiibacteriota bacterium | reverse complement strand
TAATCACCGAGATGGCCTACTCCGGCTATTTTCTCATTGTGAAGGACTTCATAGACTACGCCAGATCGATAAACGTGCGCGTAGGCCCCGGGAGGGGATCGGCAACCGGATCGCTGGTGTCCTACTGCCTGGGGATAGTGAACATCGACCCTATCAAGTATGGGCTTCTGTTCGAGCGGTTCCTGAATCCCGAGCGCATATCCCTGCCCGACATCGATATAGATTTCGCCGACCGTGGCAGAGACAAGGTGATTGACTATGTGATCAAGAAGTACGGCGAGAAGAATGTCTGCCAGATCATCACGTTTGGCACGATGGCCGCGAGGCAGTCACTCCGCGATGTCGGTCGAGTGATGCAGGTACCATACGGCGAGGTCGACCGGATTGCGAAGCTGATTCCGGGAGGGCCAGGCCAGACCATAGCCGCCGCGCTGAAGTCTGATGGCGAATTGAAGAAACTGTATGAAGAGGATCAGGTCGCGAGGCGGCTAATCGATCAGTCGCAAACGCTCGAAGGACTTGCAAGGCATGCGTCGACTCATGCAGCGGGTGTCGTGATAGCTCCGAAGGAGCTGACTGAATTCGTGCCTCTGTTCAAGCCTCCGAAGGGAGATGAGATCACAACGCAGTACGACATGAAGTCGATTGAGGATATCGGGCTGCTCAAGATGGACTTCCTCGGATTGCGGACACTGACCGTGATTGATGATGCGCTCGATTTGATCAAGCAAGATCACGGTGTCGAGCTTGATCTCGATTCGATTCCTCTCGATGACCCTGCTGTCTACGCCCTTTTCTGCGGAGGTCACACCGTCGGGATATTCCAGTTTGAGTCGAGCGGCATGCGCGATTACATGCGAAAGCTGTGCCCCGAGAATCTCGGCGATCTAATCGCTATGAACGCGCTCTATCGTCCGGGACCGCTCGACGCCGGCACAATCGACGACTACATCAAGAGGAAGCGTGGGGACGAACAGGTGACCTACATTCACCCGAGGCTTGAACCGATTCTGCGCGAGACCTACGGCGTAATCGTCTACCAGGAGCAAGTAATCAAGATAGCCATGGAGCTCGCCGGATACTCTGCCGGAGAAGGGGATCTTCTCCGCAAAGCGATGGGCAAGAAAGTCCGTGAAATAATGGACAAACAGGAATTAACGTTCCTGGAGAAGTGCTCGGCGAAGAGCATCGATGCCGACATTGCCTCAAAAGTATTTGAGCAGATTGAAACGTTTGCGCGGTACGGTTTCAACAAATCCCATGCCGCCGGATACTCCTATCTCGCCTACCAGACAGCTTACCTGAAAGCGCACTTTCCACGAGAATTCATGGCCGCATCGCTGACCTCCGAGATGAACTCAACCGATCGTATCATTATCCTTCTTGAGGAATGCCGAAGGCTCGGCATGACTGTCCTGCCCCCCGACGTCAACCACAGCAGAGCTGAATTCACTGTGGAAGATGATAAGATCAGATTCGGACTCGGAGCCGTCAAGAATGTCGGACTCGGAGCGATCGAGAAGATCGTGGAGGCACGGGAGTCGGAAGGACCGTTCCGATCTTTGTTCGATTTCACAGCCCGAGTCGACCACAGAGCGCTCAACAAGCGGGCGCTCGACGCTCTGATACGGGCCGGAGCGGCTGATGCGCTCGGAGGGCACCGCGCCCAGCTCATGGAGAACCTGGATCAAGCGATAAGCTATGGGCAGGCCCGGCAAGCCGGAAGAGCGGGAACCAACCAAGTGAGCCTGTTCGGCGGGTCGTTGACGGGAGTTGCCGTTGTGGAGCCCGTTTTGAAGCCCGCTGCACGTTGGGACAATGCAGTCGTGCTCCGGTCAGAAAAGGAGCTCCTCGGATGTTGGGTGTCAGGGCATCCGCTTGAGGTGTTTCGAACAGCCCTGTCTACGTCTGCCTCCTGTACCACAGATACTCTCGATGACCTGCCCGACGGAGCAGCGGTTGTGCTCGGCGGGATCGTCACCAGGATCAAGATCAATGTGGACAAGAAGGGCAAGAGAATGGCGTTTGTCTCGCTTGAAGATTTCTCCGGGGCTGTGGAGTTGGTGGTCTTCTCCGATCTCTACGAAAGGAAGAACTCGATTATCAAGCTTGAATCAATGGTCATGGTCTCCGGCAAGATCTCCAAGAAAGAGGATGAGAAGCCTAAGATCGTGCTTGATAATGCGGAGTTGCTCGAGAAAGTGGCAGAAGGTGGCGGGCTCGTGCTGAAATTGCAGCTTGACGGGCCCGGATTCAACGGCGGCCGCATCGAAGGAATCGAGCGAATACTCGCGGACTGTCGGGGCTCGGCAGATGTTGTTCTGGTGCTGAATACCGGAGGGGAACAGGTGGTGATCCGAGCGGGTGGACTGAAGGCCGCTGCGACTCCGGAGGTCACACGAAGACTTGCGCAACTGTTGGGACCTGACAAGATCAAATGGGAGACGAGGGCTGGGGGAACATCTACTGGAACCGACGCTTAGCGAAAGCGTTATAACGATACGATAGGGTTTGTTTTTGTGAGCGCTTCTTGTATATTGTGTTGATGTACTTGTCGGCTTCAAGTTAAGGCAAATATCGCGAGGAGACATTTGATATGCGTGCAGCTTTGATTTCCATTCCGATCGTGCTATTGCTGCTGGCTGGCACGATTCTCGGTCAAACGGCCTCAAGACCTGCGGCATCCGCCAGCAAGGAGCTTGTCTGGCACAAGTACGATGAAGCGCTTGACCTCGCGAAGAAAGCCAACAAGCATGTTTTGGTTTATTTCACCACCGTGTGGTGTGGGTACTGCAAGAAGATGAAGGCAATGACCTTTGTGGATCCTTCAGTGGCCGATTTGATGTCGAATGATTTCATTCTTGCCAAAGTGGATGGCGACTCCAAAGACAAGCTGAAAGTCGTCGACAAGGCAGGTACAATGTCAGAAGTGACAGAGCAGCAACTTACTCGCGCATACAGGGTTACTGGATATCCGGCTACTATCTTCCTCAAACCTGACGGCACCAATCTCGTCACAATACCCGGATTTCGCCAGCCTGACGAGTACGGTCTTTACTTAAGGTTCATCAGCACTGGGTCTTACGAGAAGATGTCGTTGAAGGAATTCTCCGATAAGGAAAAAAGCTAATCAGTACCCGAGGTTAAGGCGAACCTTTTTAGTCCTGTTTTGTTTAATAAGTCGTAGGAAGCAATGTGAGTCAAACACCATAGGTTCTGGGAGGAAAGATGAAGAAATCTCGTAAGCTCTTGGTTCTCTTAGCTTTGTTGGTATTTTCGGCGATGCAGATGAGTGTTGCATATGCGTGCGATGGCGACAAGTCCAGTTCCAGCAGCGCTTCCACGACAAGTGGTTCGACAGCGTCTGTGATGACTGCTGATGCTACGGGCCAGCCCTCCGGAAAGTCGTGTGCTGCCACGTGCAGTATTGCTGAGAAGCAGGCTTGTGCATCCAAAATGGCCTCGACTGGATCGGCTCAGCTAACACATCTGACTCTCGGCGTCGCATACCTCTCCTGCAACGGATGTGCAGGCAAGGTCAGCAGCGCGCTGAAGGAAATCAAAGGCGTGCAGTCGGTCGCCGTTGATTATCGTTCCGGTGTGGCGGATGTCGAGTTCGACGCCAGCTCGGTCGGTTCAGTGGAACTGATTAGTGCCGTCGAGAAGGTCGGTTACCACGCTCAGGTCGGACCGTATTCTGAGACGGAACTCACCGAGTTCGCCAAGACACCTGCGGCAGCTCCGACAAAGGTTGAGACATCGAAGAGCTGTTCCGGGGGGAACTAAGTCGAATCGTCAGATCAATCCGACATAGGTAAGTTAGAAGGAGCCGGGCTGCACCCGGCTCCTTTTTCTGTTGTCGAGTCCTTTTCTTTCAGCATCTTCTGTTGGGCTGTGGTCATATACGAAAACCACTGTCAGACGATCGGCTCCTGAGCAGCGAATGGCTGTATGGGCATTCTTGTTGAACCTTCCCGTCACCGCAGTGTAAGCAACGAGGAGTGATTTGTGTTGACAGCCAATTCCAGTGCAGATATCATTTGAGCCATGCGGAAGCCGTGGTCTCTAATCATAGTCGCGATGTTGCTGATGTTTTCCTTCTGGATTTGCCCATCGAGAGGGGCGAAATATGCCGGAGAACCCTTTCATCTGGGAGTAGGCGGGAGGGCACTCGGCCTTGGAAGCGCTTATGTAGCCTTAAGTTCGGATGTGACTTCGGGGTTCTGGAACCCTTCGGGACTTGTCAATGTCGAAAGGGCGCAGTTCGCATTCATGCATGCTGAGACCTTCGGTTCTCTGCTCAATCACGATTATTTGGCCGCCGCTCTGCCTGTCGGCTGGCGTTCTGATCGGACGGTCGCGGCGTTCAGCGTTATCAGGCTCGGTGGTGGCGGGATTAAGCTGACCGAATGGGACTACGTTCTGAACCGCCCGGTAGTGGTCAAAGAGAGCGGGCACGCCGATTATCAGTTCTTGCTTTCGGTCGGCATGCGCAAGGCCGAAAGGCTGGATCTTGGAGTCACAGCGAAGGTCATATACAGAGACATTGCGGAAAATTCGGCTGTTGGCATCGGGGCTGATCTCGGAGCTCGTTATCAGATAAGCCAAGTTGTCTCGACTGCCCTGATGATTCGCGATGTCACAACCACTATGCTCTCATATGACACCGGAACAAAGGAGAGCATCTACCCTACCCTCCTACCGGGAATTGCCCTGCAAAAGACGTATGGCGACTTCGCGTTGACCGGAGTGGCGGACGGAGAACTCAAGTTCGAGAACTATGGAGAGGCTGCGCAACTCTGGCAGGGATCGATTTCTCTCGACATGCATGTTGGCTTGGAAGTCGGATACCGCGGTGTTGCCTTCGGCAGACTTGGCTCCGACGCAGAGAAATTCACGGCAGGAGTCGGAATCGCCGTCTCTTCCTTCAGGACGGATCTCGCATATCTGAAGGATGCTGATATTGACGACAGTTTCAGGGTGTCTGTCATTTACGAACTCAAGTGACGAATCGGAAGGAAAGGATTTCATCGGAGATGGTACAGAGAACGCTGCTTTCATGCTTGGTCCTGGTTGTAATGGCCGCTTCCTGCGGAGAGAAATTGTCGGAAGAGACACAGCCGGTCAAGACCTTCGATCTTGCGGCCCGAGTGGCTGGCATCGACGATGAGCCCATCACTCTCGGTCAGCTGAACAACCAGATCTATATGGACGGGTGGGCAGAGCATACGGCATTGAATCGAGTGAAGGATACTGCGGACTTCAACTTCAAGTCTCTCGACCGGTTGATTGTAGAGATGCTGACTTCGAAGGCCGCGGTTGACTTCAATATCGACACAATACTGACAGCTCAGACGAGTATCCGTGAACACATGCGAGAATACGTGCTCAGACTGCTGTACACCGATCTAATCTCCGATCGAGTCAAGATCACGGCGTTCGACGAGGACACTTTCTACACAAACAACAAGCGAATGTTCTTCAGCCCGGAACGGGCAAGCGCTGGGCACATTCTCATTTCGTTCAATCCGTCGTACTACGTGCCGCAGGGTGCCGATCATTCTTCTATATCAAGGGACAGCGTGAGTATTTTGGCGCGGGCCAAGATGGCCGAGGTCCTCGAGCGGCTCAAAGATGGCGATTCCTTTGAATCTCTTGCCGATGAATACTCGCACGACAGGAACTCAGCACGACAGGGCGGATCTCTGGGCTGGGTTGCGCGTGGGGACGCTCCACCGACCTTCGACTCTACCCTTTTCTCCTTGACGCCCGGACAGTTGTCTCCTGCGATTGAGACGCAGCACGGTTACCATGTGGTCAAGATGTACGAGCACGCCGATTCAAGTTATGCTCCGCTCGACGATGCAATGCGGTCGAATATTCGCGACAACCTCATCGGAACGGCAGCCCGAGGTATCGCGATGAAGTTCGCCGACAGTCTGATGAACGTAGCCAAGATAACTTACAACGAGAAGCTCCTGGCGCGAGACGACTCGACCTACGAGGACAACGACTGGCTTGCGGCCGTCAACCGAATGGACACCATCTTTGCGGTCGAATACGTGAAGTACGCGAACACCTATCAGATGAAGAACAGGTTGCCGAAGCTGACTGTCGAAGACAAGAAGAAGATTCTCGGGAGCTTCGTGCATAGTCTCGTGCTTTCGTCAGAAGCACACAAACGCGGATACTACAGTCTGCCTGAAGCAAGGCAGGAACGGGACAGCATTTCATTCCTTCAAGCGAGATACCAGTACCGTATGCTCGGTGATATCGGGGGATGGCAGCCGTCGGATGAGGTAATCAAAGCGTTCTATGACTCCCATCTGGATGAATACTACGCCGTTAAGCCACTCCACGTTCAGCACATACTGTTCGACGACTCGCTGAAGGCGGAAGAGGTTCGGAAGAAGATCGCAGACGGCGCTGACTTCAAGGAGATGGCGCTGAAGCACTACCCGGGAGAGCCAGCGGTCAGGGAGTCGCTCTGCGATCTTGGTTACATTTCCAAGGATGAGATGCCGGCGGCATTCTGGAATGCTGCATGGATCCTGAATCCGGGAGACGTTTCCAGGCCGGTGCATACTGAGTATGGCTTTCACATCATCAAACTCGTAGATCGAAAGCCAATGGTGTCATATGAAGAGGCTCGGGAAAGGGTTCGTCGCAGGATGATCGACGAAAAACGCGACCAGACTCTAAACGCCTGGCGATCCGAGTTGTTCGAAGGACACACGATTGAGATTGACAGTGCGCTCCTTCGGGAGTTTGTGTATCAGGCGCCTGAAGCGTTGTCCACTGTTCGGGAAGGTGAAGCCGACTCGACATCCGGTTCTCGATAGCCGCGGTTCGCGAGCGCGGTTGATCGAGCTGCTGCCGGCAGGAGCTGTTGACTAATTCGACCGAAAAGAAGGATGCGGCACGAGCTGATGGAGAAGCTTTCCGACTCTGCAGGTGGAGATTCGACGGCCGCTGATTCTCCGGATGCGCGGGCCGACAGCGGGTGTCCCGCCAAGGACTGCGGAAATATCACCTATCACAACGAGGGGCTTCGTAAGGCGACGCACTTGTTCGCTTTTGTGATGCCCGCTGCCTACGTTTTCCTGAGCAAATCGGCGATACTCTGGTGCCTGATCCCTGTGACCATGGGGATAGTCCTGTGTGATACTGCCAGGCTTCGCGGGTGGTCGATGTGGAAATTGCTTGAACCTCTCTGGGGGCCGCTTATCAGACCACAAGAAGCGTCAACGTATACAGGCGCAAGCTATATCATGGTGGCCACAGTCTTGACCGTTTCCCTGTTTTCAAAACCTGCGGCGATTTGTGCGCTCGCCTTCATAATAGTAGGAGATTCTGCGGGAGCTCTGGTAGGCAGGAAATGGGGAGCTCACAAGTACGGCAGGCGGGGCAAGTCAATTGAGGGTTCGGCGGCCTTCTTCTTGTCATCGCTCATTCCTGTAATTGCAGTTGCCCAGATGCCTTTCTGGATAGGTATTTGTGGGGCGAGTGTAGCCGCGGTCACCGAGGCGCTGAGCGATGAAATCGACGACAATCTGTCTGTGCCGCTTGTCTCTGGACTCGTCTTGCACCTGCTTCTTCGAATTGCAGACACCCCGTGAACACCGGACCGTAGCCCGGTGTTTGAGCGATAAGACCGGCATGAGGAGAGCGAATGAAGTACATTGATCTCAGATCGGACACGGTCACCAAGCCTTCGAAAGAAATGCGGAAAGTGATGGCCGAGGCCGAGGTTGGTGATGATGTGTTCGGAGACGATCCGACCGTCAATCGACTTCAACGAATGGTCGCGGAGATGCTCGGGAAGGAGGATGCTCTCTACCTCCCGTCTGGATCGATGAGCAATTCAGTTTGCTTGAGGTCTCAGACGACTCCCGGGGATGAGATAATCTGCGAGCGTTTCTCTCATATAGTGAACTACGAGGCGGGACACCCTTCTGCGCTCTCAGGGCTTCAGACGAACATGATCGACGGCCCCAGGGGGGTGATTTCCAGAGAGCAGATCGAGCCACTGATCAAGACTAGATCGCTTCACAGCCCGGGCACTGCTCTGATATGCATCGAGAACACGCACAACAGGGCAGGCGGAACTATATTTCCGCTCTATGAGATGAAAAAGATTCGCGAACTTGCCAATAGCCGCGGAATTGGCGTGCATCTTGACGGGGCGCGACTCTGGAACGCCCATGTGGCTGACGGTATCCGATTGGCCGAGTATGCCGTGTGTGCGGATTCCGTGTCAGTCTGTTTCTCCAAGGGTCTCGGCGCGCCAATCGGATCATGCTGCGCTGGAACAAAGGAATTCGTTGATCGCGCCCGCAGGGCTCGGAAAATGCTCGGCGGTGGGATGCGGCAGGTGGGCGTGCTGGCTGCCGCTGCCATATATGCGGTGGAGCACAACGTCGCTCGGCTTGCCGACGATCATTCAAACGCTCGGTATATGGCCGAACAGCTTGCTGCAACTCGTGCGGTGTCCATCGATCTGGACAGTGTTCACACGAATATCGTCATTTTCGAGACCTCCAAGTCAGGGATGACGGCTCCCGATATCTGCGCGAAGTGGAAGGAGCTTGGGGTTTTGTCGCTTCCCATCTCAGAGAAGCGGGTCAGGATCGTAACACACCTTGATGTGGCTCACGAGGATTGCGTCGAGGCAGCAAGGCTGTTCAGGCAAATGGTGGCCGCTTGAAGCTCACAGTGATTGGCTGCGCTTCCGGAATGCCATCAGGGATATTGGCTCATTCCAGTTACTTGATTGCGCACTCGGGAAGGGGTTATCTCCTGGACTGCGGCGAAGGCGCTTCATCGTCCATGGTCAGGCAGAGAGTAGACACATCAACTATCGAGACCATCTTCATCTCTCATGCTCACTCGGATCACATTCTCGGATTGCCCATGTTTCTTCAAATGGAGTATCTCAAGAATCGAACAGCTTCATTGAGAGTCCATGTTCCGGCTGAATTCACAGGTCTCTTACAGTCACTGCTGGAAGGCGTATATTTGTTCCCGGACAAGCTGCGGTTCGAGTTTGCTATCCTCCCCATCGAGGAGGGGTTTGTCTTTGACGACGGATACGTAAGGATCAGCGCAAAGCCCAATTCCCACTTGAGAGCTGCCGTGAATATTGAGCTGCTGTCGACAGGGAAATACTCTAATCGTATGCAATGCTTCAGCTTCGAGGTCGCTGCGGACGGCCGGAGGCTCCTCTATTCGGGTGACATCGGCACACTCGACGATATCGTCGAGGAGATGGTCGGTGTCGATCTGCTTGTCGTCGAAGGAGTACATTGCAATATGGAGCAGCTGCCCCGCTTGTTGATAGAATCTGGCGTCGGACGGTGTGTTCTAACGCACCTTCCTTCCACGTCGGACCGGGC
>JAGVNY010000012.1 GCA_020053015.1 Candidatus Zixiibacteriota bacterium | reverse complement strand
GGCGGCCATGTAAACGCCGTCGCCGATGCCGACAGGGTTTACTTCACTCTTGAGAGAGGAGTTGATGCCACGCTTAGGTCGGTCATGTACACATGGGACGGCACGACGGTCAACGGACCGTACACAGTCGCTGACGGCAACGGTGTTCCCAAAATGACTAAGAAAGGTGACTCCCTGTACACTGTCAGCATTGCCCCCGGAGCCACAACAATCAACCTCCATGGCTGTCCCGCAAGCGCGACGCCCTCGACGTGGACACACGTGTCGGATCCGATCGCGGTGGCAGATGCCTATGTCTGGGACCCGTCGATCTGCGCAGATGGCGGTGCACTTCGAGTCTTCGCGGCACCGTCAACGGCCGTTCCTGATCGGCAGTGGATAGTCCAGACGTTTTCCAATGACAACGGAAACACATGGTCACCGGTCAAGACTGTCAGCACCGGCGGTTGTGGCGAATACTGGTGGGAATACTGGCCGGTTGCCTTTCCTGACGAATTTGACGGTGAGGGTTATGTTTTGTTCTTCACCACCGAAGGGTTCGACGGCGTATATGGTGATGGAATGATCGGAGCCATTGGAGACGATTGGGAACAGGGCAACAATCACACGTTTTGTATCCAACCCGCCATTGATATGACTCAGGATGGCGACACGGTGCTAGTCGGAGAAGGCACATGGACCGGCGATGGAAACCGCGATCTTGACAATCTCGGCCGCTCGATAACGCTCATGTCACACAGGTTCATCGACATCAGCGCCGACAGCACAATCATCGATTGCGGGGGAAGTACATCCGATCCTCATTACGGAATCTTCTTTCACGACAACACGTCTGAAACTACTTACTTCAACGGTTTTTCGGTGCGCAACGCAAGCTCTGACTTCGCGGCAGTCCGGTGCTCGTCATCAGCCTGCATGGTCAATTTCTGCAGCATATCAGAGAACGACTGCGACGGTCTTTTCGGTTCTAACGGTTCATACTTGCGGGTGTACAACAGCTCAATCCTCGGAAACAGCGGGCGCGGCGTGACCGGACGATATTCCTCCGGTGCAGGTGTCCCGGAAATCACTAACATCGAGGTAGCAGGGTGCGTGATGCGGGGAAACACGAGTCACGGCGTATCCGGTGATGGAGTGGAAACCTCCGTATTGGGCTGCGAGATAGCCGAGAATGACAGCGCAGGAGTTTACACGAACACAGTGTCTGATTTTAAGACCGAGGTCCATAACACTCTTATCAGACACAACGGATGGTACGGAATCTTCCTGGATCGGCTTATGGCCGGCACTTTCAACATCCACAGGTGCACGATCGTGTCAAATCAAACGGGCATTCACTTCATGTACGACTTCCCAAAAGGCTTTTCCCCTGATCAATACGCACCTGCTCAGGACTCATCGCTTCTGACGAACACAATCGTTGCATACAATCGCGAAATGGGCATCTTCCAGAGCTTTCCGGTCTACGATTATCATCTGTGGTATAACGACGCTTACGGAAACCCGGATGGCGACTTCGTGAATATGCCCTACGGACCGGGAGACGAGTCAGGGAACTTCTCGTGCAATCCCCGGTTCTGCGACACCACAAGCCATGATTACAGACTCTATGAGATATCACCATGCACACCGGAAAACAGCCCCTGTGGATCGACAATTGGCGTCTTCTATGTCACTGGCTGCTCGCTCGGATACACATGCGGCGATGCCAATGGCAGTGGGGGTGATCCAGCGGTTGACATTGATGACATAGTCTACCTCATCAACTACATCTTCGCAAGCGGTACACCACCCGTTCCGCTTGAAGCGGGAGACGCCAACTTCTCAGGCTTCATCGATATTGATGACGTCGTCTACTTGATTAGTTACGTTTTCTCCGGAGGACCTGAGCCCTGTGAGGTCTGCCAATGAGAATGATGCCCTGCCCGCTCCTCAGAGAAACTCCACGCAAGAGGCTTGCAGGCAGGATACTTGCGCTGTTCATAGTCTTTGCACTGATGTCTGTACTGGGAGGGTTCCTGCTGCAATCCACTGCGACCACAGCTGATTCCCCGATTGCATTCATCTGGTCGGGAGCCATCACGAGTCATTCAGCACAGGTTAAGGCCAGGGTCTTGTCGACGGGTTCAATCGTGCGCCTCGCAGTGAGCGAATCAACCGATATGACAGAGCCGGTGTACTCCGCGTTTGACACTTCTGAAATCGATCACAACAACATTGTCACGTTGGATGTCGAAGGTCTGATTCCGAACTCTCAGTATCACTACGCTCCGGAAGTAGACGGTTTCCTGGACCTTGCTTCTATTGGTCGATTTCGTACTTTTCCGTCCGACACCGGCACGTTCTCATTTGCATTTGCGTCGTGCGCAACAACAGGGTCGAACCACCCAGTATTTCAGACCATTCGCGGACTTGATCCGCTTTTCTTCTTCCACTTAGGCGATTTCCATTACGAAGACATCGCTGTTGATGACGTCGATGTATTTCGGCAAGCATATGAAGCAGTCCTTTCCTCGCCGAATCAGTCGCAGATGTTCAGAGACATCCCACTGGAGTACATCTGGGACGATCACGACTTCGGACCAAACAACTCGGATTCAACAGCTCCAGGCAGGCTTGCTGCTCGCCTAACTTACCAGGAATATGTGCCCCACTATCCGCTCGTGGCCGGCACTGGCGACGTACCGATCTACCACGCGTTTACGGTCGGGAGGATCAGATTCATCGTCTGCGACATGCGTTCCGCACGCAGTCCATACTATGCGACGGACAATGGGTCCAAGACGATGATGGGCACTGAACAGAAAGCTTGGTTCAAACAGGAGTTACTGAATGCTCGGGACAGCTTTCCCCTGATCGTCTGGGTCAACAGCCTGCCATGGATTGGTGTTACAGGGGACGATGGCTGGTACCTGTACACGACTGAGCGTCGAGAGATTGCGAATTTCATCAAAGCGAACAACATCGAGCGGTTGTGCATGATTTCAGGAGACGCTCACATGCTGGCTATCGATGACGGCACGAACTCGGATTACGCGACAGGAGGCGGTGCGGCTTTTCCAGTCATGCATGCGGCCGCGCTGGACCGGGGTGGATCGGTCAAGGGCGGACCGTACAGCCACGGCGCCTTTCCGGGAGGAGGACAGTTTGGAATGATGACTGTATCGGACACGGG
>JAGVNY010000213.1 GCA_020053015.1 Candidatus Zixiibacteriota bacterium | reverse complement strand
GCAGCAATTCCCATTCTCGTCTTTCAGGTTCTTGCCGGTGACCTCGATCCTGAAGCCGTCATCGGTTTCGATGCACTTTATCTGGGCACGCACTTTTTCCATTAGTTCTCACCTCCTTTCTGATAGTTAATGTACATATTTACATATGCGCATAGCAAGCTAAATGTTGCAAAAAAAAGAGTCGGTTTTCTCTCTATTTTCGCTGAATCTTGACTGGAATTGCAAGGCAGTCACAGAACCCGGTGCAGCAGACCCGGATAGAGTCCTTGTTCAGGCTGTATATGACCTGCTGGCCATTGCGACGGGAGACGACTACGTCTGCTTCTCGAAGCACGGCCAGATGCCGGCTGATGGTAGGCTGGGAAAGTCCAATCTCTTTCACGACCTCGTTCACCGTCATCTCTTTGGACGCCAACAGCATGATGATCCGGAGGCGAGTAGGATCACCGAAAGCCTTGAAGCTTCTGCTGAATCTTTTCCTGTCCATATCGACGCTCATCGACATCCAAGCAGGGCGATGCCTGCTCAGTGATTATATACGCAAGAACCCCCGAACTTGCAAACATCTTTCACTCACTGCGCGATGGTGCTTGGTGTCCTCATTCCGCATCCGAGTCAATACACTCCGTGAACCGCTATCTCTGCAATCAACCAGGCCAGCAGCCCAGCATCAATGATCGCCCCGACAACGATACCTGGAGTCATCCCGGGACTTCTTTGGCTGGCTTCAACCTGCTCGATTTGATCAACAGGCAAACGACGAATACCGGTTGAATTCTGCAGGGTCATTTCTGAGAGAAGTGGTATCGGAATTGCGGACAGCAGGAAACTGAGACCAGTCCCTCCTATTGGATTGACTCGGCTATTGCTCACGCTGGTTATGTCTTCCACGCTGACAGAGCGCTGAGCGGAATCGGATGAATCCTCAATGACGATCACGTATTTCGTCGTCTCCATAGGTCTGCGGCTGTCCGGATGAATGACCCTAGCGTGTCGCTGATCGAAACCGACGAACACATAGTCACCGGTTTCTCCTCTTCTCATCCGGATCGTGACCGTCTCTCCAGGCAGCGGCAGCAAAGTGTCTACAAGGCGGATTGCTACTGAGTGTCTATATCTCCCTGAGTAGGCGTCGGCACAGGCGAATCCCATACCCCCGAAGCCGCCCTTATGAACAATGCCGTCGAACATTGTCACACTTACTTCTCTACCGACTTCAATTCTATCGTACACTGAAGCAGGGACATTCCGGACGTCCCGTGGCGATGCGACCATTGACCCCACGCCTCCGCATATTAGCGTTGCGCATCCTTGGAGCGCTGCTGTCGCTGCAATCAGAACGACCGCTACTGCTGTTCTACCATTTCTCGTCATATAGTTCATCTCCTTGAAGTATCGATAGGCCCACATAGTCTATCGGGAGAGTCTGTTGTTCCGGTTGCCTGCCAGCATCAGAAACCTCCGCCCATTATTCCTCCGCTCGCGGCAATTCCAATGGCGATTGCCAAGAATCCGGCGTCCACGACTGCCCCGAAGATCATCCCAATTAGCTTCCCATGCTTTATGGTCTTTGCATCAACTCTGTCAATCTGATCGAGGTGCAGGTGCTCTACCCGACCGATATTGTCTCTCACGAGCACATCTGTCACCAGCGGAGGCGGGTTTTCACTCAGAGCTGCTTCGATCTGATGCCGGCTGAGAGTCAGGGTGGTGTTGCATGAGATGCTGTCAACGACGTCGACTCGCTGACGCGTAACGGAGAAGTCTCCGGGCTTCAGAAGAACCAATGAGTAGACCGGGCCTGACTCGGGGAACACTCGCACTCTCGGGTGAACATCCCTGAATCGTTGATCGAAGCCAAGGAATACTGACCCCGTAGCGGAGTCGCCAACGTCGTGTACCCGTATCAACCTTCCCGGGTATGACAACTCAGCGCCGAGATTCTTTTGCAGTCTGTTGTGTGAATACTCTGAGTATCTCCTGGCATATTCCTCGGAGTCTGCCATACAGAGACCGAGGAAATCGCCGACGACAGTGTCACCGGCCTCTGTGTACAGACGCACGAATCTGCCCGACCTGAACTTTTCCAGCTCCCACTTGGGTACGGTCTCTTCATTCGCGCGGCTGCGGTCGGACAGACTTCCGAGTCCCATTCCGATCAAGGTGCAACCCTCGGTTGACATCATCGTCACGAAGATGAGACCCGCTGCCAGCACCCGTAGATACATTGTCATTTCGATCACCTCCAGAATAGCTTCCTGTCATGCTCACTTCATGTGCTTATCACTCCGACAGAGCCAAGTGCAAATAAGGTGCCAGTAGCTACTGCGCGGAGTCGATTCCCGATTAGCTTGACCTACAATGAGTTGGAAGAAGGGAACGGACGGCGACTGTAAGCCGTGTCTGTATACCCGGTATCCACCCCGACAACAGTATATCCATCGGCTTCTGAGGAAACAGTGCAGGCTATGATCCGGTCAGTGTAAACTGATCGATCAATCGAGACTCTGCGTCATAGACTTTGACATACAGGCTGTTGCCGATTGTCGAGAGCTTGCAGAAGTGGTAGGTCTTTGAGAACAGAATGCTGCATTCGTGCGTGCGCGTCTGATTGTGCAGCGGGGCGCCACCCCCACCAGTGACAACATAGTGGATGTTGCCGCAGAGGCTGTGTTCGTAGGTGTGGTCGTGACCGGAGAACACAATGTCCACTCCGAATTGCTGAAATAGCGGTACGATGCTCTGCCTCAACCCGAGTTCATCTTCGACATGCTGGCCGGTGCTGTAAGGCGGATGGTGCATGACGACCGCGATAAATCTGATCGAATCGGTGACATTGGAGATATCTGATTCAAGCCATAGGTACTGCTCAGTGCCGGGTCCGATAGCGACGCAGGTGTTCAGGATCACAAAGTGAACGCGATTGACCTCGACTGAATACCATTGCTCGTTGTTGGGGAGTTCGAAGTTGTCGAAGAACAGTCGGGATTGATGCTCGTGATTGCCGAGCGCCGGATAGAAAAGAGCATTGGTCCTCAGATTCTGCGTTATCTCGTTAAAAGTCGTCCACTGGCTCTCAAGGAAACCGTTCTCAACAAGATCGCCGACGTGAAACACGGCATCGGGTTTCACCGCGTTGATACGTGCCACGACTTGCCGATGGATGTCGTGGCCAGTGCGAGTATCGCCGTAGACGACCAGGCAGGGGATCAGAGTGATCTGAACAAGACACGTATCTGAGGTAAGATCGTCAGACACTATTGCGTTGAAGCTCGTGTCAAGCGCACCGTCAGGAGGGGTTCCATACACTGAATCGTAATCCTGCCTGAGCCACGATGGAAGGTTGGCATATTCGACCTTGTCATCTCGACTGTCGGGGTCGGCGAAAAATAGTCTGTACGAGTAAGGTACTCCCGCTGTAGCCTCCGTTATGTCGAAAGGGGCTACCAATGGTGGGTGGCTAACGGGCATGCTGGGTCTGTCCTGGGAGCAGGAATGCATGCCACTCGTCGGCGCCAAGACAGCCACAATGATCGCAATGACGAGTTGAAATCGCTGCAGCTTACTCATAAAGTGTACGACTGCTAATGTCCGACGTGCAAGTGAGTTCCAACATGTTAGAGCTCCGCTTCGACGCCGATTCCCGCAGCCTTCGCTTTCTCGTACACAAGCTTGGCTGTCGCTGCGTCTTGAATCGCCAGGCCGTTCGACTTGAAGAGGGTTATCTCCGCTGCGTTCGTCCGTGCAGGCTTATTTCCGGTGACGATCTCGCCGAGGTCTGCAACGATGTGCGTTTTGTCGATCACCCGCTCCTCGATCGGGATCATTATATCGCCCGCTTCCTTGAAGCAGGCTTCGTACGAATCGGCGATGACTTTCGATCTCTTAATGATCGCGCTGTCGAGCTCGCGCGCGTTGGGTGTATGGCTGCCGATGCCGTTGATGTGAACGCCTTCTCGGACTCGGCCTCCGTCGAATATCGGGTTGGCCGATGACGTGGCTGTGCAGATGATGTCGCACTGGTCGAGAACTTGATCTGGCGACGCCGCCCTCTCGATCTTGAGATTCAGCTTCTTACTCATGTCCGCGATGAACTTGTCGACAGCTTCGGTCGCTATATCGTACACCAGCGCTTTCGAAAGCTTGCGTGCGACCGCTACCGCCCAGAGCTGCATCCGCGCCTGCACTCCCGCTCCGAATATGCCCGCGGCCTGTCCGCTGTCTGTGCGGGCGAGGTACCGGGTGGCTACGCCGCTTGCCGCGCCGGTTCGCACCGCGGTCAGATAGCCGCCGTCCATTATGCAGATCACTTCGCCGGTCTCGGGGTTCTGAAGGAGCACTTTGCCGATGGTTGTCGGCATGTCGTGCTTCTTCGGGTTGTTCTTGTAGACCGTGACCACTTTGCAGGCGAGCGCGCCCATTTCGCGGAGGTAAGCCGGCATATAGAGAGCGAGGCCGTCGGGCGGAGTGATGCTGATTCGCAGCGGAAGGACTGCCGTGCCCGACGCAAGCTCGGCGAACGCCTTCTCGACAACGTCCATGCAGTCGGCCATATCCAATACCTTGATCACATCATCTCTTGTCAGCAGAAGCGGCATGTTACCTCCTTGGATGTATGACAGGCGTATGATAACGGTGGGAGATTACTTTTGCAAGGACTTCGGGAAGAACTGGTCTCGGACGCGCCAGATCGCGGGCGCATCAAGCCTTTCGCCGTCGAAGACAATTCGTTTGCTCCGCTTGTCTTCGCGCTCTTTGAGGTAGCGGGTGATGTTCATCCAACGGATTGTCTCGTCTCTATCGCGGATTACTAAGTAAAGGTCTGCTGTCGCATCATGCAGGTACTGCGTATAATGGGAACTGTTCAGAATGAGCTCATGCTCGGAGAGCCTTTCAGCCGCACCTAATCGCCATATCCATGTCTTCAGTTCCACGTATATTCTGTATCCACTAAGCCTCCCGTTGTCATCCCTGAACTCGATCTCGCCGTCCATCCTTTGACCCGTTGCCGTTACAGGCTGGAGATTGAAAACTTGGTTAGCCTCCCCACAGACGGCGAACATGTGTCCGATCAGTATCTGCTCGAGCGCCTGTGTATCCTTCTCCTGTTTGGCCTTCTGCTCCATGCCCAGAACACGACGCGCGACAGGATCGCTTGCAAGACACTTCTCGACGTGGTCGATCAGCACGACCTTCTTGTCACAGTCCTGACAGACGATGAACTTCTTCTTCGCCGCAATACGCTTCCGCACTGCCTCGCGGTCGACCACTTCCTTGCCACACTCGCAGACGTAATGCCTGTCTCGCGTGACGTTGAATGCGTATCGTGACAGGTGGTCATGCACATACTTGATGAATGCAAGCTTAAGCTCGTCAGGAACGCCGGTCTCGAAGAACACGCTGATAGCGCCCTCGCCCTCACCGGCGCTTTTCATCGTGAATCCGACGGTCTTGCCCTTACTCGTAGTGAACTCAACCGCGTCCTTCCATAGTTCCTTCTGCTCGAATTCGCGGCTGTACCAGAGTCGCACAACCAGAGTCGTATAGATCGTCTGCAGTTCGCCGGCAAAGCTATAGGACACGAAGATTGCCGGGTACTTCTCAATCTTCCTTTCCCGACGATATTGTGACGGGAAGATCAATTGCCGCCCGCCAGGTGGGTCTTCGGCGATACACAACGACTCGTCAACGAACGTCTGCACCATCGCACGAAGGAGCAACTCCTCGTCAGGTCGATCGAGTCGTTCCACTCCGGAGAAATCGAAGCTCTCGCTGTAGACGTCAGCCTCGCAAACGCATCCGATTTCATCTTTGTGCTTGCGGGCTGCTTTTATGACCGAGCCTGCATATCCGTTGAGCAGCTCTGGCTTCAGCAGCACGAGATCGCCGAACCTGAGCGGTTTCACAAGTCCCTGATTCGCCAATAGCGTTACAGCAGTGCGCACATCAGCGCTGGTGAACGAGCGGTCTGTCAATGACTGCTCCAGACGCTGGCAGAGTTCCGAAAACCGAAGCAGCCGGACATCTCTCTTCTCGCGCGTCGAGTCATCCTCTTTCTTGTCACGCATGCCGAATACGGCTTTCTTGATTTCGGTCAGCAGCAGTGGGGTGTTTGTCAACGGTAGCGTCTCCCAGGGGATATGCCGGGAGATGAGCTGCTTGAGTATTGAGGGTCGCCCGCCGTTCAACGCGTCCGAGCAGTTTTCGCCGGTCTCTGCGCTGGTGGGTAAGTAATCCGCTATGCCGTGTTCTTGCCTGAAGCTGTCAATCTTCTGCTGGCTGACCTTGATATCACCCATGTTGATGCGCGCCGCTATCAGCAGGTTTGCTACTTCTCGTTTCTTGTTCTTCTTGGTCACGGCTGCGCGTACCGCCTTGATCCAGTTGACAGCATCCGAGAATGGATCGTCTTTTTGCGGGTTGATCAGCGTCAGTGTCAGCGCAGTTTCTTCGAGGAATAACTGGTGAATCAGGCGGTAGTCTTCCTGACCTGCGAGATCCCACAGCAGCGCTTCTCGCTCCCTGGAATCCTCTTTGTCCATCGGCAGGTCCAATTGCCATACCTGCATGCCGTGAGTTGAATGCGTCTCGACAAACCGATCCTCAATCAACCGGTACGCCAGACCCGACTTGCCGACGCCGCTTTCGCCGACCAGCACGACTTTCGCGTTTGTGTAAGTGCGCTGATCTGCCACACGCTCGGCTCCGAGCTTCAAGCTCTCAGCCATCGGCCAGATGCGCAAGACGCCGTTCAAGGCGGCTGACATGATTCGCGACCCATCAG
>JAGVNY010000152.1 GCA_020053015.1 Candidatus Zixiibacteriota bacterium | reverse complement strand
GCCAATGTGTCGCTTGCGGTGGTATCGG
Source organism: Candidatus Zixiibacteriota bacterium (assembly GCA_020053015.1). Taxonomy (GTDB): domain Bacteria; phylum Zixibacteria; class MSB-5A5; order JAABVY01; family JAHJOQ01; genus JAGVNY01. The sequence goes on along the minus strand of JAGVNY010000152.1, from coordinate 3,282 downwards.
CGAAGAGATCCTCGACCGCATTCGATTCAGACGACGTGTCCGTGGAGGCCGATGATGTGTCATCAGCAGATTCTGCGAAGGGATCAGCGCCGAGAATCTTATCGATCTTCTCCGTCAGCTGCCTTGTCTTTTCCGGAGATTCCAGGAACCGGAACTCAAGCTGAGCGGTCTTTCCGATCAACTCCTGGGCACGTTCAACATCTTGCAGGCCCGGGAGTTCAACCACGATGTAGTTAGCTCCCTGCGGCATTATCTGCGGCTCGGATACGCCGAACTTGTCTACACGATTGCGGATAATCTCAAGCGCTCTGTCGCGAGCATGTTCTGTCTCCGCGCGGTTCAGGCCGGATGTATCGACCTTCAGGACGATGTGCATCCCGCCACGGAGATCGAGCCCGAGTTTGATCGCAGAAGATTCAAGGCTACTGAATCCTGCCGGATCTCTGTCTCTCATCGCAGCCTTATCCGTGCCAGACATAAGCCATAGTCGTGCTGATGGATAAAAGAAAATGGCTGCCACGATCAGCACCACCAGGATTGTCACAATCCGTATGGTTTCATTTCTGCGCATTGGAAAACATTCCTCCCGGGTTCGTCATTGAACGCAAAATTAGCTTTTCAATATACAGATGAGCCTCAATATGTCAACCGAAATATCGGGTTTGGTGCACATCATTAAGCGGCCAGTACAGAGCAGCAAGTTGTTGTCCGCATGCAGGATGACCGGACAGTCGACTCAGACGGGACAGCCTTAAACCCTGTTACAATATGACACACGCAACATCGGAGTAAGGCATCATCAATGCTGTATTATGATCACGTGGTGACTTGAGATTCTGAACGCTGCTCACTCTGAATGCACCTGAGCATTTGACGATTGCGAACTACCGTCAACAATCATAGATTCCGCCCGTCGCAGGAGCGGCAGCTCGAATCAACGAAGGAATGTCGCAAGCTGGAACTCCGTTATGTGTCAACCGGTTCAAAAATAGAGGCCCTATGGACAAGTTCACGATAGTAGGCGGCAAGAGACTCTCAGGCAAGGTACGTGTTGACGGGTCCAAGAACGCCTGCCTTCCGATAATCTTCGCCGCAATCCTCCCGTCAAAGGGAGTAACGACGCTGCACGACGTCCCAAATCTGAGAGACATCGACATTTCGGTAAAGTTGTTGCGAGAGCTCGGAGCCACCGTGAGCTGGGACAGAGCCGAAGGCACGATTCAAGTCAACGCGGAGAATATCTCAAGCCACATAGCGCCGTATGACCTTGTCCGCCAAATGAGGGCGTCGTTCCTCGTGCTCGGTCCACTCCTCGCCCGCGTCGGGAAGGCCAAGGTTTCGCTGCCGGGAGGTTGCTCTCTTGGACAGCGACCTGTCAATCTGCATATCAAAGGCTTTCAACATCTCGGCGCCGAGATCGTTGAAGAATCAGGATATGTGATTGCCGAGTGCGACCGGCTCTCGGGAGGAGTGTTCTGCTTCGACAGGCCGTCGCACACAGGCACAGAGAATTTGATGACGGGAGCCGTCACCGCCTCGGGCACGACAACCATCGTCAATGCGGCGATGGATCCCGAAGTGGTTGATCTTGCTGAGTTCTTGAATGAAATGGGCGCGGCGATTGACGGTGCAGGAAGCCCGACGATAGTCATTAAGGGAGTGAAAGAACTGAAAGCTACCGAGTATACAGTTATGCCTGACAGGCTTGTCGCGGGAACATTCATGTGTGTCTGCGCGGCCACAGGAGGCCGAGTCGAACTGGACAACTGCCGGCCTGCAGACTTGGGAATGGTCATTCAGAAGCTTCAGGAATCTGGCGCGGAGATCCGGACACACAACCATACGCTCGCGATGTCATGCTCAGGCAGGCCGAGGGCATTCGATATTACGACTTTTCCGTTCCCCGGATTTCCGACCGATCTTCAGCCCTGCTTCGCATCTGTAGCCGCGGTAGCAGAAGGCGTAAGCCATATTCGCGAAACCGTGTTCGAAGATCGATTCGCAAGCACAATGGAATTAATCAGGATGGGCGCAGACATTCGGGTTTCGAGTGACGAGGCGACGATCACTGGTGTTTCAAGATTACAGGGCGCTACCGTAATGGCGTCCGATATAAGAGCAGGCGCAGGACTGGTGACGGCTGCGCTCGCCGCCGAGAACGAGACTACTATCCGAAGAATCTACCACGTCGACAGAGGTTATGCGGCGATCGAACAGAAACTGTCGTCTCTCGGAGCCGATATAAAGAGAGTACCCGATTGACAGCGGTTCAGAAATGAGGTGCAGGAATATGAGAAGCCTTTTTGACATACGAAGACTCGCACTCGCGGCCTTTCTTCTCTTGGCGCTTGTGCTTGCAGCATCAGCTCAGGATGAGGATTTCGGCAAGAATAAGATTCAGTGGAAGAAGTTCAACTGGTCATTCCTGCAAACCGCTCACTTCGACATCTACTTCTACCAGGACTCATATGATATAGCCAAGTTCGCTGCCGAGACGCTCGAATCGTCCTATGTCGCTATCTCCGATCAGTTGAATTACAGGTTGAAGAAACGCGTGCCGACATTCATATACAACTCGCCCAACGAATTCCAGCAAACGAACATCATCAGCGACATTCTCGGAGAGGGCACGGGCGGATTCACGGAAGTCTTCAAGAACCGAATGGTCATGCCCTTTGACGGCTCTTACGAAGATTTCCGACATGTCCTGCATCACGAGCTGACTCATGCTGTCACCTTCGACTTGCTCTACGGCAACTCGTTCGGCTCCATCTTGACGCGAGGCGCTCTTTTCAGCCTGCCTCTCTGGTTTGCCGAGGGATATGCCGAGTACTCATCCCTGCACGGATGGGATTACTGGGCAGACATGATCATGCGCGACGCGACGATTAACGGCTACGCTCCGCCGCTGGAGTATGTGGGCGGATATCTCGCATACAAAGAAGGCCAACTCGCGATCAAATTCATTGTGGACACCTATGGAATCGAAAAGATATCAGAGATCTTGAACAAAGGCAGGGTTCTTCTGACCATGGACAAAGCATCCAAGCGGGTGTTCGGTATGGATCAGAAGGAATTCTCCGAGAGATTCATGCTCTATTGCCGCAAGCTCTACTGGCCCGAGATAGCGCGTCGCTCCGAGCCAAAGAGCATCGCTCGCCAGCTCACGGATCATGAAAAGGACGGCTCTTACTTCAACGAGCGCCCGGCATTCTCACCCTCAGGCGACAAGATAGCAATGTTCACAGACAAATCGGACTACACCGAAATAGTGATCATCTC
>JAGVNY010000108.1 GCA_020053015.1 Candidatus Zixiibacteriota bacterium | reverse complement strand
TCGTACGCTCGACTGGCTGAGCAGATCGGTGGAAAAGTGGCGACCTCTATCGGAGAAGCAGGCTCTATTCGGAATCGTGCAGGGATCGACACACAGAGATTTGCGCACGATGTCTGCCGAGAAGACCGTCGAGTTCGATCTTCCCGGCTACGCGGTCGGTGGATTGTCGGTCGGTGAACCGAACGAACTGATGTTAGAATTAGCGGAGCACACAATCCAATATCTTCCGGAAGACAGACCCCGTTACCTGATGGGTCTCGGTACACCGGTCGAGCTGCTTGAGGCAGTCTCGCTCGGCTACGACATGTTCGATTGCGTCCTACCGACCCGGAACGCTCGCAACGCTACACTCCTCACCGCTAATGGACGCATGATCATCAAGGCAGCTAAATACAAGCGAGACTTCCGCCCAATTGACGAAGAGTGCGGCTGCATGACCTGCAGACAGTATCATAGAGCTTACCTGCGGCATTTGTTTAATGTCAATGAGCCCTCTGCGCTTAGACTTGCCACCATCCACAATCTCTTCTTCCTGTCTGATCTGATGAAGAACGCCCGCGAGTCAATAGCAACTGGTCGGTTTACGGCCTTCAAGGAACAAATCGCCAAGCGTTGCGTTCAAAACGTACAGTAGAAAAACCTTGACTTCGGGCACACTGAGAGCGAATCTATCCGTTTAGCTCGGATGTGTGTTGAAAGTCACAGGAGGTAGTTAGTGAACCAATTCGTGTTAGCGATGGCAGGAGATCCGAGTTCAACCGGGGGAAACCCTCTGATCTCCATGCTGATCTTCTTCGTGCCTATTGTGCTGATAATGTACTTCTTCATGATTCGCCCTCAGCAGAAGAGGTCGAAAGAGCATCAGAAGATGCTGGGGGCGTTGAAGAACGGTGACAAAGTGATTACGAACAGCGGTATGATAGGCACCGTTGTCGGCATTCACGATGAACAGAATAAAGTTGTTCTCAAAGTGGCCGATCAGGTGAAAATAGAGTTCGTGAAAAGCTCGATAGCTGGACTGATCGAGAACTGATTGAATCTGTATGGCAAACAATCTCGTTCGGAAATTCGGTGATCCGGTTCTTCGCGAAAGATGCGAGCCGGTGACTGTGTTCGATGGCGATCTGAAAAGATTTGCGGAGAGGATGTTCTCCATTCTGAAATCCGCCAATGGTGTCGGGTTGGCGGCTCCCCAGGCGGGAGATACCCGGCGGTTGTTCATTATCGACCTGTCGGGCCAGGACTTTGATTCCGAGCCGATAGTTTTTGTAAATCCCGTTATCGAAAAGGTCGAAGGCGAGCAACAGGGGGAAGAGGGATGCCTTTCGTTCCCCGGCCTTTACCTTGACGTTAAGCGGCCTGAGAAGGTCACGGTCAGCTTTCAGGACCTGGACGGCAAGTCTCACAGAATCGAGGCGACAGGTCTTGCGGCTCGTGCGATCCTGCATGAGAATGACCACCTTGACGGGATACTGTTCATCGATCACATATCCGCTTACGACCGAGAGATGTTGGCCGGCAGGCTCAAGAAGCTGAAAGTCGGCTAAGAGATGCGTCTGGTTTTTTTCGGTAACCCAAAATTCGCTATCCCGAGTCTTGAGAAGCTCGCTTCGTCACGACACGAGGTCGCGTGCGTTGTATCCTCGCCGGATCAACCTGCGGGAAGAGGGCTCAAGCCCAAAGCTCCCGAAGTCAAGGAGTCAGCCAACAGACTCGGCCTGCCCGTTATGCAGGTGGATGAAATTCGGGATGCTTCTTTCCTCGAAACGATCGCAAGATACGCAGCCGCACTGTTCGTAGTGGTCGCGTTCAGGATTCTTCCGCCTGAGCTCTTCTCCATTCCCAATCTCGGTGCGATCAACCTGCATGCCTCTCTGCTGCCAAAGTACCGAGGCGCGGCGCCGATCAACCGCGCAATCATGGCAGGAGAGACCGTCACGGGCGTTTCCACGTTCCAGATCATGAGACAGGTTGACGCCGGAGGAGTGTTGCTGCAGCGGAAGGAGCCGATTCGCCCCGAGGATTCGTTCGACGACCTCTACGGCAGGCTCAGCTTGATCGGAGCGGATCTCCTGCTTGCCACAGTCGATGGTCTCGAGGAGGGCACACTCGTTCCCAAACAGCAGGACTCTTCCCAAGTCACCAAGGCTCCCAAGCTGAAGCCTGAGGACGGTCTGATCGATTGGCAGAGAGCGGCCAGTGTGATCCACAATCACATCCGAGGGCTGTGCTCGATTCCCGGTGCGTACACATTTCGAGACGGCGAGAAACTCAAGATCTTCCGCAGCATGCCGGTCGATGTGCACTTTGGCGGACTGGTCCCGGGTAAGATCGTGACGGCTGATGATCGCAATGGACTTGTGGTCGCGACTTCCAATGGCTGTTTGAAGATTCTCGAGTTGCAGCCCTCGGGAAGAAAGCGCATGTCAGCAGATGACTGCATGCGGGGTTACCGTTTCCAACCGGGAGAAACTCTCGGTTGAATCAGACGCTCCTGTCTCGAGAGATTAGGAGTCTGATTTGAAACAAGAAATCGTTATCAACTGCGCTCTGCACGAAACGCGCATTGCGCTCATCGAAAACGACAAACTCGTCGAGCTTCTGGTGGAACGTCCGGGCGACCAGAGGCTTGTGGGGGCGATCTACAAGGGCAAAGTCGCGGCAGTACTTCCCGGGATGCAAGCCGCATTCCTGGAACTTGGCCTCGAACGCACTGCCTTCCTGCATATCTCCGACGTTGGCACTGATTCCTCCGCCCACAAGTACGACTTTGAGTACGAAGAGGAAGAGGGCGAAGTCGACAATGACATCATCAGAAAGGCCGGAAGACAGAGCCCCATCGAGGACTTGATCCAAAAAGATCAGGAGATACTCGTACAGGTCACCAAAGAGCCGCTTGGCGACAAGGGCGCCCGCGTGAGCACCGCCATAAGCATCCCCGGCAGGTTTCTCGTGCTCGTCCCGAACGAACGGCATATCCGAGTGTCTCGGAGGATTCAGAACTGGGCTGAACGAAAACGCCTGAGGAGAATGCTCCTCGACATGAGACCAGAGGGCTTCGGTTTTATCGTTCGCACCGAAGGCGAAGGCAAGCAGGAGAAAGACTTCCAGAAAGACATAAGGCGGCTCGTCAAGATTTGGTATCGCATCCGGAAAACCGCCGACAAGCGGAGCGCTCCATGCCTCCTGCACAATGATGCGGGTATCACTACGAGCATCATAAGAGACTTCTTTACGGCAGAGACGGCAAAGGTCATAATCGACTCTCGTGACGTGTACAAAGAAGTCATCTCATTCGTCAAAATGGTAGCGCCAGCGCTGCGCAGCAAGGTGGAATTATACAAGGGCAAGCTGCCGATCTTCGATCTCTACGGTATCGAAGATGAGATCGACCGGACGCTCAACCGCAAGATATGGATACGCAAGGGATCGTTCATCGTCATTGACCAGACCGAAGCTCTCTGGGCGATTGATGTCAACACTGGGCGGTTCGTCGGTAAGCGGGCACAGGAAGAAACGATCTACCAGACCAACATGGAAGCCGCGCGCGAGATCGCACGCCAGATACGTCTGCGCGACATCGGCGGGCTGATAATCGTAGATTTCATCGATATGGCGAATCGGACGAATCGCAAAAAGGTCTTTGAGGAATTCAAGGCCAACTTCGCCAACGATCGCGCAAAGAATGCCATCAACCCCATTACTGAATTCGGTCTGATCGAAATGACGCGCGAGCGGACTCGACCGTCATTGATTCAGACATTTTCGGAGCCGTGCCCGACCTGCAACGGATTCGGTCGCATTCTTTCAGAGGACACGATTGCGACCAAGATCGAAAGATGGTTCCAGCGCGCACGTACCGGCAGCGAGGGGCGAAAATTCAAGTTGGTCGTCAATCCCGAGATCGCAAAGTATCTTTCCAATCCGGAGTCGAGATTTGTCAAGCGTGTATCGAAAGAGTATAGGTTCAAGATTGAGCTTTCTGAAGACCTGTCACTGTCGCGCGAGAATTACCGCGTGCTCACTCTCGACGACGACCTCGACGTCACCGATCTGTTCAAGACCAAAGCGGAGGTGAAGGAGGGGTAATTCTCAGTAGCCCCGAACTGCTTCCCTTCCGTGGAGACATGGCGTGCCATGGCCTCCGAGATAGTCACCCGTGAGGACATGGAGTGCCATGTCCGTTGACTGAGTGAGCGGAAACATGCTGTTCGATCCCGACCTCCACCACAGACGCTCCGTCCGTCTGAAAGACTATGATTACTCACGCCCCGGCATGTACTTCGTAACGATCTGCTCGCAGAATATGCTATGCATCTTCGGTGACATCGTTGGCGAGCGGGTGATTCTGAATACCTTAGGTGAGATTGTCGAGAAGGAGTGGATGGCGACGGCAGACAAACGTGACTACATCGAACTGGACCTCTATGTAATCATGCCGAATCACTTCCACGGGGTCGTAACGATTCGTGATGACTCCCGTAGGGACATGGCGCTGTGCAGTGCCACGACATAGTATACAGGTTATGCCAAGAGATGGGTGACACATTGAGTGGCGGAGCATGTATCTTTCTTCAGTATTGTGAGGGAGGGTA
>JAGVNY010000125.1 GCA_020053015.1 Candidatus Zixiibacteriota bacterium | reverse complement strand
TAAGAGACCAAAAGGATAACAAAGTGATAAGCCGAATCTGGCATGGTTGGACAACTCCCGACAATGCAGATAAGTATGAAGCATTGCTCAAGGAGGAAATCTTCGTCGGAATTCAGAACCGGCATATCCGCGGATTCCGCAGCATTCAGTTGCTTCGCCGCAATGTTGGCACAGAAGTCGAATTCGTCACGATAATGTTGTTCGACTCTCTGGATGCCGTCCGCGAGTTTGCAGGCGACGACTACGAAGCTTGCGTTGTCCCGAACAGCGCGCGAGCGATCCTCTCCCGTTTCGATGAACGGTCGCAGCATTACGAGGTCAGAGAAGAAAGAAGCGGCGGACGCTAACGCTGCCCCGTGCCGAATGGATGGCCCGGACGTCTCGTCCGGGTGTCAGAGCGCGTCGTAGTGAAACCCGGACAGATGTCCGGGCCACGACTCTCGCTAATATCGCTTGACAATAATATCGTAATGCGTTTCGTGCGCTGTCAGTCCCGCAAAAGCGGGATTCCTGACCGCACATGGCACTTCGATGGCGTCAGGAAAGGATTCCCGATTCCGCGTGGAAATCGCGGACTATGATTAGGAAATTATCTGTATGAAAAGAAAGAAACTTGCCCCTGTTCACCCGGGGGAAATCCTTCTCGAGGAATTCTTGAAGCCTCTGGGCATCAGCCAGTACAGACTGGCGAAGGACATCAACGTCGCGGCGCGGCGCATAAACGAGATCGTACACGGCAAACGCGCCATAAGCGCAGACACCGCCTTGAGATTATCTCGCTATTTCAGCCTTTCCGAGCGGTTCTGGATGAACCTGCAAACTCGATACGATCTGGAAGTCCAGAAAGACAGATCGAAAGGCCGGATCGAAGCTGAAGTGCGAAGGATGGAGGTGCGGAGCACGTAGCCCTGAGCTCGTAGCATGGGCGTCCCGCCCGTGTGTGTCTGCATACGCCGATTCTATCCAGTGTCATTCCGGCCCCGTATCAAGTACGGGGTAAACTCCGGCCGGAACCCAGATACACCCCCGCAAGTGTAACTCAGAATGCGGTTGACCCCAGCCTCGCCAGGACATATACTTCGCCCAGATTGCGGTCGTTTTCACAGAGATAGACATGCCGACTGAGCCAATTGAACCCCTTCTGAATCGTGAGATGTCGAAAGCGGCATCGAAAGAACTGATCGACGTCGTCTCGCCTCTTCTGCAGGAACTGGTAAACTACGCTACCAATGCGCTGGCAAGATGCGCCAGATCTGACCAGATCTCCCCAAGGAGGGATGTGGACTTAGCAGTTCTAGCCCTTTATCGACACGTAATTGAGGTAACGGATGGTATAGAAGTCCTATTGTCGCAGAGTTGTGCAGTGCCGGCGATTCCTCTTCTGCGTAGCGCGTTCGAGGCCCACCTTGGCATTGAGTATATTCTGCAAGATGAATATGAGCGCCGATCTTTGTCATGGCTCGTTGCATACATTCACGAGCGGATCAACGCGTATGAAAGCCTTGACCTCTCAACAAACAGAGGACGGGGCGTCAAGAAGCTGTTTGAGGACGACCAGTCTGCATTCGGCATTCAACGACTCTTCCCGAACGGCATGCAAGAAAACATAAGGAGATTGCAGAATCTGCTGACCGAGCCGCACGTTCAACCGGTTGACGCCGAGTACAGCAAGTCTGCACCGCGTCGACCCAAGTGGTATCAGTTGTTCAATGGCCCGGCAAACCTGCGCTCACTCGCTGAAAAAATGCATAGAGGTGGACAGTATGAGCTGCTTTATCGACAATGGTCGGCAGTTGCTCACGCGCAGGACTTTCAGACTTTGATAGCGCCTACACCCGTCGGAAACGCCGTGATCAGACGGTTCCGCGATCCGGAGCTGATGCGCGATGTCAGTCGACAGTCACCCAGATTCATCCTTGATGCTACAAGACTGGCGATGAGGAAGTTTCGACCAAAAGAGTCTCTGAAGAAGTGGTACATAAGCGAGGTTCGTGTGCGTTTCCTTGCTGTCACCAAAAGGACTGGATTCCGGCTTCCGCCGGAATGACATGTGCGATCTCCAGAGCACAATTACATACAGTGGGTAATCTTGCAGCGGTAGGTCAAGCGGCCTGCCGCTTGACGGAGTAGTCAGGAGCGCAGGGCTCCTGACCTACGGCTCTGCGTTCCACCTTCGAGACCAGACCATGACATCCAAGTCACCCAACCAAAAAGGGAAGGCTTGCGGCCTTCCCTTCGAATTCGATAAGCAGCTATGTCTTCTTCAACTGAGATACGCGCGCAAAGAGCGCGAACGCGATGCGTGTCTCAATCTCCGTATGGCTTTCTCCTTGATCTGTCTTACTCTCTCCCGAGTAAGAGAGAAACGAGCGCCGATCTCCTCGAGGGTGAGCGCCTTCTCATGGCTCAGCCCGAAATAGAGGTTGATCACCTCAGATTCGCGGGGAGTCAGAGTCTCGAGAGCTTTCTCGATCTCGATCCGTAGCGAATGCTGGAGCAGCGCCTCGTCCGGAGCAGGTTGGAATTCGTCTTCCAGAACATCGATAAGACTGTTGTCCTCGGAGGAAGAGAATGGGGCATCAAGTGACAAATGCGTGTTCGAGATCTTCAAAGTATCCGATACTTCCGCCTCTGTAAGCTCCAACTCTACCGCAATTTCATCGGGAGATGGCTCCCGTCCGTATTCCTGCTCGAGCGAACTCGAAACCTTCCCGATCTTGTGCAGTGTGCCGACACGATTCAGCGGCAAGCGCACGATACGAGATTGCTCGGCAAGAGCCTGCAAAATAGCCTGCCTGATCCACCAGACCGCATAGGAGATGAATTTGAACCCACGGGTCTCGTCGAATCTCTTGGCCGCTTTTATTAGACCGATGTTCCCTTCGTTAATCAGATCGGCCAGCGACAAACCCTGGTTCTGATACTGCTTGGCGACCGAGACCACAAAACGCAGATTGGCCTTGGTCAACCTTTCGAGAGCATCGTGGTCGCCCTCGTGGATTCTGCGGGCAAGCTCGACCTCTTCTGCAGGTGTCAAAAGAGGAGTCTCACCAATTTCGCGAAGATAGAGATCCAACGATCTATCTTCGTCGCGATATTTCCTCGACTGCCTTGGCAAGTACTTAGCCTTCCTCCTGGTTAAAGGTTCATACCCCGCTTTGGGTGATACGCAGCAATTATCACTTCGGTTTGATAGCAATATATCCGATACGACCCGACGTGTCGAAAACATGGAATGCGATCGCTCGGTCGCGCTTGGTTAACTCCTGCGCGACTTTCTCGAAATCGCTCTTCCCCGATATTGATACGTAATTGATCTCCGCAATGATGAACCCGGGCACGATTCCCTTGATATCCGCTGCCGATCCCGTTTCGACGTCGACCACTATGGCGCCCTCGTGGAAATAGACGCCGAATCTATAAGCCAACTCGGGCGTGCAGTCGGTAACCGTCATTCCGAGCCATTTCGCGAAGTTCTCACTACCCGGTGAATTGTCAGTTCCGCCCTGATTCTGATCCGCCGGATTGACGGCGGCGAATGCGGCATCCCGGTCGGTGAGCGTCACGGCTACATCGAGCGACTTGCCCTTTCGAACCAGCCCGAGCTTTACAGTCTCGCCTTCCCGAGCCGAGGCAACTTTCATCCTGAAATCCTGCTCGCCGTTGATGTCATCTCCATCGAAGCGCAACACAACGTCATCAGCTCTAAGACCGGCCCTTTCAGCCGGCGAGTTCGGACTTACCTCCACTAAGTAAGCGCCTTTCACTTTGTCGAGACCGATAGCTTCAGCCTCGTCAGCAGTGATATCGCGGGGGACAACGCCCAGATATCCTCGGGTCACCTTGCCCGCTGAGACGATCTCAGAGACGATCTCTTTTGCCAGGTCCGATGGAATCGCGAACCCGATGCCAACGGAGCCACCGCTGGGCGATGCAATTGCCGAGTTCACTCCGATCACCTCGCCATTCAAATTCAGCAGCGGCCCGCCTGAGTTGCCCGGATTGATTGAGGCGTCGGTCTGGATGTAATCTTGATAGAGTGGCGTCTCGGATCCGAAAGCAAGCTTCGATCTCCCCTTGCCAGAGACTACGCCCACAGTCACCGTCCTATCGAGGCCGAGACTCGGGAAAGGATTGCCGATGGCGACCACCCAATCCCCGATCTTCAAGCCTTCAGAGCTTCCAAACTCTACTAACGGCAAGGGCCTATCGGCATCGATCTTGAGTACAGCAAGATCGGTAGCCTGATCAGTGCCTACTATCCTCGCCTTGTGAGTAGTCTTGTCGGCAAGAGTGACGGTGATATCCTCACCTCCGTCGACAACGTGATTATTCGTGACAACGAAGCCGTCAGGACTAATTATGAATCCTGAGCCGAACGACGGTACGACTTGGTCGCGCTGTGGCAAGTTGAAAAACCTGCGCAGAAAGTCGTCGTACATATCGTTGTAGCGATTGCGAAAACGCCGATTCGACGAGATGTTGACCACGGAATTGTAGGATTTGTCGACTACTGAAACGAATGGGCTTTCTCCCGTCTCTGTGATCGGCAGGGTAACACCAGCTGCTCGAACCCGCGCGCCGGAGCCGACTTCATTGGCAACCGCTGTTTCATGCCCACTGCCACCCCCTGAGAGAAACATGCCGACAAGTGTAAACACAAGAGCCGTAAGGGCAAGCAAAGCGAAAAAGTACCCCCTTCGGGTGACACCGCCAGATTTGAGCAAGTGGAACACCTCCATCCTTGACAGACAAGTAATATAACGTTCACATCGCCTTTGTCAAGCTTGAATAGTCATCGCCTTCCTGAATCAGTATACGGACTGAAAGCGGCTTCAGTTCCCTGCCAAGGTCAGAAATCACGTTACAGCAAGCTGCTGCAACATAGCCGATTGATCAGACGACTAACGTGGACAGGAAATGCTTATTTGTTTGGGATGAGGTAAACGCGCCCGTCCAAACCGGACATCGTAACATAGAGGCCGTCGGAAAGCTCACTGGCCGTCGTTTCTCTGACCTGATCGGTGAACAACTCGACCATCTTGATCTTGGACCCCTTCAGCCCCAGAGCTTTGACATCAAGTCGCACCGCAGTTCGCGTTGGCGAAGCTGCTCCCTCCTTAAATTGAAGCTGGGGAGTGGAGTTCAGCAAAAAGAGGAGAGTCCCGGCTTCGCCCTTCTGTACGACTGCCCTGATTCGAGGGTTCGATGTCTCAACATACTTGCGTATTTTGCAGCTGTGAAGCACATGCTCGAGAAACGCCATCTTTTGGTGATTAGATTCGGTTGAAGGATCGAATGAAATCAGCACCACGGTACCCTTGAACTTGGAGAAGGAGATGGCAACCGCCTTTCGGTCGCTGAGAGCGAGTCTCCGTGAACGCCGCTCGGTGGTCTTCAGCGAGCCAAAAACCATAGACGTGAACTCATGCCCCTCGCCTCCGGCGATATGACCGAGCGCGAATTGCGGAGCACTCTTGCACTTGAGCGCCTTCGACAATACAGGGCAATTCGCCATGGAGGTATCAACTTGAGGCAGCAAGCCGATCAGGATGATGTTCGTTCCTTTTCGAGCCAACTCCAGCAAGTAAGTCTGCTCGTGTTCCCCCATCACGTCGGCAACCGGCACGATGATTGTGCCGAACTTGTCCAGCGAGGAGGGTGTGCTCAGATCCGGAATACCGAAATCGTACTTGAGAAGATCAAGGTCTCTTGCCAACCGCGGAATGGTTGTCGATGAGAGGTATCGCGCCAGTGACTTGCGGTCGTCCGTCCATTCGAGTGAGGATTCCCAAGTGTACGGCCTGTAGGCCGCCAGCCCTATCTCGGTGAACGGTCGGAACGATGCAATATCATAGTTCTGCGCGTTTGTATTAAACGTGCGGATAAGATCATACGATTCCTGGATAGTACCGTCCGATGCGAGCGCCGAGCCGTACCAGTGGTCACGTCCTACAAACATATTGTAGCAGAGCGCCTTTGCTCCTCCGGCAAGCGCCACAGTCGTCATGTAGCGAGTAGCATCAGCTCCGATCGGATAATACTGCTCGCTCCGTTCCGGGCTGTAACTCCAGTTGCCTACCGGAATCTCAGCGACATACGGGAACTCAGTGACCGTTCTCAGGTGGCGTACTCTCGACAGGTTCTCGCCCGTAGTCAGGTCCCAACACAGATTGACCGCATGCAGGCTGCCGTCAGCGACCAGTTTCGGGCCGGTCACCGGAGCATGGTATTCATCCCTAAAGGATAGTGTGCAGAAAAACATCGGCTCGCACGAAAATGTCTTGTACATCTCCCTGAGCTCTGCAAGGAAGCTCGTCAGTAGGTACTCTTTGAATCTGAACCAATCGAGAATCCGGGCCAGTTCCTTCTTCCCGACATCAGAAAACTCAACAGGAGGTGTGACTTCCGAAAAGTCTTTGTACTTTGTGTCATAGACACCACATAGAGTCTTGATGTCACCGTACTGAGTCTGAAGCCATGCCGGGTAGAGCTCTTTGACGACGTGCTCATTGTAGTCAGCCAAATGGGGCCGCCAGTTCCCTCCGAAGTAGCTCTGCGAGTCGAGCTCCATCAGAAAAAGAGGACCCCGAGGATAAACGTAGTTCTTGATTATTTCCGTCAGTCCATTGAAGTAATGTCTGACGAAGTTCAGATATCGTGGATGTCCCACGGACGGGAAGTAGCCGGCCGTCACGCCCGCGCGATTGTTGGATCTGATTAGCTCACCGTCCTTTGTGCGAGCGAAAACCTCGGGATACTTCTCCAAGAACCGAGGAAGTCCATTATTGTCCCACTCCGAGAAGACCCACGGACCGGGTCTCAACATTAGTTTGAACCCGAACTCCCGCACAAGCTCAACAAAGACGATAAGGTCCTTCGAGGGATCCGAGTAACCGGAGAAATCAAATTCGCGGCTATCGTCTTCATGGAGGTTCCAGGGGACTATGCTCGAGATTATCCGGAATCCGGCGCGTCTGATCCGCTCGAAGCAAATAGACCAGTAACGCTTTGGAATTCGGAAGTAATGCATTTCCGCGGCATAAGGCGCATATTCCTCTTTGCCGATTATGAGCTTTGTGTCACTGTGCGTTATCATACAACCAAGTCGCCCAATCTGGAGCGAAAAGTAACGCCATATTAGCGAATTAGCACCACCAAGTCAACATAAATCGCCAGCCCCGGATCGCAGAGTCGCGAGGCGTTGACATAAGTGATTTAATAGCAAGAGAATACAGTCAACACTAAAGCCACCGAATAACAACACCCCCTAACACTGCCATTTTGGCAGCATGTGCCTTTCGGGCAAAAGAGAACCCCCTCTCATGGGAGGGGGTCCTTTAATCAGCATGACTCAAGAATCTTGGACACTACTTCATCAAGAGCATCTTCTTGATTTCGACGAACGCACCAGCGCTCATCTTGTAGAAGTAGATTCCGCTGGCTACATTCTCACCATTGGCATCATCGCCGCTCCAGACAATTTCTTGCCATCCGATGTCCATATCCTTGTCCGCGAGCGTGCGCACCCGCTGTCCCATGATGTTGAATACATCAATACGGACAGGTCCCTTGACCGCATTATAGAACTTGATTGTCGTAGACGGGTTGAACGGATTCGGGAAGTTCTGGTTGAGCTGGAAAGAGACAGGCACTGTTACGTTCTCTGATAGGTCGTCGGCATCAGAGACCATGTTGTTAATGGTCACCGTAGCGATGACGAACTGAGGTGCGAATCCCAGCGTCCCGGTGGCGCGCGGAGTGAACTTGAACGTTCCGGCGATAGCGAAGAAATTCGAATCCAATACAAAAACGATGGAATGCGGCAATTCGGACACCCGTGTCGCTTTCAGGTAGATGTCCCCGATCTTCTGCTTCGTGTTGATCGGCCAGAGGTCTGGCGGTGGACTGCCAAACGAGAAAAGTCCCTGAATGAAGCCTTGAAACGGGTTGGTGGGATTGGTTATCGAAGTCTTCTGGAACTGTCCGGATGTCGTAGCGGGCAGGGTAGTACTCATCACAAAATTGTCTACGACAATGACGGTGTCCAGCACCCGGTGTGCCAGACGCTGAGCTTCGTTCAGTTTGATCCTGAACGGCAGCGACGCCCCACCCAATGAGTTGTCAGTCCATCCCCACATCTCCACCACGTAGATCGAGTCTGCTTCTGATGATATTGTCCAAACACCCGAGTTCGTCGGCATCAACCTCAAGGTGTCCGGCGTCCCCGCATCCTGAGCACTCACCGCGCCGCACACGGCCAAGAACACGAAACAAACAAGCAGTCCTCTACTAATCATTCTCATCATCGCCTCCTGAGCAAGAATATGAAAAACGACATTTCTTTCGTGGTCACTAAGCTGAGCGACTTCCTCATATGCCGCCACCTCCTTCGAGGGCGCGGCGGTGTAGGGGCATGCTTGTCAGCACTCAACGTATACAGAGAGACATACGGTACATCTCTCAATTGTAATGTAAGGCTGACTCTCAGCCCGTGTCAATACAAAATCTCAAAAAAGTCGTTAACAGATTCCAGAGGAAGCCGAGATCGACCCGCGCTGCTCTACCATAACATCGTGCACTGTCTGCGGGTAATCAGTAAGAGAGCTCCCACAACAAGGCGGCATTAAGGCCACAGTCTGCACTCGGACATCGCTAACAAATCGGCGAGGGACCGGCGGCGAACACGTACTCGATCAGATAAACAATGTCATCAATGTCGATGTCGCCGGATCCGTTCACGTCGCCCTGGGCCAGCGGAGTTCCAGGACCCCCTCCAAAGACGTATCCTATGAGATAGACGACATCGTCAACGTCAACGAAGCCATCACTGCTGGCATCTCCGCAGGCGAACTCGGGACCGGAGACGATTCCCGGAATCCAATCGGGGACATAGTCAAACTGATACGGGGTCTTGGTAACCAGTGAATAGCCAGATATCTCCTGTGTGTCGACTGTGGCCGTATCGCCACCCGACACGGATGCATGATGGAAATAGAGATTCAGTACCGGCCCGGTACCGGGCACAAGCGGCGGAGACCCACCGCCATTGTTCGCCTTTAAGTTCACTACCAGCTCTTTCTGGGCTGGCACATTCCACAGGACAAGCACTCGTTCGAAATACTCGCAGCGTGTACCCTTCACTGAAACAGAGTCAAGAGTAAGATTTAGAGTGCCCGAATAGGTCACGGGAACATACATCTCGGCGATCGGGACGTTGTTAACGAAATCGATGGGGACAGTAGTCTTGGTATCGGAAGGCTGTCGCGTACTCCCGGAGGCCTCCATGGTATCGGCAACCAATAGAACATAGCCGGCCTCAGTTGTCGTGTTCTCTCCGAGATCACCCGTCACGCGCAAGCTCACATCAAAGGCTCCGGGAGACTCATATGTGTGGACGACATTCTGTCCG
>JAGVNY010000133.1 GCA_020053015.1 Candidatus Zixiibacteriota bacterium | reverse complement strand
CGGCACCTCGGCACCTCCTTCTCAATGCCTCCGTGCCCAACTTAACCTGTCAACCTTCTATCCGGTCTATTCTGTCAGCTATGTAACCGGTTTGTACCCTAAAGCGGGATTTGCTCTTGGTGGGCTACAGATACAGTAGTCCGAACCGCTGGGGTTTGTAGCCAAAGACTCTAACCTTTGGACTTCCCCTCTGTATTCTCCTGCTTCCTCGCCACCACGAATATCACCAGCGACACAATCCACCAGGGAGTATTCGCTTCGTGCCACGCAAGCCAAGATGCGCAATCTGACCAATTCGTACATGGAACACCATCCGGATCGCCGGGGTATCTTTTTTGTTGACGTTTGTGCCTCAAGGTGTTAATTTCCGCTCCAAATTTCGGGCGTCTGAACCGCCTATGGCGGAGAGGGCAGGATTCTGTAAGGGAATTTAGAAAGAACAGTGCTATACGGGGAGCGGAAGGCATCCGATCTCGTCTGTCTGCTTTTCTCTCCCTGACCACATCGAAACAGGAGGTGTGTGCTTTGAAGAAGGGATTCAGTATTGCGGTAGCTCTGGCGGTGGTCCTGATGATGGCCGCTCCGGTGTTCTCCGCTGACACGAAGGACAAAGTCGGCCTCGGCGCCCGCGGTGGCATCTTCTTCTCCGGAGGGGAGTGGAAGCTGGGACCGATGGGCGGCGCAGAGATCAAGTTCGGCGTTCACAAGAATGTTGCCATCGGTCTGGTCGGCACGTACGGCCACACAAAGGGCGGCATGCTCGAATACGACGCCAACTCAATCCTCAAGATGGTCTCAACCGATGAAGACAGTCTGAAGCTTCGCATCCGCCATCACATCATTGAGGCCGCTGGTTGGTTCAACATCACGCCTGATGCCCCGTACAATTTCTATCTGACGGCCGGCGTGGGAGTTGATTCATGGCGCGTCCGTGACAAGTCAGGCAATAAGGTCGATGTCGCTGACACAGCTGGAAACGCTTTTGAGTTCAGCGATCAGGCGATGACTCTGATGTTCGGAGCTGGAGTAGAGTATTTCATCATTCCCGAATTCTCGGCTGGACTTGCGCTGCGTTATCATCTACTGACAAGCGTCTTTTCGCAATTCAAAGATGAGAAGGACATCGGGGACGACATCGATGCTCCGAGCGGCGTTTTCGAGATCGGCGTGGGCGTGACCGCGTATCTCGGCAAATGCGACGATGACGACAAAGACGGCGTCTGCAACGAGAGCGATCAGTGTCCTGAGACTCCGAAACACTGCATCGTCGATTCTGTCGGTTGTCCGATTGATACTGACGGCGACGGAGTCTGCGATGGAGTCGACAAGTGCATGGACACGCCGAAAGGCTGCAAGGTCGACATGAGCGGTTGTCAGACCGATGCCGACGGTGACGGAGTCTGCGACGGCCTCGATAAATGCCCAGACACACCGAAAATTGCCAAAGTCGACGCCAACGGCTGTCCGATCGATACCGATAAAGACGGCGTGGCCGATTATCTCGACAAGTGCCCCGACACACCGAGAGGCTGCAAGGTTGATGCCGACGGCTGTCCGCTCGATGAAGACGGCGACGGCGTTTGCGATGGTCTCGATGAGTGTCCGAAGACCCCGGCAGGTCTGAAGGTCGATGCCAAGGGTTGCCCGACCGACTACAAGATTGATTGGGAGACGGTGCTGGTAGGCGTGACATTCAGCGTCAACTCGGCTGTGCTCACCGACAAGGACAAAGCGACGCTCGACCAGACAGTCGACGCGCTCAAGGCATTCCCGCACGTGCGTCTTGAGATTCAGGGTCATACCGACAGCTCAGGTGCTTACGACAAGAACGTCGAGCTTTCGCAGAAGAGAGCTCAGGCGGTTGCCGACTATTTCGTGGCGAAAGGCGCTGACGGCGGTCGCTTTGATGTTAAGGGTTACGGCCCTGACAAGCCGAAGGTCGACAACTCGACCGCTGAGAACCGCGCGAAGAACCGTCGTGTGGAGCTGAAGCGGCTGAACTAATCTCTTTCTTTCCAATGCAATCACAAGGGCGTCCCTTTGGACGCCCTTTCTGTTTGTGGATACTTATTAGGAACCCCGCGCTTGTACTGAGCCTGCGAAGGGTGCTACTGACTACTCGCCTGACCGGTGCCGTCAGAAATCCTGAGGCTGTCCCATAAGTTGCGAAATGCTTGATTGGAGTAGGTCGGGTCTTGGATTGCGCCACGCGCAAGAAGAAACCCGACACCGGTTTGTCGGCATTCTACGTCACGCGAAGCGTGACTTCGGAGGCCGACCTACTCACTGTACCTTCGCAGTCAGGAATCCCTTCCTGACTGAATCTTGGGGATCAGGGTCTTTTCGGTCGTGGCGGAATCGGAACTCGATCCACTCTCTCAGAATCGGCTTGTTCTTAGGCCACATTGCAGTATATTAGATATGTTAATCGAGTATAGGTCAAACACGGGAGGTTTGCCATGAAGTCGTTTCTGACAGTATTGGCAGTTCTATCGCTACCGGCCTTGGCACTTGCAACGACAATTCATGTGCCAACCGATAAGCCGACAATTCAGGAGGGGATAAATACCGCGCAGAACGGCGACACCGTGCTTGTTGCTGCAGGAACATATTTGGAGAACCTTTGCATCAACAGCAAGAATGTCCTGCTTCTGTCCGTCGAGGGGCGCGATTCGACGTTTATCGAGGCAGCGCTGGCCGACTCACCGGTTGTCAGCTTTGTAGGTCTGGTAGATACGACCTGCGTCTTTGAAGGCTTCAGCGTTCGCAATTGCACATCCGATTGGGGCATTCTGTGCGACTCCACGAGTCCGATTATCCAGGATTGCGAGATCTGCTACTGCGGTAGAGGTATCTTTTGTCATTCATCAGGAGCCCGCGTCATCGGTTGCACGATACACGATAATCAGGGATTCGGGATTCAGATCTGGGGCGACACACCGCTCAGGCAGGAAGTAGTTGGCAATCTGATTTTCGCAAACGCCTACGGAGGCATTTCGTGTTTGATGGCGGGTCAAGGATGTCTGGTCCATCGCAATGTCATTCGTGATCACACGTCCACTGACGGAGATCCGGGCTTGGCTGGAATCGATGTTCTCACAGAGAGTGGCAAGGCTGAGGTCATCAACAACACGATACTGTTTAACAACACCGGAATCCAGATAATAGACAGAAAGTCCGACTTTAGAGACCCTCCCCTCGTATCGACCATAGTCAACAACATCGTGGTTCTTAACAGCCGGAACGGCATAGGGCGGCCATATCTTGCGGACAAGGGGTACGTTGTTATTGACTACAACGATGTTTGGGGTAACGGCAGCTCCAACAACGGATCGGGCGAAAACGGTATCTCTGCCGATCCGCTCTTCCTCGATCCCGGGAATCTGGATTTCAGACTTCAGTACGCATCCCTATGTATTGACGCAGGCGACCCCGATGCGGTCTACAACGACCCCGATGGAAGCAGGAATGACATGGGGGCGTTTCCGGTTCAGCAGGTACCGCCGCATGCAACCGAAGTCAACTTAGGCCCTGCGGCGAACGGAGACACGGTTCACGTCCGAATCCCCAGCATATATTGGAGCTACTTCGGGGCAGCTCCTCAAGAGCAATATCACATACAGGTTGGCACTGACTCGCTATGGGACGTGGCAGAGATGTGGGACACTGGACCCGTGACTTCGTCAGACACGAGCTCCGTATACGCTGGTTCGCCGCTGTCGAATCATTCGTCATATTGGTTGCGAATTCGTGTGAACGACGGCTTTGAGTGGGGGCTATGGGTGCAGATCCCAATGGTGATCCATATTACACGGCTGAAAGTCCCGGAAATGTACGCCACGATTCAGTCGGGAATCAATGCTGCGGCAAGTGGTGATACAGTTCTTGTAGCTCCGGGGACGTATTCGGAATGCAGAGTCACAATAGGTGGGAAGAACATTGTCTTGAAATCAGAGAGTGGGCCGCGTGTGACGATCCTTAGGGGAGAGTGCACTTCCCATCTAGTACTGAGGGATGGGGTGGGTAGGAGTTGTATTGTCGACGGATTCACGATTGCGGATGGCTACCAAGAATGGCCGGAGCCTTATCTGACTTCAGGCATCGATATCTTCTACGGCGCATCGCCGACAATCAGGAACTGCATCGTAGTCAATTGTCTGGGAGCGGGAGGCGCGATTGTGGCTGAGGCTAGTGCTTCGCCTTTGATTGAGAACTGCACGCTGTTTAAGAACCCGGGAAGCACAAACATCTCAGTAGACTCAAGCTCAAGCATAGAACTCACGCGCTGTGTGATTGAGTCGTGTGCTCCCAATCTCACATGGCCGCCGCAGTCTCCAAACGCGGTTTTCAATTGCTGCTGCCTCCATGGATGGTCAACCGGTCCATACTCCTACCTGTTCGCTGTGAACGGCAACATAGACGCCAATCCCCGTTTCTGCGATGTCACCACCCGCGATTTCAGGCTCGCAACGAATTCACAGTGCCTGCCGGAGAACAACGAATGCGGGGTTTTGATCGGGGCGCTCGGTGCGGGATGTCCGAACATCTATCTCTGCTGTGACTTCAATCACAACTCCGAGATTGATGTGAGCGATGTGATGTTCTTTATCACCTACATCTTCTCGAACGGTCCGACGCCACCGTCAGGGAGCAATGCCGACTGCAGCGCGGGCTCGCCTTCGATCGACATAGATGACGTGGTTTACATGATCGAATTCATGTTCGCTGGCGGCCCGGAGCCGCGCGCGGCATGCCAGTAGTGGAACATGTTCGGAGGTAGGTTGACGATACAAGTAGAGAGCGGATCGAACATAGGAGGTTTGCCATGAAGTCGCTTTTGACATTTTTAGCGGTTTTGTCGCTACCGGCATTCGCGCTTGCCGCCACAATCCATGTCCCTGCCGATCAGCCGACGATTCAGGAGGGGATAAATGCTGCGTCAGACAACGATACCATTCTGGTTGCAGACGGTCATTACTATGAGCGGCTCAACCTGCTGACCAAATCAATCTTGATCTCGAGCGAGATTCTTCTCGACGGAGATACCTCACACATTGCGAACACGATCATTGACGCTGACACAAACGTGCTGGGAGCATCGGATACGGGCAGCGTGATTTATGCGTGGAATTCAGATGACCGTACGAATGAAGCCCAGATACGCGGTTTCGTTCTTCAGCACGGGGTAGGTGGGGCAGAAGGTTGCGTGAAGGCTTGGCTGTGTGATCTGACCTTCAGCCACTGCGTCATTGCCAACAACTCCGGCGTTGCATTGCTGCGCAGCGCAGTTAACTTAGCCTTCGACTCTTGTACCATCAGCGCGTGCCCGCTCGGATTCGATGCAGACAGTTGGATTGTCCAATCGTCATGTGAGTTCACTGGCTGCAAGCTTGACTCAATACCGTTCTATGCGCCGCGAGTTGACATCAGATTCATCGGCTCCACCGTCTTGCGCTCACCTATCGCGATCAGTGGATTCTCTCATTTCGTTGCGAAAGGCAGCCACATTTCGGATTGCTCAATTGGAGTAATCGATGAATGCTGGCTGGAAGTCGACAACAGCGAGATATATGACACAGACATTGACTTCTGGAATGGCGACATCTCTATCGTCTCGTCGGTACTTGATGGGGCATTGACACTCCACGGCACTACCCGGACAACAGTTGCCGGTAGCACACTGAATGGACAGTTGCGCTGTGGTTACTTTTCATCTCATTATCTTGATTTTACCAATTCAATCGTGATTTCCACAGATTCCAGCCTAACGACTTGCGATTCAAAGACTACAGTCGTGCTCAAAGCAGATTGTTCCGATTTCGTCTTTGCAGATCCAAATTGGTGGGATGCCTGCGAATGCTGCGTGTTTGACACCTCCAATGTATTCTCTCTCGATCCTCTCTTCTGCGACACCTCGGCCAACGATTTCACACTCAGCAGCCTCTCTCCCTGTCTGCCGGAGCACAATGGCTGCAGTGTGCTGATCGGAGCGCTTGGAGTCGGGTGCGAGGGAGTGCTCTGCGGAGATGTCACGGGGAATCAGATTGTCGACATTGACGATATTGTCTATATGATCTGCTGGGTATTTCATACAGGTTGTGCACAACCAGCCAATCTCGGTCAGGCTGACGTCAACTGCGACGCCAAGTACAATTTGCTGGATATCGTCTATCTCGTGAATTACGTCTTTGCTGGCGGCGCAGTGCCGTGCGCGGAGTGCCCGTTGTAGCAGGTCGCCGGGCACGGCACGCCGTGCCCCTACTGAGGAGAGTAACCCGCCTGAAAGGTGGGCCACCCATGTAACTTGCTGCAAACAGCAAGGCCGCCCGGTTGGGCGGCCTCGAGATTCGTAGATTCGTAGGTCCGAACCCCTGTGGTTCGGACTACTGCGTTCCAGACTCTACTTCGCGTACTGTGCGTCGACCACTGCGAGCGCTGTCATGTTCACGATCTGGTCGACCGTCAGTGATTTGTGCAGAATGTGAATCGGCTTCTTCACTCCTACCAGTATCGGCCCTATCGCCTCGGCATTGGCAAGCTGCATCACAAGCTTGTAGCACGACGTCCCCGCATCGAGATTCGGGAAGATCAGGCAGTTGGCATCGCCTTTGATCGCCGAGAACGGGAAGCTTGCTTCAGCTATATACGGCGCGACAGCGGTGTCGGCCTGAATCTCACCCTCGACCACCAACTCCGGGTGCTCGCGCTTGAGAATCGCAGTAGCCTTTATGACCTTATCGGTCTCCGGCGCTTTGACCGATCCGAAGTTCGAGAACGAGATCATCGCGATCCGCGGCACGTCGTTGAAATATCGTGCGGTCTCAGCCGTCAACAGCGCAATGTCGACAAGCTGCTCGGCAGTCGGATTAATATTGATGGTCGTATCGGCAAAGAAGAATGTGCGATTCTTGAGAATCAGAACATACACGCCGCAGATTGTCGACAGCCCTTCACGCACCTTGACTATCTGCAACGCTGGGCGTACAGTGTCCGGATAATGCTGCGTCACGCCCGCAAGCAGGCAGTCGGCGTCACCAAACTCGACCATCAGAGTGCCGAAGATATTCGGGTCGCGGATAAGCCGTTCCTCATCACCGACACTCACACCTTTGCGGCATCGCATAGTCAGGAACTTCTTCGCATATTCCTTAAACTTCGGATACTCACGCGGATCGATTATCTCGACACCGTCAAGGCAGACATCAAGCTTCCTCGCTACAGCCTGAACGTTGTCCCACATTCCGAGAAGAGTCGGCTTAGCGATGCCTTCATCGACCACGCGTCGAGCCGAGAGAATGATCCGTTCAGCGGTGCCCTCGGGATAGACGACACGTTTCGGGTTGCTCTTGGCCTTGTTGGTCATAAGGCGCATGATCTCGCGAGTCTTGCCGAGTCTGTTCTCGAGTTGGATCTTGTACTCCGCAATGTCGACCTTATTGCGAGCCACGCCAGTGTCCATCGCGGCCTTTGCCACCGCCGATGATTCCCAGATCAGAATACGTGGATCGAAGGGTTTGGGAATAATGTACTCCGGACCGAACTTCAGACTCTGTCCGCCATAGGCTTTGGATACCGATTCCGGAACCTGCTCCTTGGCAAGCTGCGCCAGAGCACGGCTCGCTGCGAGCTTCATCTCCATGTTGATCTTTCTGGCGTTCACATCGAGTGCGCCACGGAAGATAAACGGAAAGCCGAGCACATTGTTAACCTGATTCGGATAGTCTGAGCGGCCTGTCGCCATTATGACATCTGAACGAGCAGCC
The DNA here is from genome assembly GCA_020053015.1 of Candidatus Zixiibacteriota bacterium. Taxonomy (GTDB): domain Bacteria; phylum Zixibacteria; class MSB-5A5; order JAABVY01; family JAHJOQ01; genus JAGVNY01. The sequence goes on along the minus strand of JAGVNY010000133.1, from coordinate 20,941 downwards.
TTGGCATCGTTGTAGCTGATCTCGGGATCGGGATTGGCCATTGCGAAAATGATCGGATTGGACGCCATCGAACGGACCATTTCCTGCGTAACCATGTCCTTTGTCGACACGCCTACGAAGACATCGGCGCCTTTCATAGCATCTGCAAGCGTGCGCTCCTTGGTGTCTACCGCGTAGGCTTCTTTGTACTTGTTCATGCCCTCGGTCCGACCCCTGTAAATCACACCCTTCGAGTCGGCCATTCGGATGTTCTCTCTCTTCACTCCGAGTGCGAGGTAGAGATTTGCGCAAGCTATGCCGGCTGCGCCCGCGCCAAGAAAGACGCACTTGACCTTATCGATGTCTTTCTTGACGAGCTCAAGCGCGTTGACAAGCGCTGCGCCCGATATGATAGCCGTGCCGTGCTGGTCGTCGTGAAACACAGGGATGTCGAGCTCCTCGATCAAAGTTTCCTCGATCTCGAAACATTCAGGAGCTTTGATGTCCTCAAGATTGATGCCTCCGAACGTCGGAGAAATCATCTTACAAAACTTGATTATCTCTTTCGGGTCCTTCGAGTCGACCTCGATGTCGAACACGTCGACGTCGGCGAACCGTTTGAAGAGCACCCCCTTGCCTTCCATCACCGGCTTTCCGGCCGCGGGTCCTATGTCACCTAAGCCGAGTACTGCGGTGCCGTTTGAGATCACCGCTACAAGGTTGCCCTTGGCGGTGTATTCATACACTTTCTCAGGGTGATCAGCAATCTCAAGGCAAGGCTGAGCGACGCCCGGAGTATAGGCGAGCGAGAGGTCTCTTTGCGTCAGACAGGGCTTGGTAGCAACGACTTCGATTTTGCCCTTTCTGCCCATTGAATGATATTGTAGCGCTTCTTCCTTCTTTATCACCGATGGCTCCCGGTTGTTAAGGTTAATGACGGGGGGAAAGATTAGGTGAAGATGGCTGTTTGTCAAGACGGATCGACCAAATGTACCTTGATGAACTTCGAGCGCTCCTCAGCAAGAAGAAGAAATTCTGCAGCCGGAGCAGGCTGATACCCCAATGAACAAGGCCGGGATTCAGCCAACGACCACCGCATAACGTAATGCACAACAGTGTGTTACCGAGTTATCGAGAGGCCTGGCGAAGTTCCGGTTTTAAGTTGCCTTTTCCTTTGGTCTCGAAGATATTAAGCCATGTCAAAGAACGTCTATGCACCTTGGCGGGAGGAATATCTGCTCGCGCCGAAGCAAAAGCGGGAGACCGGATGCCTTTTTTGCCGCGTGCTACGGGAGAAGCGCGACAAGCAGAATCTGGTGCTGTGCAGGGGTAAACTTACTTTCATTATGATGAATCGGTATCCATACACCTCCGGGCACTTGATGGTGGCGCCTATCAAGCACGTAGGAAGCATAGAGAAACTCGACGAGACAACTTGGTTCGAGATGACTTGCGAAGCAAGGCGGGCTGTAGCGGCGCTGAAGAAGGCGTTTCACCCGCATGGCATCAATTTGGGGATGAATCTCGGCAGACCTTCGGGCGCCGGAGTACCCGGGCACCTGCACATCCACCTCGTGCCGCGTTGGTCTGGAGACACGAGTTTCATGCCGGTGATAGGCGGTGTACGGGTCGTTTCGGTTTCGCTCGACACCACGTACCGCACTTTGAAGCCGTTGTTCTGAGAGGTACTATTTCGTGAAGATGCCGACGAAAGCAGAGTTGCTACGCCTTCAGCAACTCTACCACACAGACAAGCGGATAGCAGAAGCTCTCGGCGGGAATGTATCCGAACATCTCGTTCAGTACTGGCGCCGCAAGAAGGGGATTCCGCGGACAAGCTATCCGAAATACTCCGAAGCACAAATACGTGAGCTTTGGGAACGCTTCGGCGATGATTTTCGCTGCGGCAGAGAGCTCGGTCTGGCTAAGGCAGGTTTCTACAGTTGGCGCAGACGATACGGCATCAAAGACAAACCTCACACGCTCAAGCTTGAACAGCTCGAGTTGAGATTCGGCTCCGAGCCAAAGATGGGCCGAAACGGGGTATTCGTAGAGTACTACAAGACCGTCGCCGAGAAGATCTTGGCCCGCTGTGCGGGCTTGGATATGGTCGAGCAGGGCCAGACAGTCGATCTGAAGCCTGACATGATCATACTCGATCCGTCAGCGATAGAAAAGGGGCGCAAGATCGAACACTTGGTGACCCTGGTGGATAAGACCCAGATCGTTACCGGGTTTGGCGCTCTTCCGGCTGAATACAATGAACTTGGCTTATCTCCGACCGCTACAACTTTCGCAATCGTCGAGCAGGAGATTATAGCCCCGAACATTCTGGTTCTCCGAAACAGCGCAGAGTCAGCGGGACTGTCGGCGTTTTCCGCCATGTCGCTGCCATTGACAGACTCGCAATTAGATGAACTCGCGAAGAACGGATCCGTTCGCGCAGAGGTCCCCTCAGTGGTCAGGTTAACGCTACACGGGAGGTTGCAGAGAGGCGTGGCAGCATTTGACATCTTCGCCTACGCCGTTTCGCACCTATCAAAAGGCGTTTTTGAGAGCAGAGTCGTGGAATACACCGGCAGCGTAATTGAGAAGTTGAGCATCCTCGAGAGGTACTCGCTCTGTCACCTGACTCCGGCATCTACGGCTTACTGCGGATATACTCCGTTCGATGAAGTGACGCGGAGATTCCTCGCGCGACGTGGAAAGGCAGACCCGAAAGCGGTCTTCTCCGATAGCAAAGCCTACTACAACCATGACTATGTGCTCACAATCTCAGGCCTTGAGGCGCAGGTGGCCCCTTCGTCTGATATGGCTGTAGCCAAACCGATCTCTGAGATTCAAAGCATCGAGTCGATAGGGACAGTGTTCATTGGCGGACCATGTGGAGGAGGAATCGATCAGCTAAGGAGCATTGCTGAGACGATGAAAGGTCGGCACGTGTCCGACTCTATCCGGCTCTATGTTTCCCCGTTGACACAGGAGACCTACGTCGAGGCTATGAAGCGCCGCATCCTCGTTCCGATGGCAGAAGCGGGAGCGATCATCCTCCCTGCAGGTATGACACTGAACGAGGTTTTGTGTCTTCGCTCGGTCAACGAAGGGGCTCTTCTTTCAACACCTTTCCGTTACGACAGACCTACCCCTCCCAACTGCTGGTACGTCAGTCACCTCACCGCTGCGGAAAGTTCCGTATCAGGCAGGTTGACCATGCCGAGACGCTGAAACGCAGAGGCGCTGGCGCTGGGTTCGATACAGTGCAGCCCAACAAGGTAAGCCGTTGACAAATGCATCGGCTCGCACTAAATTCTGTCGGATTAGGCGAAAGGTTGGAGAATGAGTGTCATCAAAGGCAAAATCTACAAGTACGGCGATGATATTAACACCGACGTGATCTTTCCGGGCAAGTACACGTACACCGTCACAGACCCGGCAGAGATGGCGAAGCATGCAATGGAAGATCTTGACGCTGACTTCGTGAAGACAGTCGCAAATGGCGATATCGTGGTTGGAGGCAAGAACTTCGGATGCGGTTCGTCGCGGGAGCAGGCGGTCAAGTGCCTCAAGTTCTCGGGAGTCGGTGCGGTTATCGCAAAGACATTTTCCCGCATCTATTTCAGGAATCTCATAAACAACGGAGTGCCCGCGATCGTGAATCCCGAGCTTGTCGATTCGCTGAAGAAAGGCGACCGTGTGGAGGTCGATCTCAAACGGGGAGTTGTTGTTACACCAAAGGGCGAATTCTCATTCCCGGCCTATCCGACAGAGATTCAGGAGATCATTAACGCGGGTGGACTGATTCCTTATACTCAGAAGAAGCTTGGTCTGCCGGTCACGGCCGACATTCCGCTGGATTGAGACTTTGGCTAATGAATCGCTTCTGCTTCCTGCGTTGTCAGGAATCCTGAGGTTGTCCCACAAGTTGAAAGTTTGCATGGAATACCAATTGAATGTTGAGAGTCGGATTGGGACGGATTCCCGACGCCGTCGGCAATGAGAATTACCATCGGAAGGCAGGCCGGTTTGTCAATGAGCTGCACCCGTCTCGAATCCACAATTGATTTGAAATTCGGCTGAGGCTTGTGTATGTTGGCGGAGAAATGAATTGAACTTTGGAGGATACTGCAGATGAAAGTCAACTCCTACGAAAAGGACGGAATCTGGGTTATCGAAGTCAAGGGACAGCTGATGGGAGGACCGGATACGGGAGAACTCGATGAAAAGCTGTATGCGATAATCGGCAAAGGATACAAGAAGGCGGTTGTCGACCTTGCCGGCTGCGATTGGATCAACTCCTCCGGGCTGTCGATCCTGATTCATCACTACAAGAAATTCAAAGACGCAGGTGGCGAGCTGAAGCTGGCCAACCTCACCTCGAAGGTCGAGCGTGTGATGGTCATTGCGCGCTTGACAGAGGTGTTCGACGCCAAGGATTCTGTCGACGAGGCTCTGACGGCGTTCAAGTAGAGGCTCGGTCGAGTAGGCGTCAAGCAGTTGAATTCTCGGAACGCCTGGTTCCCGCATGCAGCCACTGGGGCTCTTGAGCGGCTAAGACGCGGGTTGCACTCAGTGCAGTCCGACGGCATTTCTCAGGATTGTGCGACATCGTAATTCGCATCGTTGACACGAGCCAACAGGTAAATCTGATCGCTTCGCACCGGAAACCGGCATTATGTTCCCCCGACTCCTGCTGTTTCTCACTGTAATCATCTGGGGCTTCTCGTTCGTCGCGACGAAGATATGTCTCGACTACGTCTCACCGGTGGAACTGCTCGGTCTGCGGCTTCTCCTCGGGCTTCCGGTAATACTATTCTTGATCACATTGCGCAAAGCGAGCCTTCGTTTCAAGCAGCAGTCTTTGAGGCGTATTGCTATCGGCGGCGTGGTTCTTGCGGCCCATTTCATAATTCAGATCGTGGGTATTAACTACACGTCAGCTACCAATACCGGTTGGATTATTGCCGTCACACCTCTGGTGATCGTCGCCGTATCCTATGTCTTCCTTAAGGAGAAAGTAGGCGCCAGCGACCTGATCGGTATCGCCGTCGCTACGGCTGGCATTCTACTGTTGATTTCCAAGGGCGCGATCGGCGATTTCAGTTGGCTCAAGAGCACGGGAGACTGGTTGGTTCTCGCTTCGGCGCACACATGGGCGGCCTACACTGCCATCACTCGCGATGTTTCCCGGTCGGAGAATCCTCTCTCGGTAACGTTCATGGTGCTCCTTCCTTCAGCTGCGATCTCCATCGGTTACATGCTGTTCTCGTCCGACTGGAGTTCGTTCGCACAACTCCCAACCAAGCCGCTTATCGCACTGTTGTTCTTGGGCATTGTAGCGCTCGCGCTCGGCCTTTGGTCTTGGCAAGAAGGTGTGGCCAAGATCGGCGCATCCAAAGCGGGTGTCTTCTTGTACATCGAGCCATTGGCGACTACGTCGCTGGCGGTGCCGCTTCTTCACGAGTCGTTCGGTCTGTTGTCGGCTATCGGCGGGATGATGGTACTTGGCGGAGTCTACATCTCACAGCGAAAGAGATAGTGGAAGCAGGCCGATTTGCAGTGGTTGTTCAGTAGGTCGAAACCTTCACGGTTTCGACACGTCGAAAGCACGAGGCTTTCGACCTACCGGTTAAGCATGTACGAAATCGTCGCCCAGCAGGCGACCAGTTTCAGCAGTGAGAAGAACAGAGTGAAGATCATGACCCCTCCAGGCATCTTCATGCGCATCTCCATTGCTGTAGCCAGGGGAAGGGCGCCGAAGAAATAGAGAAACAGTCCGACAGCCACTCCTGCGCGATAGCTGAAGAACGGGAGAACGGCGTAAATCCAGAAATAGAATAGTGTTGGCCCGACGGCATACACGGCAGCTTCCACGACGACGAGTAAGGCGAACCAGAGTCGATTTCTCTCCTCGCGAATTTCAGCTGGGATAAGCTGGGTTACGCGGAAGATGCGCTCGAACAGAAGTTGTAGAAGTATGACTACGAAAAGAACCGCAGTGGCAGTCAAAGCGGTAGTAATGAACAACTTCAAAGGCATTCCGAACATCAGAGCCACCTGTGCTGAGTGTACCAGTCAATGGTCTCTGCGAACCCCTGCTCAAGAGTCGTGCCTGCTCTCCAGCCCATAAGACGGTGGGCCTTCGATGAATCGCATACCCAGAATCTCTCCGACAGCTCGGCGATCTTGTCCTGAGTGATTGAACGCCGCTTTCCGGCGACGACGGCCGCAAATGCATCGAACCAGACAAGAGCGCTCTTGAACCACATGGGTGTATAGAGCGGTTTGATCTCGACTTTCATCACGTCCGCAATTCTTCGCTGCAATTCCCACTGCGATAGGGTCTCAAGATTGGCCGTGTAGATCGTCTCGCCAACAGCCGCATCCGATTCCATGGTAGCTTTGACCGCCAGCGCGAGGTCTTTCACGTAGACGATCGATGCAAATGGCTCATTCTTCCCGAATTTCCAGTACCAGCCTGACTTCACGAGCCTGAAGAACGGGAGGACGCCTCTGTCCCGGGGACCGTACACTGACGGCGGGCGCAATATCGCAATGGGCAATTTGCCACTGAACTTCGCGCACTCTTGTTCGGCAGCGAGCTTGCTCCTACCGTAGGCAGACACCGGTCTCGGCGCAACGCTCTCGTCAATGCCGTTCGTTGATGCTGACGGACCGGCCGCTGCCTGCGACGAGATATAGATGAACCTCTTAACACCCGGGCAGAATTGAGCGACCGCATCGAGCATTCTGAGCGTTGCGTCGCGATTCGACCGCATTAACTCTTCGTTAGACTTCGCCTGTACCAGGCCTGCGCTGTGAATGATCACGTGTTGATCGGCAACCACATCTCGCAGACCGTTCGGAGCATCGAGATTGCCCAGTCGCAAATCGATGTTGAGGTGACTGATAAAGTCTCTGTTGGATGTCTTTCTTATGAGACCGGTGACTCGATAGCCGGATGCCGACAACAGATCGGCAATATGGCTCCCGACAAAACCGGTAACGCCTGTTATCAGGACTCGAGGCGAAGCATTGTCTTGACCGCGTTCCATCGGGTTTTTCCCTTGACAAAGGTTGGCCGCAGCGGTTAGTTGAGTCTTTGCACGGCATTGAGATAACATGAAAACAGCAGACAGACAAGCAAAAACAACCAAGCCGATATTCCAGAAATGCGTAGACTTCACGAGGCCGCAACAGGTGCAGGCGATGGGTGTCTACCCGTATTTCCGCCAGATTTCGTCGGCCTCCGACCATTCCGTGCTGATAGACGGTCGCCAGCAAATCATGATCGGCTCGAACAACTATCTCGGGCTTACCACCGACCCGCGCGTCAAGAAAGCCGCCACGGACGCTGTCGCCAAGTATGGGTCCGGATGCACCGGATCACGTTTTCTTAACGGCACGCTCGATATACACGTACGGCTCGAAGAGGAGCTGGCGGAGTTTCTCAACAAAGAGGCCGCTCTCGTCTTCTCGACCGGTTTTCAGTCTAATCTCGGCACGATATCATGCCTGATTGAAAAGGGAGAGACTATTCTGATCGACCGGTCGGTTCATGCCTCGATCGTGGACGGCACACGGCTTTCGTTCGGAAAGACATACAAGTTCGGGCATAACGACATGGATGACCTTGCAAGAGTGCTCAGGCAACAAAGCAATGGGAACGGTCAGTTCATCATCGTCGACGGCGTCTTCTCGATGGAGGGGGACATCGCCAATCTGCCCGGGATAGTCGAGATCGCCGAAGAGTTCGCAGCAGGAGTGATGGTCGACGATGCCCATGCAGTGGGTGTCCTCGGACCCGGCGGTCGTGGAACAGCCGAGCACTTTGGACTTGAAGACCGGGTGGACATAATCATGGGGACATTTTCCAAGTCCTTTGCGTCCCTCGGGGGATATATCGCTGCTTCCAAGGAAATCATCAATTACGTCAAACACATTTCGCGCGAGTTGATATTTTCCGCTTCGATGCCACCCGCTGCGGTTGCCGCAGTAAGGGCCGCGCTGGAGATCATCAAGACTGAACCGGAGCGCCGAGAAAGGCTCTGGGAAATCACGCACAGAATGCACAGGGGATTCAAGGAACTCGGATTCAACATCGGCACGACAGAGACGCCAGTAGTCCCGATCTTCATCGGCGAAGACCTGGACTGCTTCAGGTTCTGGAAGGCGCTGACCTTTGAAGGGATATTTGCAAATCCGATTATATCACCCGCTGTACCGCCGGGCGGAGCGTTGATTCGCACGTCATACACCGCCACTCACACTGATGAGGAACTCGACAAAGTCCTTGAAGCCTTCCAGAAAGTCGGCCGGCAGCTCGGCGTAATATAATTTGCGATCCAGATGGACTACGACAGAATCGAAGTCAAAGAGGTTGTCACATCCTCCGGCATGAATCAGTTCATCAAGTGCCCGTGGAAGTTGTATCGTGACAACCCGTGCTGGGTTCCCCCTCTGATATCCGCGCAACGGGAGCTTCTTGATCGCAGACGCAATCCATTCTTCCGATACGCATCCGTCAGGTTCTTCACGGCGCAACACGACGGACGAACTGTGGGAAGAATTGCGGCGATTATCAACAGAACCCACAACAGCTTTCACGAGGAGAAGACCGGATTCTTCGGATTCTTCGAGTCGATTCCCGAGTATTCGGTTGCCCGCAAGCTTCTTAAGGTCGCCATGATACACTTGAAGGCTGAAGGCATGGAGAGGATGCGCGGCCCGGTGAATCTGTCGACGAACTATGAAGTCGGTGCGCTTACCAACGCGTTTGACCAGCCACCGGTCGTCGGCATGATCTATAACCCGGAGTATTACCTCCAGTACTACGAGCGGTTCGGATTCAAAAAGGTTAAGGACCTTTATGCGTACAAGATGACTGCGGAGAACACTCCGCCCGAACGACTCGTGAGAATTGCTGAAGCTGTTCGCCAGAAAGAAAATGTCACGGTGCGTAACCTGAATCTGCGACATTTCAAATCCGAAGCAAAGATCATAAACAAGATATATAACGCGGCCTGGAGCAGGAACTGGGGATTCGTGCCGGTCTCGGAAGATGAGTTTCAGCATATCGCCAAAGATATGAAATCGCTCGTCGATCCGGATCTTGTATTCATCGCGGAGGTTGACGGCAACCCCATCGGCTTCTCGCTGGCTCTGCCCAATGCCTATCAGGTTCTGCCTTATGCCAACGGGAGGCTATTCCCATTCGGCCTCCTGAAAATTCTCTGGCACACGAAGGTCAGGAACAAGATCGATTCAGCTCGTATCATTACCATGGGAATTGAGCACGACTATCAGAAACGGGGCATCGACTCAATCTTCTATATTGAGACTTTCAATCGAGGAGTCGCGAAAGGCTACAAATGGGGTGAGCTGTCGTGGATTCTTGAAGACAACGTCTTGATGAACCGAGTAGCCACTATGCTCGGCACAGAGCGCTACAAAACCTACAGGATCTACGAGACCTCGCTCAACGCAGTATGAACTGGTCGCTGCAGGATCTTCGTGGGATTCTGCCTGATGATTCCATCGATCTGTCGACGCGCAATCCCGTCGTCACTCCGGAGAATCCCCGGCAAATGCTGGAACTCGTTCAGCTTGCATCTGCGAGGCAATTCAAGATCTGCCCTGCGGGGACAATCTCGCAACTGGAAACTGCCGATCTGCCGGAGAACTGCATTGTCGTCTCATCGAGAATGATGAATCGGATGACAGACTTCTCGCCTGACGATCTTCACATGACATTTGAGTCGGGCTTCAGGTTCAATGAGATCAAGAATGCGACAAGCTCGAACGGTCTCGCGGTCGCATGCGAGGCTCTTTCGTACGACGGCTCGTTAGGCGGGGCGCTTTCTCTCGGTATTAGTGGTGACTCACCTGACAATCCCATATCAGTCGGACATTGCGTGACCGCTGCTTCCGTTGTCATGCCTTACGGGAAACTCGTCCGTGTCGGGGCGGTAACTCTGAAGTCTGTCGCCGGATATGACGTTTCGCGCTTTCTTGCAGGGAGCCGAGGACGATTCGGCCTGATAGTCTCGGTGACCTTGCGTCTGACACCTCGGTCTCAAGTAATCTCACTCAACGAACGAGTGCCAGTGAATGCCCCGACCGTGCGACCGAGCTGGCATCACAACGATTCACACCGATCAGCCATAGAGAAAAATCTCAAGTCCAATCTCGACCCGGCAGGGATCTTCCCGTTCAGATATAAGTGATGTCGCGCTGGGTCACTTACCGCTGTCACCGATTCTTCTCACCACCGCTGCGTCTTCATCCGGCAGTCGAAAACTGATTGGACCCGAATTCCCCGGTCGGTAAGCCGGGACGTCTCTGCCCTCACCGAACTTAAGTAGCCAGAAATCGGAAGGTGGGACGCGATATTTGTCGAGCGCTGTCGCAAGGTTTTCGTCGTGAGCATCTATGGCCTGCTCGGGATGTTCCGCAAAGGTGGAGAAGTGTATGCCGACGCACTTATGTGCTCCGAGAAGCAACATCGCTTGCACTGCGTCGTCGGGACTCATGTGCTGATCCTTCATGAACCATCGTTTTTCGTAGTTGCCCACGGGAAGGATCGCCAATCTGATTTGCTCAAATCGGTTTCGCATCGACTCGAGAAAACGACCGAAGCCGGTGTCGCCTGCGAAGTAGACCTGGTCGCCTGTGCGGCTCTCGATCATGAATCCTCCCCATAGAGTCAGGTCTTCTCTGAACGGGAATCTCCCGGAGGAATGCCGCGCAGGCACGAACGTGAACACGGTGCCCGAACCTTCGCACGTATGCGTTTCCCACCAGTCCATCCCACGCACGAGATCGTGCCATTTGTCGGGCAGAAGCGCTTCGACTCCGAGACCGACCAGGATCATCGGGTGATCGCGTTCAACTATTCTCTCAAGGGATGGCATATCAAGATGGTCGTAGTGGTCGTGAGAAATGAGCACAACATCCACTTTGGGAAGTCTCTCCAGAGTGATCCCCGGGTTGCGGACTCGCTTGGTGCCCAGCCAGCTTGTTGGCCCGGCCCGCATCGACCAGATCGGATCGGTCAGGATGTTCAAGCTGTCGATCTGAATCAACACCGTGGCGTGGTTCACATACGTCACTCGAAGTTTGCCGGACGCCACTATTTCCGGCGGGGACGGCTGTCCTGGGTCATCAATCCACTCCGGCCATGAGACAGTTTGCATTTCCCATAACCACTTGACCATATCCCCGAATGAGTGCCCGCCCGAATCAGGATTGAAGAAGTGCGACCCATCGAAGTGATCGGAGACCCTGCCCTCATACCCGCGAGCAGCATAGAGAAGAAACAGGTAGCCACAGGCGGCCATCAGCAAAAAGACTGAGCATATCCATACCAGAATCTTCCCAGCCTTTCGGATTAGTGTCTTTCGTTTCAATCGCGGACTCCTAACTCAATATATCGGTACGACTCCGCCTTCAGTAGGTTGCGTATCCGAGACTTAGCTTACCCTTACCCCGCTTCCAACCGGCCGAGGAAGGCTAACCGGACTTGATTCTGCTGCATCTGAGTATTTGTAGAACTTTCTGTTTTACTTAACGTATTTTACGATAGACATAAAGAAGTTGTTGTTATATGTAAAACACGGATTATATTGAGACATGGCAATTCAGATAAACCTCGATATGATGTTGGTGAAAAAGAAGATGTCTCTGACAGAGTTGGCATTGCGAATCGATATCTCGGTCACGAATCTCTCGCTCCTGAAGACGGGAAAGGTGAAGGGGATGCGATTCAGCACGCTTGAGGCGATCTGTCGTGAGCTCAATTGTCAGCCCGGCGACATTCTTGAGTATAGACCGGAATATGTGTAGCTCTGGGAAGCAATCTCTTGCGACAACGTGCAACTCTGACACGGAGTGAATGCTATGGAAGAGAACGAATACAGAACTGCTGGTTGGCTTGCGATCGCCCAAGCAGCCTTGTTCCCAGCTGCGTTCGTGATTGGGATAATCGAATCGGTTGTGGCGGGCGAGTTCCTTGGCGTGCGAAGGCCTTTCATTGGACCGTCGGACCTATTGATGATCATAAACACGGCCATCGGAGTCTACACTCTTCTCATGTTTCGCAGGCTGTTACGGGAGCAGTACGACTATCACGACGTGGATCTTCTCATTATCATTTCCGTGTGGTGGTCCATCTTTTTCCAGACAATCGGACTCGGTCTGAAATCGGCGCTCATGCTGTTCTGGCCAATTAACTCCTTCCTGGTGACAGTAGCGTATATCGTGCTCTTTGCCAGTGCGTTTGTTACGATAGGTATAATAGATATTTTGATCGGTGCAAAGCTCCTCAAAGTCAAGGAAGTGTTTAGTCAGGGCATCCGCAATCTCGCGTACATAATGATAGCGAGCGGTATCTGCGAAGTGACTGTTCTGCTAGCTCCACTGGCTATCGCCATGGTTCCGGTGTGGTCTGTTGTTCTTGCTCTTGTCTTCCTCCGTAACCGGCAGGAGGTAGAGTTTGTCTGATCCAATTGCCATAGCGCTCTGCGACAACTCAGGTGGGCAAACACCCGAACAGGAGATGTGATTCTATGAATCTGCGAATCATTCTGATAGTACTTGCCGGCGTCTGCTCAGTCTGGTATGTGGTCACGACCATTATGATCTACGCCGATCTTCGCCGACGAGGCCAGAAGGTGAACTTCTTGTGGCTCCGCATTGCGGCGCCATGGTATGCTTCTCGCTATCGAGCAATGACGAAAGCTGAGAATGGAATGGTCGGACCTCTGTTCTACCACTGGATCGTATCGATCAACCTTGCGTTGTTCTTTGCAGTGCTTCTCTTAGTCTTCTCCCCTCAATAGTGCTCCACACATGTGACAAACGCTGCGGCGCCGGAGTGTTGCTCCAGCGCCGCTTGGCAGTGAGGCAGAAAGGAAGAAGCTGCTGCACAGAGAGAAAATATCTATACGGCAAACGAGTTGCCACAGCCGCATGAGTGGCTGACATTCGGATTGCTTATGGTGAACCCTGATCCCTGCACCGACTCGATGTAATCTATCGAGCTGCCGGCAAGATATTCAAGGCTCTCGGCATCAACAATGACGCGGGACTCGCCGGCAGTGAAGATACGGTCACTCTCGCGCGGGCGATCAAGCTCCATCTCGTAGAAGAACCCCGAACACCCGCCGCCCTGAACTCGCACCCGGAGCCCCAGCTCCGACGCATCAAGACCTTCCGACTGAATGAACGAGGATATCTTCTTAGCAGCACTCTCGGTAACGTGAAGAGAGTCGTCGATCATCAGAGCTGCTTTGGCAAGCTTCGAAATTGTATCTGTCTGAGACTTCGATTCGCTTCCACTACAACAACCAGCCATGACTCCTCCATCAATAAAAGATCATGGATTAACTTCCTCTAATTATACGCTTCGGCAATATCTTGTCAAGAATTTTGTTACATTAACTCGTTTTTTTGCCCAGATTTTTTACAGCATGACGCCGAGCACGGTGAATCTGTCTTCAAATCAATACGACAATTCGGGTGCTCGTGCGTCAAGGTGGGTAGCGGGCTCAATGCTCAGCCTGTGATCAATCTGATTGCGGTGTATCATGATAAGCGGCATATTAGACCAGATGCACGACTTTGATTCCGTGAGGGATCAGAGATATCGGTGACGTGACTCAATCGACTCAAACCAAAGGCAGGAAGAATCATGCGGATCGCTCTTATTTTGCTGTTGGCGATCGCGGGGCAGGTCAGTGGCCAGTCCGCTGAGCCAAGTGACTCGTCGCGAATTGAGGCCATCTTCGACGGCTACTTCCGAGATTTCATCACGCTTAACCCGGAGTCGGGCACTCAGCTTGGGCTGGCGCGCGCGAGCGGGTACGATTTCGATCGAGGAGGGCTCAATGACCTCTCCGACGCTGGGATAAAGGCCAACAGCGACCTCAACAAGAGATATGTAAAGCTGCTTGACGAGATAGATACTACGCATATCTCGCGACAGCAGCGAATCGATGCTGCGATACTCCACTGGTGGCTTAGACTTCAGATAGAGGGTGACAGGTTTATCGATCACAAGTATGCGATTGACCACCTGTTCGGTGTGCACTCCTCGATTGTATCGCTGATGACCGAGTATCACACAATCGAGACTCAGCAGGATATCCTCGATTACCTCAGCCGACTCGAGAGGATCCCCGTCCGGATTCGGCAGGAATGTCGACGCATTCAGAGGCAGGAGTCACAGAGCATCCGTCCATCGGCTTCTGTGATAGGGCGGTTCATTGGATCTATTGAAGAGTTCGCGGCAGCAACACCTGCTGAGAATCTTCTGGTCGCCAGCTTTGAGACGCGATTGGGCGCCGTCACTGGCACCGACCCGGCTCAGTCTCGCAAGCTTCTGGAGAGGGCAGCTGAGATCGTTGAGAAAGAGATATACCCTGCTTACACCGAACTTTTTGCTGCTGCAAGATTATCACTTGCCAATGCCGACAGTGTAGGCGGAGTCTGGAAACTGCCGAACGGCGACGAATACTACAGGTATTGCCTTAGGTCTTTCTTGACCACCCCTGTCGAGCCCGACGAGTTGTTTCGTCTCGGGGAGAAGCAGGTGGCGCATCTTCAGAAACTCGACAGAAGTCTCTTGGACTCATTAGGCATTTCAGGCGACAAACCGTATGGCGAGTTGGTAAGAGAGTACTGGGAGTATCAGAAGAAACCGGAGATTGCGGATATGTTTGCATATCCAGATACCCCCGAGAAACGAAAGCTGATCCTTGCCGACTACACGTCGATCCTTCGCGACGCTACTGCGAGATTGCCGGAGGCGTTCGCGTACGTTCCAAAGACGCCAGCTCAGGTACTGCCGGTGCCCGAGTACAAAGAGCAGGGTGGGCTGACCTACTACGAGCCAGCGTCACTCGATGGTAAGCGACCAGCGACGTTTTACATAAACATGCTTCATACTCTGGCGAAGCCGAGCATGAGGTCGCTGACATATCACGAGACAGTACCGGGTCATCACTACCAGCTTGCCGTACAGCAGGAACTCACCGAGAAACGAATGTTCAAGAATCTCTACTTTCTGTCTGGGTTCGGCGAAGGCTGGGCAATGTACTGCGAGGACCTTGCAGCCGAGCTCGGCTGGCTGCCGGATATCTACTCCAGGCTCGCGGAGAACAACTCGCAGCTTTTCAGGGCGGTGCGCGTGGTTGCCGATGTCGGATTGCACAGTAGGAAGTGGACGCGAGACCAGACGTTACAATACTTCAAGGACAATCTCGGCTGGAGCTCGGAAACTGAGATCGACCGATACTCCGTCTGGCCAGGGCAGGCGCCATCGTATAACTACGGCAAGCTCAAGATCCAGGAGCTGCGCGAGAAGGCGCGTAAGGCGCTCGGTCCGAAGTTCGACCTCAAAACGTTCCACATGTTGGTAGTCGAGAACGGCAGCGTACCGCTGGAACTGCTGGAACGTTTAGTTGAGGAGTACATCGCGGGCGGTAATTAGAGACAAGACCCACAATCCGATTCCTTCATTTGCGCAACCACTTGCGAGAGCGCCGAGTCACACTCCCCGCTTCGCCGGGGAGCAAGACCCGTCGCAACTTCTCGGGCGGTCCTGGGTTTTTCAACAAGCCCGTGTGCCGGAATGTACAGCCGGCCGGTGGTCCCACCCCTGTCGCTGTCATCCCAGCGAAAGTTCGGATCCAGTGTTCATCGGGCTTTCTACTCATTTCGAACAGCCTCAGGATTCGGCGCCCCTCACGGAACAATTGACAAACCGGATCGATTTCGTATATTACTGTAGCTTGACCATCTTGTCTGTCAGGCGAATTGATATTATGAGATCGAAGTTTGTTTACATTCTCACCGCATTTGTAATGGCAGCCGCAGTTCTGCCGTTCGCGGACATCATGATTCACGACCGCGGCTGCTGCGAGGGTCCGGACTGCGGAGACAAACCTGCCTGCTGCCAGTGTCTGTGCCATGTCGCGCCTGCGCTGCATCTTGAGTCCGCCATTCACCTCAGAATCGCTCCAGAGCATTGCCTCGTTCTTGAATTCGAAACGTTTCCCCCGTCGTCGCTTACAAGTAGCATAGAACATCCTCCACGCGTTTTCTTCTCATAGCCCTTTCGCGCCTTGATTGGCGCAGTTTGCACAATAGAGTACAGGTTTTTGCGACCGGTGCGGAGTCGCAACGCGTCTTAATCCAAAAGGAGATTTCCGTTTATGAGCAGAACAAAACTAATCATGTCTATTCTCCTGCTCGCCGTGGGATTCGCAGCGGGGATAGGATCAGCCCGACTTTCCGGTGACAATGCTTCTGCCGGAACGTCCGGGGAGAGTCACCAATTGCATGACCATGGGACCAGTGAAGCAAGTGGACAGCTCGACTGGTGCGCGGAGCATCGCGTGCCCGAATCAGAGTGCACATTATGCAATCCAGAGTTGGTAGAGTTCTTCAAGTCGAGTGGCGACTGGTGTGCTGAGCACGGACTGCCAGAATCTCACTGCAGAGAGTGCAATCCCCGGCTTGTTTTCGCACAGGAGCCTGCGGACGAGCCTGTGACCGCCGAGCCTGTGCAGGTCTCGGTGTTCTTCCCTCCGAACGAGCTGGGATGCACTAACGACCAAGCTGTGATCCGATTTGCATCGGAGGCTACTGCAGATCGAATCGGCCTGAAGATCGAGCCGGTGAGAAGAGCCGTGCATTCAGGCACGATTGAGGCTCCAGCGGAAGTCGTCTTCGACGAGACTCGCACAACCGTGGTAACGACGTCGTATTCGGCAGTCGTGTTGCGATGGCTCGTTGAGCCCGGACAGACGGTTTCCGCCGGACAGGCGCTTGCCGAGCTTGAGTCTCCCGAAATAGCGCAGATCAAGGCTGAGTACCTTGAGGCGCTCTCAGATATGAACGTGGAGGATCGTCGTGTGAAGCGAACTAAGGAACTGAGAGAACGCAATCTCGTGAGTGCGGCTGAGTTTGAGGACGCCGAGGCTGAGTTGAATGCCAGCATGTCGCGTACGGACGGAGCAACGGGAAAGCTTCGAGCTGCCGGCTTGTCCGAAGACGATATCGAGTCTGTTGAGAAGGGCAGGCAGGTCGACGCCCGCTGGCTTCTAAGATCGGGACAACGGGCAGCTTTTCTTGAAAGATGGGCGAAGCCAGGCGAAATGCTCCAGGCAGGAACACCGTTGGCTCTGACGGGAGACCCCCATGCGCTCTGGATCGAGGCGAGTGTGCAAGAGCGGGACATGCACAAGTTCCAATTGGGTCAGGAGTTAGAATTCAGCGCCGACGGCGAGTCGCTCTCCAAAGCCACCGGCAATGTGATTTGGGTGTCGCAACTTATCGATCCTGAAACGCGAACAGGGGTGGTCCGCGCCAAGGTCAGATCCGGGGCGGATAATCTGAGAGCTCATTCGTACGGACGTATAGGAGCGGTTTCGACGAGCTCGCATGCTGCGCTGTCTGTCGCTCGTGACGCCGTGCAGTGGGAGGGATGCTGCCACGTTGTGTTTGTGCAGGAAGCTCCTGATCGTTACAGACCGCACAAGGTCAGCGTCGAGAGGGGTGACAGCCAGCACTACATAGTAGCGGGGGATTTGTCGGCTGGCGATCTGGTGGTGACAACGGGCAGCTTCTTTCTGAAGTCGGAGCTTCTCAAGGAAAGCCTCGGCACCGGCTGCGCCGGTGAGTAGGGGGTTGGATGCTTGAACGACTAATTGACTTTTCAATTCGAAAGCGGTGGCTGATGCTATCTTTGGCAGCTCTGCTCGCCATAGCAGGGACAACTGCCGTTTTCAGACTTCCGTTCGATGCTTTTCCCGATACAACGCCCGTCATGGTGCAGATCAACGTCTCCGCGCCGGGCTGGGCGCCGGACGAGATAGAGCGGCAGGTCACCTATCCGATCGAGCGAGAGCTCTCGGGGCTTACCGGCCTCAGAGAGGTGCGCTCGCTTTCGCGCTACGGGATTTCGCAGGTGAATCTCATCTTTGACGATGGTGTAGACATCTATCTCGCACGACAGCAAGTGACGGAGCGGATGGTATCGGTCGATCTGCCCGACGGCATTGACTCCCCTGAGCTCGGCCCCGTGTCAACGGGGTTGGGCGAAGTATTTCACTACGTAGTGACCGGCGAATCGGAGGACCCGACCGAACTGAGAACAGTTCAGGACTGGATCATAAAGCCGCAGTTGCAAGCGGTTCCGGGAGTTGCGGAAGTCAACAGTTGGGGAGGATTCGTCAAACAGTACCACATTGTGATCGATCCCAACCGTCTTTCGCATTTTGGTCTGAGCCTCGAGGAGCTTGTCGACAATGTTAGGGAATCGATCCGCAACGTGCCGGGCGGACAGATGGTGCGAGCCGGAGAACAGACTCTGGTCACAGGCGTGGGTGTGATCGAAAACCGTGAGGATGTGCTCAATCTCGTTGTGGATTCTCGCAACGGCGTGCCCATCAGAGTCTCCGATTTCGCAGACGTCGTCATCGGTCATGAAATTCGACGTGGAGCAGCAACCTACCAGGGAAAAGGTGAAGCTGTGCTCGGGCTTGGCTTCATGATCAGCGGCGGAAACTCCCACGAAGTGGCTCAGTCGTTGGAAGACCGACTTGAAGCGCTCACATCGACGCTTCCGGAAGGGATCGAGGCCAAGCCGGTCTATGTGCGATCTCGGTTGGTTGACCAGGTTCTGGATACGGTGAAACACAATCTGATCTACGGCGCTCTGCTCGTGACATCGATCCTGTTCATGTTCCTGGGAAGTATACGGGCCAGTATGATAGTAGCATCCGCGATTCCGCTCTCGATGCTCTTCGCATTCAACATGATGGAACAATTCGGGATTGCAGGAAGCCTGATGAGCCTTGGCGCGATCGATTTTGGCTTATCGGTGGACAATGCTGTCATCCAGATTGAGAACTCCGTCAGACGGCTTTCCCCCGATCATGCTCTTTCGACGAGGCTCGATATCTTGCGATCGGCCATCCTCGAGGTTCGCAAGCCGACGTTGTTCGGCGAGCTTATCATCATGCTTGTCTATCTTCCGGTGCTTACTCTTCAGGGAACAGAAGGCAAACTCTTTCGTCCCATGGCGCTTACGGTCGTCTTCGTGCTCCTTGGCTCTCTAATTCTATCGTTCACAGTTGTGCCTGCATTGGCAGCAGTGTTCCTGACAAAGAAAGTGCGCGAACGCGAGCCGGTCCTGGTTCGCTGGATGCAGAGATTGTATCGGCCGTCGCTCGAGTTCGCGTTGCGAAGGCCCACTGCCGTTGTGGCGCTGTCACTACTGCTCCTTGCGGGCGGGCTTGCGCTCTTCTTCGGCCTTGGGGCTGAGTTCATCCCCCGGCTCAGCGAGGGAACGATCACGATCAACGTCGTAAGGCTCGCCGGCATTTCACTTGAGCAGTCTGTCTCGAGCGGCGAGAGCATTGAGCGGATTTTACTCGCGAAGTTCCCCGACGAGGTCGCGCAAGTGTGGTCCCGGACGGGGACCGCGGAACTCGCCACCGACCCGATGGGCGTCGAGCTGACTGATGTATACTGCGATCTTAAACCGAGAGATCAGTGGACGAAGGCTTCCAATCAGGCGGAGCTTGTAGCGTTGATGGACACCGAGCTGTCGGATCTGCCCGGCATGAACATGGTGTTCACGCAGCCCATTGAGATGCGAATCAACGAGTTGGTGGCGGGGATAAGATCTGACGTTGGTATCAAGCTATTTGGAGATGATTTGCGAGTTTTGGAATCGAAAGCGGAGGAGATCGCTAATCTCGCAGAGCAAATTACGGGTAGCGCCGACATATCAGTTGAGCAACTCACCGGACAGCCTGAGCTGCGCATCGAGGTTGACCGAGCCAAGCTGTCCCGGTTCGACCTTTCATCTGCTGATGTTCTCTCAACGATTCAGAGCATCGGCGGAATCGGTCTTGGTGAAGTCTACGAGGGTCAAAGAAGATTCGCCATCGAAGCGCGAATGGATCAGCGGTATGCAAGCGTTCCCGAAGACATAGAGCGAATTCCGATTCGAACCGAAAGCGGGGCAATGCTCACGCTCGACCGAGTGACGCGCCCCAGTCTGAGCAGTGGCTACTCGTCTATCACGAGGGAATGGGGCAAGCGACGGATTGTAATTCAGTGTAACGTCCGGGACCGCGATGTCGACTCATTCGTAGGCGAACTGCGCGACCGAATCCGACGTGAAATTCCCCTCGATCCGGGTTACTATATCCAGTATGGGGGACAGTTCGAGAGTCTTCAGAGAGCGAGATCGCGCCTCGCAATAGTGGTTCCTCTGGCGCTCGTAGTGATCTTCGCGCTTCTCTATTGGACATACTCATCTGTGAGAGATGCACTTCTCATCTTCACGGGCGTGCCGCTGGCAGCGCTTGGAGGCGTAATAGCGCTGGCCGTCCGCGGAATGCCCTTTTCTATTTCTGCAGGCGTTGGATTTGTGGCACTCTCCGGGATCGCCGTGTTGAATGGGCTCGTACTTGTCTCTCAGATCAAGCGGCTTCGCTCCGAAGGTGTCGACATAGGCACTGCAGTTCGGCAAGGGGCGCTTGTGCGGATGAGGCCGGTTCTCATGACCGCCCTGGCAGCGGCGCTCGGATTCGCGCCAATGGCAATCTCGCAGGGAGTCGGAGCGGAAGTGCAACGACCGCTGGCTTCCGTCGTAATCGGCGGTATCGCGACATCGACCGCGCTGACGCTGATCGTGCTGCCTGTGCTCTACAGCATCTTTGGGGCAAAGTCTGAATCTGAGACGTAACGGGCCGGCGGCGGGTCTCGTAAGTCGGAAGTGATCTTCTGACCAGGAGATATTAGATTGCATGAATAGTCTACCGGCTTCTACCCGTAGGGGCATGGGCGCTGTCAAGTGCCAATAGATGGGTAACAGGTTCTGCCACGACATGGGTGACACTCTCAGACATCGGAGAATCGAGCGGGGGGCGTAGCCCGAAGCGAGATT
>JAGVNY010000102.1 GCA_020053015.1 Candidatus Zixiibacteriota bacterium | reverse complement strand
GGGTTCCGGATTGCGCAAAGCGCAAGAAGAAACCCGACACGAACTTGTCGGCCTTCTGCGTCACGCCAAGCGTGACTCCGGAGGCCGACCTACTCACTTAGGGGACAACCTCAGGATTATTGACATCGCACCAAGAATGATGAGGACCGATTATGCAGGCAGATGGGTCTGCTAAGCAGGAGATGATTCGGTATCTCGAGAGTGTGATCGGAGGGAAGATCAGACGACGATCGATCCGAGCTATCAGAGTGAAAGCGCCGGTCGGATACCGATCATCGCTGCTTATCGAAGTCGGGAAGAGCTATCGCAATCTCGAGCCTGATGCGCCGGTAGAAGAAGTGATCGCCGTTTTCGAATCGGACTCGTTTCTTGTATGTACTGAGACTCGCGGAGCATGTCGGGGACTGCCCTATTACTTCGCAAGAGGCGACGTGACCCGCGTATTTGAGGAGTAGCTGGAGAACCCTTCATACTGGAGATAGGAAAATGACTACAGAGAACAACGTCTCGCTTGAGCAGCAAATCGAAGCGGCAGAGAAGGATCTGCTCGATAGAAAGAGACGACTCGCCGAGCTCAGACTGAAGCTCCCTAAACTGGAAGTGAAAGACTACGTCCTTCAGTCATGGGATAGCGGCGAGGTGAAGCTGTCGGAACTATTCGAGGACAATAGCGAACTCCTCCTGATCCACAATATGGGCAAGAGATGTGCTTACTGCACGATGTGGGCCGATGGATTCAACGGCGTAGTAGACCACCTTGAAAATCGCTCGGCTTTCGTCCTCGTATCGCCCGATCCACCAGACGTTCAAGCTGAGTTCGCTACGGAGAGAGGCTGGTCGTTCGAGATGGTCTCCTGCGCGGGGTCGACATTTGCGAAGGACATGGGTTTTCAGGGAGATGACGGCAAGTATTGGCCGGGCGTCTCGACATTCCAGAAGTCACCTGACGGCAAGATATACCGCATTGCAAAAGCGTACTTCGGCCCCGGCGATGATTTCTGCAGTGTATGGCACCTGTTTGATCTCCTTCCCCGAGGAGCAAACGAGTGGGAGCCTAAATTCTCCTATTGATAAACTCAAAGGGCGTCTCGCCTCGGCGGGACGCCCTGTTCTGCACTGTCAGGAATCCTGAGGCTGTCCCATAAGCAACGAAATGCTTGATTGGAGTAGGTCGGGTTCCGGATTGCGCTATGCGCAAGAAGAAACCCGACACCGACTTGTCGGCCTTCTGCGTCACGCGAAGCGTGACTCCGGAGGCCGACCTACTCACAGGTGAGACAGTCTCGGGATTCCCGACGCCGCCTGGAGAATTCAAAGGGCGCCCCCTCTTGGCAGGGCGCCCTGTAGTACTCAAGAACAACGCGATAAGTCTGCTACTTCATCAGCAACATCTTCTTCGTTTGCGTCATGTCACCTGCGGTGACTCTGTAGAAGTAGATGCCTGAAGCCACTTTCTCACCTGCGTCGTTGGTAGCATTCCATTCGACCGAGTGTGGTCCTTCGCTGAGCGACTCGTCTGCCAGCATCTTCACGAGCTGTCCCATTATGTTGAACACCTCGACCTTTACCTGCGAAGCAGAGGGCAGGTAGAAGTTGATCGTGGTGGACGGGTTGAACGGGTTCGGGAAGTTCTGGTCGACAGAGAACGTGCTCGGCAGAGTGGCATCTTTCTGCAACTCCTCCTCATTCCCCTGCGTCAACAGCTCGCCATCAGAGAAGGCCATTGAAACGCTCGAGCCGACACAGAAGTTGTCGAAGTCGCTGTTCGACCTGTTGTAGCCGCAGCCTACAAGGCCCGACTTCACGGCAGAGAACTTGTACGACCCTATGCTGACTCCCCCAACAGCCACCAAGACGTTTCCGTCCGAAGCCGCGGTCACGGTCACGCTGTACCACGTCGCGCTGCTGATCGATCTGCTGATCGACCTGCGAGTGTAGTTCGATCCGCTTATGCGCTCGCAGATGCGCCATGCATTGCTGACGTCATCACCCTCGACATACCGGTAATTGTTGCCGTCGGTGTAGCCGAAGATGATGCGAGCCTTGCGCTGCGTCTGCCCGGTGTTCATTCTTACATCGCACGTGATCGTTGCGGTCGAGAATGAGCCGAACGGCGAAGTCCGCCTGGCATTCAGCGTTGTGGAATTACCTTTCATGTAGCCGCCGGTTGCAGTCCATGTACCCAACGAGTTGCCCCAGTTGCTGATACTGCCGTCGGCGAAATCGTCGCAAGACTGCGTCGGTGCAGTCACCGTAATGTAGCTTGCCTTTACTTCATCATCTGAGCCACACGAATTGGAGACGGAGAGCGTCACAGTGTAAGTGCCCGCTGCCGTGTACTGGTGGCTCGGATTCTGCGATGTCGACGTGCCGCCGTCACCGAAGCTCCAGCTCCACGAAGTGGGGCTGTTAGTCGATTGATCGGTGAAGCCGACGGTCAGTGGTGCGGTGCCCGAAGTGGGCGATCCGACAAACGCCGCAACCGGAGCAACGCACGTGGTGACGGTGATGTAACCGGTCTTGGTTTCACTGTCCGAACCATAGGCGTTTGTGGCGGTCAAAGTGACCGTATACGTTCCTGCAGCAGTATAGACATGTGACGGATTCTGCGCGGTCGAAGTGCCGCCATCGCCGAACGTCCAACTCCAACTGGTCGGATTGTTGGTCGATGCGTCGGTGAAATTCACGGTCAGCGGCGCAAAGCCCGAAGTCGGAGTTCCCGAGAACGCAGCTACAGGAGGATTGCTGGTAGAGATCGATTGCAGCGCAGCATCGGCATCGATCAAGCCGTAACCGTAGTACTGATCCCAGCCCGCCGAACCGAGATCCTCAGCCGTGTTTTGAAGCGCTGCGCGCACTTCGGCGGGAGTCATCGTGCCGCCGTTCTTGGCAATCAGCAGAGCAGCAAGTCCAGCCACATGCGGACAGGCCATCGATGTGCCTTCGTAGAAGTAGTAGCCGAATGAGCCGTAGTTCGTTCCGTCGTGCGTCTGCTGAAGCACGCCGTCGACATATCCGTCACCATTCTGGTCGACATTCAAATCTCCACCCGGGGCACAGATGTCGACCGCCGAGCCGTGGCTCGTATACCACGTGTAGGTTTTGTCATAACGGACAGCCGACACCGAGATACTCTGAGTGTAGGCCGCCGGATACTGTGGCGCAGACGTGCCAGCATTTCCAGCGGCGCAGACGATCGTACAACCGAGATTATAAGCATAGATCACAGCATTCTGCAGAGTCGACGAACTCGAAGCACCACCCAGACTCAGATTAAGAACTTTCGCGCCGTTGTCAGCGGCGAAGGTGATACCGTTAGCAATGGCCGTATAGGTGCCGTACCCATCGGAATCAAGCACCTTCACAGGCATGATGCTGCAGTTGTAAGCGATACCCGCCACACCGAGGCTGTTATTGGTTGTCTGGGCGATTGTGCCGCAGACATGAGTCCCGTGGGCACAGTCGTCGTTCGGATGGCTGTCACCGTTTATGAAGTCATATCCGGGAACGAAAGTGGTACCGGCGAGGTCGGGGGCCTTTGTGTAGGCGCCATACGTCTCATAGGCTACGCCGCAATCGATCACGGCTACGGTCACTCCCGAACCGGTCGACTGATCCCAGGCTGCAGGCATGTTGATCAGCGGAAAGTGCCACTGATACGAATAGTACGGATCGTTTGGAGTCATGAACGCGTGAGCGAGGTAGTTCGGTTCAGCGTATTCTACGTCAGGAAGCTTGCTGAATGCTTCAACCATCTGCTCGACAGTCTTGCCAGACGGTATAGCGAGCTGGTGAAATCCGAGCTTCTCGTTAGTTGAGATCACTGTGGTTCCAAGAGCGGACTGAGCGATGGCAGCCTGTTGCTTGCTCACGCCGTCCTTGAACTTAACCACGATTTCGCCTGGAGCGTATTCATCCGTAATCGAAGAAACGCAGGATTGCCCGATCTTGAAGTCTTCGGCACTTGCAGCGCTGAATAACACAGCAATCAGAATCAATAAAGACAATACTCTCATTTCCTTATCCTCTGTTCGTTTGTGAGGTTTGTTTACCAAGAAAGGGCGTTGCTCACTGAACATTGGCCATCAAAACTCCTCCTTTCGAGTTCAAGATTCTGGGCATGTCACAATCTCAATCCCGAATCGTTCCAACGATCACGCGAACTCCGAAATCGACCCTGTGTCTCATGTCGCAGACATTCTTCTACTGCGCTCGCATGCACTGATCATGTCAGCGCTTCCCCTGAACTCCGTCTAAGGAAATGTACGCAGATGCGCCCTGCAGTTAATGGACTTATTAGGTCGATGCACTCTCTGTTCCTTCGACTTCATTTCTTCAAACTTGAGCGTTTCCAAACAACTTGCTTGAGCTGAGTCTGAAAAAACAGCAATCACTGATTTGCTGCCCGGCTTACTCCCCAATTGAAACCGGTGAACAGCATACTATCAAACGCAGATTTCGGCTAATTTTAACCAACATGTGCGTCCTTTGTCAATAATAAATTTGTAACATCCTCTATAGAGACCTCTGAAACCAGATCAAACTGCGTCGAAAGTGTCCACGTTGTTCGGGCTCAAGCACGTCTGATCGGACACAGCCGCAGAGGATTCAGTCCGCCCTCATCTGTGGTCCTTCACTTTCTGAGGATTGCCCAGTGTTGCTGAGACAAAACGAAGAGCGAGAGCGAAGTCCAGCATCGGTTGAAGATTGACATGTCCAACATGTTTTCTCAGAAAGAGAAGCGGAAGCAGCCATTGGACTGCTTCCGCTTTCGAGCATTGCGTCAAACCATCGGAGATGGTCGATACTTTAGTCTGATCTCAGCAAGCCGGTATCGGGGCAGGGCCGCCACCGAACACGAAGTTGATCAGATACACGATGTCGTCAATATCAACCGCTGGATCGCCTGCGTTATTGGCGTCGCCGCAGCACAGATCGGGTATCGGT
>JAGVNY010000214.1 GCA_020053015.1 Candidatus Zixiibacteriota bacterium | reverse complement strand
TCATTCGGCATGTCAACAACTTACGCCTTCGCCAGAGAGGACTTCTACTTCGTCTATCCCACGCAGTTCCATCACTATGAATCGAAGTATGCCGACACATTCCAGCACGGCGGAATCTCAATGGATGAAATGATTCTGCCCGTCGCTACCTTGAGACCGAAGCGGTAAGCGAGAGATGGTTCGCTTGGTCACAACAGACTCGCCTGCAGAGACGAGGGAGCTCGGCATTCGTATCGCATGCCGCATAGAGCGAGGGCAAATAGTTGGTCTGGTTGGGCCATTGGGGGCTGGAAAGACGGTGCTCGCCAAGGGGCTTTGCGAAGGGTTTGGTTACACCGGCAATGTGACTTCACCATCTTACAGCCTGCTGAACATCTACGAGGCACAATTTCCAATTTACCACTTCGACTTATACAGGCTGGAGAACGCAGCTGATCTTGAAGACATCGGATTCTCAGATTATCTATACAACGGTCGAGGTACCAGCATTGTGGAGTGGTCTGACCGGGTGCCCGGAGCGCTTCCGCCCGAGTCGCTGGAGTTCAACTTGCGCATTCTCGGAGAGAACAAGCGACAGATCAGTATTCGATTTCCTGAATCCTGTTACGGCGGGCTCGGACAGAGCATTTGACTTCCGAACTTCATCGGTCTATATTTTGCCATGAATATCCTCGCGGTGGACACGTCTGGATCACAGCTCGGAATTGGTATTGTCTGCGCCGATAGCCGCACACTCGAGCGGCATTGGGACACGGACAACCACTCATCGCCGCTGTTTGAGCGGATGCGCGAAGCCACATTGGAGCTTGACCTTGCGATACACGAAATCGAGCTACTGGCCGTTGTAAGCGGGCCCGGCTCATTCACAGGCTTGCGGATAGGAATGTCGGGACTGCTTGGATGGGGTATTGCAGTCAACAAGCCGGTACAGGTCGTTGACACGTTTTCGGCAATGCGAGAGACTATTCCAAATGAATGCTCTCCGCTCCTGGTAGCGATTCATTCGAGGAAAGACGCATTCTACTGTAGCCTGTTTGATTCCGCTAGTCCGGGCAGCCGCGAGCCGTTTGTCTCAACTCCGGATTCCCTTGACGGATTTCTGAAACATAGGTACGTATATCTCGGTGGCCCGGGTGCGAGCAGGCTGCACTCGACACTGCCGGCACGGCATCAGTGTCGTTGCAGACTCCTTGGCGAGGAGTTCTATGTTCCGGACATGCTGAAGGTGTGCAATCTTGCGGAAAGAAGGTACCGATCTTCCAAAGACTCTGCCGACAAGCATCAGGTAGAACCATTCTACATGTCACCTTCTCAGGCAGAAATCAAGTTTGACAGTCGTGGCAGCGCAGTTTAACATAAGAGACATGACCGACAGGGATTTGGATGCGGTCTGTCGAATCGAGACTGAATCGTTTTCCGATCCCTGGCACAGAGGCGCATTCGAGGAGG
Organism: Candidatus Zixiibacteriota bacterium; assembly: GCA_020053015.1. Lineage (GTDB taxonomy): Bacteria > Zixibacteria > MSB-5A5 > JAABVY01 > JAHJOQ01 > JAGVNY01. The sequence continues at coordinate 3,557 of JAGVNY010000214.1, read as the reverse complement.
ACCTGCGAAGTAGACACACGTATTGCCCTGTCATAGCCGAACCTACAGGCTCGATAGTCGGTTACGCTTGTCTCATGCTGTTCGCCGAAGAGGCACATTTGACGAATATTGCAGTCGATCCGGCGTGGCGACACAAAGGCATAGGAATCTCGCTCATGGAGCACCTACTAAGCAAAGCGGAGAAGGATGGATGCAGGGCGATGTTTCTGGACGTACGGAGCTCGAATTCAGGCGCTCAGCGGTTTTATCTCAAACAAGGGTTCACCGAACTATACTGGAGAAAAATGTATTACCGCAATCCGCCCGAGGATGCTATTGTAATGGTACGACCTCTTGCCGGAAAGGACTCCGATGGTTGAGTGGTTTCACAAGTCGACCGAAGGGCTGATCTCGCAGACCAAGAAGGATATCCCGGAAGGGTTATGGACGAAGTGCCCGGAGTGCGGCGAAGTCATATATATCAAGGCTCTGGAGAAGAACCTCAATACTTGCGGGCAGTGCAACTATCATTTCAAACTCGCAAGCACCGAGTACATCAGGCTGATTCTGGATGACGGCAAACTCGAGACCTATGACACCGGTCTGATCTCCGGTGATCCGCTCGAATTCAAGGACTCCAAGAAGTATCCAGACCGGATACGGATGGCTCAGAAGTCGACCGGACAGAATGACGCTGTACTGTCGGGAATCGGCAGAATCGAGGGGAAGGAAATCAGCTTTGCCATAATGGACTTCTCTTTCATAGGCGGCTCGATGGGTTCAGTGGTGGGGGAGATGATCGCGCGAACGATCGAGCGGGCCACTATGAGACGCATCCCGCTCGTGATTGTCTCTTGCTCCGGCGGCGCCAGAATGCAAGAGGGTATTCTCTCCCTTATGCAGATGGCCAAGACGAGTGCGCTTCTTGCTCGTTTCGACGAAGTACACAAGCCCTTCATTTCCGTTCTGACCAATCCCACCACAGCAGGCGTCATGGCCAGTTACGCTTCTCTCGGCGACGTCATCGTTGCTGAGCCGAAAGCGCTCCTTGGGTTCGCCGGCAAAAGAGTGATACAGCAGACAATCGGCGCTGAACTGCCGCCGGGCTTTCAGAGCTCAGAGTTCTTTCTGGAACATGGCTTTCTCGACAAGATCGTGCATCGGCGCGATCTGAAAGGGACTATCAGCGTTCTCATCGACTATTTCAATCAGTCATGACCTACGACAACGCAATCGAGTTTCTCTTCGGCCTTGAGCTGTACGGGATCAAACTTGGATTGCATAACATCACGAAATTCCTCGGTCGCTTGGGAAACCCTCACCGCGAATTCAAGAGCGTTCATGTCGCCGGAACAAACGGCAAAGGGACTACAGCCTCGATGATTGAGGCGATTCTTCTCGCAAACGGCTTCAAAGTTGGCAAGTTCACATCTCCGCACCTTGTCGACTATCGAGAACGAGTCAGAATCAATGGAGCCAAAGTCGCTCGTGAGTTCGTAGCCGATTTCGTATCGGACAACCTTGAGTTTATCAGGGACGAACGGATCACATTCTTCGAAACGGCGACTGCGTTAGCCTTCGAGTTCTTCAGACAGGAGCAAGTGGACATTGCCGTCGTTGAAGTGGGGCTGGGCGGACGGCTCGATGCGACCAATGTTCTTGAGCCGGAAGTTTCTGTTATCACTCAGATCGCTCACGATCATGTGAACATCCTTGGTCAAACTCTCGACAAGATCGCCTTTGAAAAGGCCGGCATTATCAAGCCCGGAATCCCAGTCGTCACATCAGCAGGAAACGCGGATGCGCTCGGATCAATAACCCGGGCTGCATCCGAGCGAGGATCCGAGCTATTTCGCCTGGTATGCGACAAGCAGTACAAGACGATTCGCATGGATGAGACTGGAACGACATTCATGTATCATACACTGGAGGGGGAGGATACGGTAATCAAGACCAACATGATTGGAAGACATATGGCTGAGAACGCAGCTCTTGCGCTTGCTGCTATGGAGCTTCTCGACAGGCGTGGGTTCGGCACTACAGGACCGGCAAATTGCGAGGGATTGCGGAACGTTTGCTGGCCGGCTCGGTTCCAAGTAATCGACAGGTTTCCACGGGTGGTATTTGATGCCGCACACAATCCGCATGGAATGAAGGCGCTGGCTGATACGCTGCAAGCTGTCTATCCGGATTGCAGCACTCGGGTCGTTCTGGGAACCCTGCAAAGACCAGATATAGACTTGCTGTTCGACCAAATCGCGCGATTCGCTTCGCATGCTATTCTCTGTACACCCGATGCCGAGAGGGCTGAAGCGATAGAGGAGATGGTCCGCTGTGCAATCGATCATCGGATCGCGTTCACCGTCGTCGAGGACGCCGCCAAGGCGTTTGACAGAGCGTCGTCGGATGCTCTTCCGGATGAGCGATTAGTCGTAACCGGTTCTCATCACACAGTCGGAGAAGTATTCAAGCATCTGGACGTTTCACCCTGACACTAACAAACGAGACCTCAAGGGTCGATGTAGAACAATATGGAATCGGATGATCTGAAAGAAGGCGGTTGGGCCGAGCCGGCGCCATCCAGCATTCAGCTGAAACTCGAGATTGATTCGAAGATCGATGAGTTGACCCGGACTAACAAGCGTCTAAAGCGCAAGATTTTCGATCTTTACACAATCTTCGAGATTTCGCGTCATCTGAACACCGTGCTGAAGACAGATGATCTTCTGGATGCAATAATCCTGACAATAATCGGACAGATGGGGATCAACGGAGCCGCGATCTTCGTCAGATCGGACGAAGATCCGAAAACTCTCAGACTCGCCCGTCATCGCGGCATTCCACTCAAAGAGAGTCTCGTGATCGAAGTCAAATGCGATGACTGCCTCGTCGAGCACTTGAAGAAGGAGCAAACGAGAGCGTATGATTTTCGCGAGCTCAAGAGGGACATCGGGGAGTGCCCAGACGTGGGCATTCTCGCAATGTGCGAAAGCGAACTAACCATCCCCATGGCGCTCAAGGGCGAAATCTGCGGTCTTCTCATCGTTACTTCGAAGATCTCGCAAATTCCGTTCTTTGAAGACGATCGAGACTTCCTGTTGATACTTGCCAACCAGCTCGCTGTATCGGTCGAGAACGCGAGGCTTTTCGAGCGCGAGAAGGCTGCATATCAGGAATTGGCCAAGACGCAGCGCCAACTAATCCAATCAGAGAAGCTCGCGGCCCTCGGTCAGCTGTCTGCGAGAGTGGCACACGAAGTGAATAACCCACTCGGCATCATAAAGAACTACCTCGAGTTGCTTGCGCAAGAATCCCAGGGCGCCGGTTCAGAAACGGAATATGTGACGATCGTCCGAGAAGAAGTCGACAGAATCGCCAAGATCGTCCGGCAGTTGCTCGATTTCTACAGACCAGATTCAGGAGAAACAACGGAAGTCGACGCAATAGACGTACTCGATGAGACGCTCTTGCTGGTCAGTGTCCAGCTCGATCGAAAAGCCATAACCGTGGTGAGAAACCTTCGCGCTCCAATCTCGACAGTGAAGGCATCGCCGGAGCAATTGAAGCAAGTCTTTCTG
>JAGVNY010000224.1 GCA_020053015.1 Candidatus Zixiibacteriota bacterium | reverse complement strand
GGGCAGCCCTATGTAACTGATCTGGCAGCTATGCCGCATCTGCTTGTCGCAGGAGCCACCGGCTCTGGCAAGAGTGTCTGCCTGAATGCAATCGTTACGAGCTTGATCTACAGGCATGGACCGGGTACGTTACGTTTTCTCTTCATCGACCCCAAAATGCTCGAGCTATCTGTCTACCAGGGATTGCCTCACCTCGAACGCCCGGTGGTGACGACCGCGAGAAAGGCCGAAACCCTGCTGAATGACGCGGTCGGGGAAATGGAGAACAGATATAGAAGACTTGCGGCTCAGAATGTACGCAATATCGTCGATTACAATGCCCGCGCGGGTGCGGACGGGAAGCTTCCATATATTGTGATTATGGTTGACGAACTGGCGGATCTCATGATGAGCAATACATCGACCCGCACAGAGACGCTCATCACAAGGCTTGCGCAGATGGCCCGGGCAGTGGGAATTCACCTGATTCTGTCGACTCAGAGGCCTTCGGTTGACGTAATCACGGGCCTTATTAAGGCCAATTTTCCGGCAAGGATTGCGTTTCAAGTGGCAACGCGGGTAGACTCAAGGACTATTCTCGATGGCAACGGAGCAGAGAAGCTCCTTGGAAAGGGGGACCTGCTGTTCCTGCAGCCGGGCCAACCGGAACCGCTGCGAATCCACGGTGCGCTGATAACATCCGAGGAAACGTCTCGACTCATGGATTTCATGCGAGTCCAGAAGGTGGAGATTCCCCGGATCGACAATTTCGATGAAGAGCAGTCGGCGAAACGAGAAGCTGACTTTGGCTCGGATCCTTTGTTGCGCGAGGCTGCCGAAGTTGTAGTCCGCCACAAGCAGGGATCCGTATCTCTGTTGCAGCGACGACTTGGTGTAGGTTACCAGCGTGCAGCAAGGCTGATCGACCAGCTTGAGGAAAAGAAGATTGTCGGGATCTACGATGGTTCCAAGGCTCGAGAAGTACTGGTCGACGAAGTCCATTTGCAGCAAATGCTGAAAAACCTCTGATTCGATCTGCAGATAATGAGGGTATAAAGAGGAGACGTTTGCCTGGGTTGTCAGGGTACAGCGGAGAAAGAGATGAATGTGCATCGCAGCGGGAGCTCGTTGATTAGCAGGGCAATTGCGTCGTTACTCGTTACAGCAATCGCATTCTGCGTGGTCTGCCCGACCTCTTCCAGCAGTGATGACCCCAAGGCTGTACTCGCTCGCCTTCAAGAACGCTATGACTCTCTGAAAGACCTTGAAGTAAGCTACAAGCAAGAGGTTCACTCAGGTGTTTTCTCGACAGTGGAGCGAACGACCGGCAGGATGCTCGTTGCGGCGGGCGATAAGTTCCGAATAGAATCGGCTGAGCAGACAATCGTATCGGACGGAATCCACCTTTGGGTATATTCTCCAGAGAACAAGCAGGTGACCATAGACAAGGTTTCCAAATCACAGGACATTGTGAGACCCAGCGACTACTTGTTCAGCTTCAGAGAGTCTTATACCGCGTCAATGCTTGCGGATACCGCTATTAGTAAGATCAATTGCAGCACCGTGGAACTGAAGTGTGTCAGGCGCGATGAATTCATTCAGAGGATGAAGCTGTACATCGGCAAGGAAGATCTTCTGACTCACCGTGCAGTGTATCTCGATGTCAACGGCAATCGAGTGGAAATTGACTTCTCCGACATGAAGGTGGATAAGGGGCTGCCTCCCGACCGATTCACATTCAAGACTCCGAAGGGCGTTGAGGAAATACGACTTCCGTGACACCTTTCTATGAGCCTCAAAGTCCATATCAGAAGCCTCGGTTGCCCTAAGAACGACGTCGACAGCAAGTTAATGGCTTCATACCTGAAGTTGGCTGGACACAGTTTGGTCCAATCGCCATCCGCCGCTGATGTGCTGGTCGTCAATACCTGCGGGTTCATCGAACAGGCAAAGGCGGAATCCATCGACCATATCTTTGACCTTGTCCGTGAAAAAGGCTCGGGCAAACGCAAGCGTCTGATAGTTGCGGGCTGTTTGGCGCAGCGATATCGCAAGGAACTGCGAGCTGGCATTCCGGAGATCGATGGCTTTCTCGGCATAGGCGACGTGCGTCGGATCGTCCGCATGGTGACTGCCCTCGACGGCGCAAGCTGTTTCACTGGCCAACTCCCCGATCGGTATCAGTGTCACGACGTAATGCCGAACGGCTCGAAGTGCAGCTTCGCCTATCTGAGAATCTCCGACGGTTGTGATAATCGATGCAGTTACTGCGCAATTCCATCGATAAGAGGGAGATTTCGAAGCCGGCCCATGGCGGACATACTTAGAGAAGCAAGGCATCACGCAGAACAGGGAGTGCGAGAGCTTGTGCTGATCGGCCAGGATACTACACTCTATGGCGCAGATACCGGCAAAAAGGTGACGCTTACGGTTCTGGTCGAGGAGCTTTTGAAGTCAGAAGGCAAGTATCTTATTCGGCTGATGTATGCTCATCCTGCTCACCTGCACAAAGACCTGATCCGGGCCATGGGTTCGAACAAACGCTTTGTCCCCTACGTCGATCTTCCGCTGCAGCACGTCTCTGATAAGATGCTCCGCCTGATGAACAGAAAGGTCTCGCGAAAACAGGTTGTTGAGCTCGTTGAGCGGCTGAGAATGGAGATTCCAGGTGTTACAATTCGAACTACGTATCTCGTTGGGCATCCGGGCGAAACTTCTGCGGACTTTGAGAAACTATTGCGTTTTCAGGAAGAATATGCTATCGAACGGGTTGGAGTATTCGGGTATTCGCCCGAGGAATCGACTCGCTCATTCTCTATGAGTGGTCGAG
>JAGVNY010000051.1 GCA_020053015.1 Candidatus Zixiibacteriota bacterium | reverse complement strand
GCCACTCGCTTGCCAGCCATCACCGGCGTACCATGAGCGTTGTCAAAATCGAATGCTCGCATCAGGTTGCTTCTCGTAAGATATTCATTCGCGGAGTAGATGCCGTTCAGATTCTCGCCGGGAACGCCCATGAAGTTCGGCAGCCCTGCACCGGTGCCGACAAATATCGCATGGTAACCTTCCGAAAACAGGTCGTCGATACCTTTGATCTTGCCTATCACGTATGACGATTTGAACTTGACACCCATGCTCGCCAGGAAGTCTACCTCAGACTTCACGATTGCCTTGGGCAGGCGAAATTCGGGAATTCCATACACGAGAACACCGCCCTCACGATGAAGGGCCTCAAATACTGTCACAGCATGGCCGCGCCTTATCAAATCGCCGGCTACAGTAAGTCCTGCCGGACCGGAACCGACAACCGCGACTTTCTTTCCCGTAGACGGCGCCATCTGCGGCACGATCATCTCATTATGTTCCCGCTCCCAGTCGGCCACAAATCGCTCGAGGTTGCCGATCGCAACAGGTGTGAATTTCTTCGCCAGCACGCAGACTATTTCGCACTGCTCCTCCTGGGGACAGACCCTTCCGCAGACAGCCGGCAGCGCGTTTGTCTCCTTGATCCTGCGCGCTGCTTCCGAAAACTTGCCGTCCGTGACGAGCTTTATGAACCCGGGAATGTCGACCTCGACTGGGCACCCGTTCATGCAGGTCGGCTTCTTGCATTGAAGGCAACGCTGAGCTTCCAGCACTGCAAGAGATGGAGTATACCCAGAAGGCACCTCGTTGAAATTGTGGGCTCTCACATTGGGATCCTGCTCCGGCATCTTCTGCCTGGGGATCTTCATTCGCTCTTTCTTTTCTATCTCACCGAGCATCAAGCCCTTGATTTCGTCGGATGACATCACAACCTCCGCTGTCCAATCTCATTCGTCACGACGTGCTAAGCTCTGCCGAGTCCGATCTTGCACTTCTCGAGATAAGTGTCGTACGCGATCTTCTCCTGCGTCTTGTACATTGCCTGTCTTTGAATCAACTCATCGAAATCGACTTTGTGTGCGTCGAAGTCCGGGCCGTCTACGCAGGCAAACTTCGACTTCCCACCTATTGATACGCGGCATCCGCCGCACATGCCGGTCCCATCAACCATAATCGGATTGAGCGATACCCAAGTCTCAATCCCATGCGGCTGAGTGAGCTTTGCGACGTTCTTCATCATGATAACCGGTCCGACAGCCATCACGAACTTGACGTTCTCCCCCGCGTCCACGAGTTGCTGCAACGCGGTTGTGACAAATCCCTTAATCCCCTCGGTGCCGTCATCTGTCGTGACCAGCAACCGGTCGCAGACTCCACCCAGCTCGTTCTCGTATATCAGCAGATCCTTGCTACGTGCACCGATGATTCCGATGACTTTGTTTCCGTGCACCTTAAGAGCTATGGCTATCGGCAGAATCGGTGGGATTCCGACACCCCCGCCTACCACAACGCAGGTCCCGCCAAAATCCTTCATGTGCGTGGGGACTCCCAGAGGTCCCACGACGTCCATGAATCGTTCCCCCACCTTCATCCTTACGATTTCGGCTGACGACCTCCCCACTTCCATGACAACCACTGTCAATATCCCGTTCGCAGGGTCAAGTCCACCGATTGACATTGGAATTCGTTCAGAGTGCTCATAGGCTCTCAGAATCACGAACTGACCCGCCTCCGCCCTCCTGACAAGCTCCGGAGAGCTAATTCGGAACATAGTTATGTTAGGGCACAGTTCCCTCTTGTCCAGAATCTCGTTCAACTGGCAGCCTCCGTCCATTCTGTCGGTATCCTCGGAAAAATCGTTTTCATTGTAAATAGATCAGTCTCCGCGCATGACGAACCGGGAATGAAAAGACGGCATGCGATCTTCGGTTCGAGAGCCGAAATGCCGACCGCACAAACAGCGTCTCGGCGGACTCCGCAATGGGCATATGGATTCATGGGAGGATTCATGAAAGCTCGTTAAATCAGCTCTTCAGGAAATGTGGTCAAATCCTACACTGCATCGAGATCGCCCACTTTAGTGCGATCCTGCACAGTCTTGGCGGTGTCCAAGGCAATCACCAGCTCTTCATTCGTTGGAATCGCAAACACTTTGATGCGACTGTCGGCAGTAGATATCTCGCTCTCTACTCCCACGGCCTTTTCGTTCTTCGCATCGTCTATCTTGATCCCGAACCACTCCATGTTCCGGAGAGTGGCATATCTGATTCTCGCCGAGTTCTCCCCGACTCCGGCTGTGAACACAATCGCGTCAGCGCCGTTCATCACTGCGATATACGCGCCGATGTACTTCTTGATTCGATAGCAATACATATCGAACGCAAGTTTCGCGCGCTCACGGCCTTCGTCCATGAACTTGATTATTTCGCGCATATCAGATGAGCGTCCCGATACTCCCTGGAGCCCTGAGTGTTTGTTAAGCAAAGTGTTGGCCTCATGCAGAGAGAGCTCTTCGGTCGCCATGATGCGAACGATGATAGCGGGATCGATGTCGCCCGACCGAGTCCCCATCATCAAGCCCTCAAGAGGAGTCAGCCCCATAGAAGTGTCGACGGATACTCCTTTGTCAACTGCCGCAATCGAAGCGCCATTGCCAAGGTGGGCGGTAATAATCTTGAGTTGCCCGTATGGTTTACCCATCATCTCGGCGGCTCTGACCGAGACATATCTGTGCGACATGCCGTG
>JAGVNY010000013.1 GCA_020053015.1 Candidatus Zixiibacteriota bacterium | reverse complement strand
GGCTTTGAACGGGGATCTGCCGGCAATCATTTCGTATAATACAACGCCAAGCGAGAACATATCTGACCGGGAATCGGCGGAATCCCCCTTCGCTTGCTCGGGGGACATGTAACCAACGGTTCCCAGAGTGGACCCCGTTTTGGTCAGATGCTCGCTACCAAGGACAGCCGCCAGACCGAAGTCGAGAATCTTGCAATGACCCTTGCTGTCACAGGTAATGTTAGCGGGCTTAATGTCGCGATGGATTACGCCTTTGGCATGCGCCTCCTGCAACCCTTCGCACAGTTGGATCGCAATCGGAATGGCCTGAGAGATCGGCATGTCCTTCTCTTTGATCACCTCACGCAGTGACTGACCCTCAAGGTACTCCATGGCGAAGTATGGTCGGCCATTGAATTCGCTGACTTCATGAATTGTAACGACATTCGGATGATTCAATTTGGCCGCGGCCTGCGCCTCGCGGGTGAACCGAGCACGGCAGTCGGGGTCTTGGCATAGATGCAGCGGCAGGAATTTCAGAGCAATCTTTCGATTGAGCTTGGTGTCCTCCGCGAGATACACTTCTCCCATCCCACCAGCGCCGATCTTATCGATAATCCGGTAGTGGGAGACAGACACTCCAGCGGTCAGCGTCGTTATGGACTGAGTCTTGTCCTTGTCATCATTGCTTTGCATGAATTGTCCCCATGCAAGCGTTCATTAGTAAGGTCTATTGAATTCAGCCGCGAGCAATCTAATGCAAGAGAAGTAGTGAGACAATTGAGAAATTAGACAATTTGGGGGGCTCTTGATATCGGCCAGACATTAGAAAGATAAGCCACTGCTGTGCAGCGGCTTACTGATTTCAGCGACCCCAACCTCACTCTCCCCAAATTCCTGTGAGCCTTCACTTCCCGGTGCGGTTACACTATACGGTGATCGACGGCAGCCGCTGGAAAACAATTGAATACGAGGTCGCAGCTGAACAGGATTGACACTGTTTTGGACAAACGGCAAAGGGCAGGTCATCCCTTCGGCCTCAGAAATTCAATAAACGGCGGGTAGTCCCATAGCGACTCGAAGTCAAAGTCATTATGTACCCAGATGCCAAATTCGCTTCCTTGCAGGAAACTCTCCTTAAGCAATGCAACAGCTTGCTCCTTGTCTCCGAGAATTGCCGCAATACAAGCCCTGCCGTAAGTGTTGCTTCCGAGAAGATAAGGCACTTTGAGGTTTCTGAGCCACTCCGAGACTTCCATTGCTCTTGTTCTGTCACCTTGATGTGCCGCTATGAGGCCAAGGGATGTCTCATAACCCCGGCCGGCCGCCGAGTCCTTGGGAGACTTCTTCGCCAGCTCTTCATATACTTCCTTGGCCTTGTCCCAGCGACGGGCGTTATACAGCGTTAATGCGTAGCCACCCCGGAGCGAATCCAGTTTCTCTGGCGATTGGCTCTCATACCAGCGGATCGCCTCGTCCAGCAGCGTCATCGCTTGATCCTCGTGCCCGTGTGCCCGTAACTCCTCTGCAGCAATACGTCTGACACCGGCTGGCGTAATGATTTCCATGAGGGTAGTCTGCTCTTCGATAAGTTCTCGCAGCTCGTCCATTCGTTCCATGGCAGCCAGCGCGTAAAGTTCATAATAGTAAAGGAAAGATGATGTCGGAAAACGACGGCGGCCCTCTCGCACCGTTTCTAACTCCTTTTCATGTTCGCCCAGCAGGTGGTATGACTCGGCGAGATTTACCCAGTAGATGTCCCACTGATTCCGCGCGTCAAGTCCTTTGTATGCTTCAAGGCATTCTCTGGGGCGGTTATTCGAGAGAGCATAGTAGCCCCAATTAAAAGCATAAATGGACCGGGGTGCCAATTTCCCGGCCTGTCGCATGACTGAAAGACCTTGAGCCAGATTACCGGACAACCGTCCATTCATTTCGTCAAGAACAAAGATCTCAAGGCGCCCTAAGGAAGCGCGGCGTTGATTCAGAAAACGGACCAGAGAATCCAGTTGATTGTACTGCGAAGTCATCGAATAAGTCCAAGAGTTGTAAATAAGCGGCAGCATGAATGAAGTGTCAAGGTTGTAAGCACGGCTGAAAGGCTCTAAACTCGCACCCCAGTCGTGTCTGGAACGGAATAGATCGGACCCTCGAATATACTCTTGGTAGGCTTCGTATTTGGGAATGCGCGACCCCAACGCCCCCAGTTCTTGCACCCTGTAGTCTAATTCCGTAGCCAGGGCGCCGAGCGTCTGTTGACGCACCGCCTCTACTCCGTCCATCACGCTGCCGGTGGGCGTATAGATCGGTTCGATGGCATAAAGCAGCCTTCCATCATCATTCAACACTTGCGTCTGAAACTGAATGGAGTCGCCGACTTTGTAATAGGATCCGGTAACAAGCAGGCTTGCACCGGTGGCATCGACCACGGAACGGATGCCTCTGCTGGCATCGAGTCCCCCCAACGCTTCTGGCGGAACCACTTCGGCCAGCCCCGTTTGCAAGAGACTCTGCGTGGTCCAGTCGGCAATCATCCTTCCCAATGGATCGAGCGACGGATCGCCCGTCTGATTCCTAAAAGGCACCACCACGACGCGCTTGGTAGCGGCTTTGGTTTCATCCGCCGGCTTCATCACTATTCGCCAGGGCTTAAAAACCACGATGGCGACCAACACGCCAAGTATCACAAGTGACGGCATCACAATTCGGCGTTTCCGCC
>JAGVNY010000196.1 GCA_020053015.1 Candidatus Zixiibacteriota bacterium | reverse complement strand
ATCTCTTCTTGTTTGCATAACCCTATCTACTTCTCTTCAATACACCCTCAAAACAGACTTTTTCAACAGTCCCGAAAACGGGAATGACGGCGAGTTACAGATTGCACTTGTCATTTCGGCCCCGTATCAAGTACGGGGTAAACTCCAGCCGGAATCCAGTCTTCCTCCTCCATTCAGGACTTGTGAGACAGCCTCCGGATTCCTGACACCGTAGATCAATCGCGTTCAGAGCTCTGGGTTAGACGAAACGACATGGGCGAGACGCCCGTGCTACGCTGCCATCACTTCGCCTTTGGCGTGCGCCTGATACCTTCGTCGAAGAGTGACTGAAAGCCGTGCGAATCGCGGCTCTTGACTGCGGTGACGATTCGGTCGAGCGCGACGCGAAGGCGCTCCAATGCATCCAATGAATGAGGATTGCCGGTCTGGATTTCGTAGTAGACTTCGGGGCTTTCCCGTACGACGGCTGCTGCGAGCGACTCCAGAGCCTGAAATGTCGTGCTGCGAACGGGATGCTCGGTCTCTGGCAAGGCGAGCGCAAAGGCGATTGCCGTGGCATGCGCGAGGCTGAGGAGGTCGGCCATGATACGATCGTGTTCATCAAGCGGCAGGCGTACGAGATGTGCTGTGGTTGGTTGGAAGAGCTTCTCGACGATCGCGGTGGCTTCTGAATCGCCTGTGTCGCAGATCACGACGTCGGCATCTCGCAGGAGCACTGCGGTCGGGCCGAACATCGGATGGATCGAGGCTACACGGACTCCGGCTCGTTGGAGAACGCGGATCGACTCGATCAGGGGGGTCTTGATACTTGCGACATCGAATACGACCCCGGTGGGTCGAAGGCACTGAGCCCCAAAAGGTGGCTTCTGCAACCAGCTCGCATAGAGTTGCGCAGTGGCCGCAGGCGGAGTAGAACAGACAACTAACTCCGCAGAACTCAGCGCCTCACGGGCTCGCGCATTCTCGTCAGGCTCAGCAGCCGGATCAAGAGCGCAAGTGATATATCCCTGAGTTGAGAGGAATCGCCTGATCCATCGTCCCATTCGTCCCGCACCACCTACGACGACGGCGCTCTTGCCCGCGCCCACGCCAGCGAAGCGCAGATTGTCTTCGTCCTGCGCCGTCACGGATGCACGGATTAGCCCGGCGAAGAGACGCTCGGCCACTTTCGGGTCAAGCCCGCGTTCTTTCGCCTCGGATTGCACACGCTCCAGCACTACTTTCTCATGAGCATAGTCGACGGTGGAGAGCTTCTGCCTGCGCTTGGCCGCCCCCACTTGCCGCGCGAGCTCCGTCCGCTCAGCTGCGCGCTCCACTATCTCGGAGTCAAGCTGCCGGATGCGCTCGCGCAAGTCGTCAAGATTACTGTCTGTCATAGTACTCGTCCCTCACATTGCCGGTGAGGAGTCGAAACCACAAGGGTTTCGACCTACGATTCTGTCAGCGAAGATGTCAAGACCACGAGACCTCAAGGTCTCTCAGGGGTCTTGACCTACCATTGATGCTCGAACAGTCTTGACACTTCTATTAAACCGAGATCGTCGAGAACGGGTTCCCGATGTCTCATATCAAGGGAGTCGAAACCACGAGGGTTTCGACCTACTCTTTGGATGGCTCGCGCGCTGCTGTCTTGAACACAAGCAGATACGGTACTGCCGAATGTCCGTACGGGTCCTGGAACGACTGGTACTTGTCCACATTCATCCAGATGGCGTAGGTTTTCTCCGGTTCAAGCGCCACAAGAATCACGCATGTGCGGTTGTCCTGAAGAAATTCGGTCTTCCCGTCGAGCTTCGGAAAGGAGCTATCTGCAGCGCCGCACCACGACCAACAATGACCCGTGACCTTCATATCCTTGCTGTATGTCACGGATATCTCGCGCAGATTCGGGTCCACCGCTGTGTCGCCGCATACCGGCACGGTCTTCACCACTGAAGGGGGAAGAGAATCGAGAGAGACGATCTGGACAATATCGTCCGCAGCGCAATCCGGCGCGAATGTGAACGCCAGCAGGAGGAGCAACAGAGTGTACGCTGTGGTTTTCACTAGTGTTCTCCTTCGATTATGTTTGTCGCACTTCTTGACGCTAACTGCCCGCATGCTGCGAGAATATCCGCGCCTTTGGACTGCCTTATGGTCACGGCAGGACAGCGAGGATACAGATATTCGCGGAATCGGTCGATTGAATCCTGCGTCGGACACTTGAATTCAGCGGGAAGCCCTGGCGCCTCGTTGTATGCCAGCAGATTGATCTTGCACGGGATATCATGAACGAAGGTAACAAGCTGCTTGGCGCATTCGATGGAGTCGTTGACTCCCCCGATGAGGCAATACTCAATCGTGAGACGCTGGCCTGTTTGCTCTGTGTAGTATTTCATCGCGGGGCGAAGGTCGACCAGAGGATATTTCTTGTTGGCAGGCACTAATCTCGTGCGAAGCTCATCGTTGGCCGCATGAAGCGAAACAGCCAACATGATCTTAAGTCCCGAATCAGCGAGACGGTAGATGCCGGGCACGATTCCCACCGTCGACACGGTAATTCGTTTCTGAGCGATTCCAAGCCCGTAGTCCGACATCAGCAGACCGATGCCCTTGATAACGTTGTCGTAATTCAAGAACGGTTCGCCCATTCCCATAAGAACGATATTCTGGAAGTCCTCACCTGCTGGAAGCACTGATTTGACGGAGTAGATCTGCTCTGCGATTTCACCTGGCGCGAGGTCGCGCCTGAGTTTCATTGTTCCGGTCAGGCAGAATGCACAAGCGAGAGGGCAACCTACCTGACTTGATATGCATATCGTGTTGCGCGCTGAGCCGGGAATCCAGACTGTCTCGATTTGCTCACCATCGGCAAGACGAAGCAGCAGCTTGCGAGTGCGGTCGATTTGTGACGCCTGCACATGAACAATCTCTGCCCTACCGACCGAGTACCGATCAGCAAGCAATGAGCGAAACTCCGATGACAGATCGGTCATGCCGGAAAACTCCGTGACGTTATGGCGATGAATCCAGGTGAAGAGCTGACGGCCCGGGAAGCGTTTGAACACGAGCTCCTCGGCGAGATCCTCAAGCTCAGTCACGCTCAGGTTCTTCAGGTCGATCTTGTCAGTTTGCAGGTTCACTCCTGCTTCTTGTCCTTTTCCTTAACCTTCAGTCTGATCGGGACGCCCTCGAAACCGAAAGACTCACGAAGCTGATTCTCGATGTATCGAAGATACTGGCGTTGCAGAAGCTTGGGCTGGTTGCAGAACAGCACGAAAGTTGGCGGCTTTACTCCAGCCTGAGTAGCATAGTAGAATTTGATGTGCTTGCCGCGAATTGCGGCTGGATGTTGCCGCGCCACGACGTCCTCCAGGAAGCGGTTCAAGTCTGGCGTAGTAATACGCACTCTCTGCCGCTCATCGATCTCGGCACAGAGCTTCAGCGTGTTCACGCTTCGCTGGCCGGTGAGGGCCGACATAAAAACGATGGGCACATATGAATATGAAGGAATCTTCGCCCGCAGTCTCGCCTCAAAGTCACGCGCCGTGTTCGTCTCCTTGTCAGCTATCAAGTCCCACTTGTTGACCGCAATCACAGTACCTTTGCGGAATGATTCCACCTGCTCAAGCACCTGTATATCCTGATGCAATAGGCCTGCAGCGGCTTCGATCATCACGATTACGACGTCGCTTCGTTCGACGCTGCGGAGAGTCCTGAGCGTCGTGTAAAACTCGATGTTCTCTTTGACCTTTGACTTCCGACGCAACCCGGCCGTGTCAATGATCGTGTACTTCCGGCCTTCGAAAATGATCTCCGTGTCGATGGAATCTCGTGTAGTGCCCGGAATATCAGTTACGATCTGCCTCTCCTTGCCGCAGAGAAAATTGACGAGTGACGACTTGCCGACGTTTGGACGACCGACCACCGCGATGTTAAGAGTGCCTGTGTCCTCGTCCGAGCTTTCAGTCTGTGGCAGCTTGCCCACGACGACATCCAATAGATCGCCCATGTTGTAGCCAGAAATTGCTGCAATGTCGACCGGTTCGCCGAGTCCGAGTCGATAGAACTGGGATGCATCGAGGCGGGATGTTTCGTTGTCGGCCTTGTTGGCGACGACGATGACCGGCCGATTTGACTTGAGCAAGCGTTTAGCGATATCTTCGTCGAGGTCTGTTGTCCCCACGCGAGCATCGGTTACGAAAAGTACAAGATCGGCCTCATCAATGGCGATCTCAGCCTGCTCCCTCACGAGGCGATTAATTAGGTCCTGGCTATCCGGGATGAAACCGCCGGTGTCCACAAGGTGGAATTCCCGGCCACTCCAGTCTGCGCGGCTGTAGAGCCGATCCCGGGTCACTCCCGGCTGATCATCGACGACTGCCCTCTTCTCGCGAATGACCCGATTGAAAAGCGTCGATTTCCCGACATTCGGTCTGCCTATAATCACAACAACGGGCAACCGTTTCATGAATACATCTCCGTGGCTATTCGCCTCAGAGTCTCTTTAGCGGAATAATCCGCCTGCGTCACAGGCCGTCCGAATTCGCGAGAAATGTCCGCCATCGTCAGATCATCGAGGAATAGACCGTCATCATTGAGACAGTTCGGCGGCACCACGATGCAGTCGCCTATCTCGCGTTCTTTCCGAAGGGCATCCATGATGTCCTTACCGCACAGAAGCCCGGATACCGTGATAGAGCTGCCGAGAAGCTTATTCTCGACAGGCAAGATGTCATACTCGACCTTCGGATACGCCGACCATTTCTGACCGAGCACGTCCGAGAGAGTATCCGCGATGAGTCGCCCGGTGGCAACGCAGACCCTTAGACGTCCTGGAAGCCTAATCCCTTTGGCATCTTCGCCGTCGAGAAGTTGTCTCACCATCCCGACGCCGTTTTCGAACTGCGGGAAATCGCCATAGAACGCAGAAGGAGGTATCTCGACACCGGCAGAGATGAAGAACTCGTCGGCTGGATATACAAATCCGCAGCCGAGCTTTTCCGAGAACTCCCTGTGCATGTCAAGCAGATCTGCCACCGCCGCCGATGCGATTCTTTGCGTTACGGGTTCCATCTGTGGCAGTCTGGAGCGATGTCTTGTGAGTCCGACTGGCACGACCGCAACTGACTGCACCGCTGGATACATGACCGCCAGGTCTGCTACAGTGCGGCGCAAACGGGTACCGTCGTTCCAACCCGGACAGAGTACAACTTGTGTGTGAAGCGCAATGCCGCCTTCAGCCAGCTTTCCAAGCTGCGGCATGAGGTCAGGTATGTCTTCCCGTCCAAGCATCTTCCGGCGGAGCGTCTCGTCAGTCGTGTGGACTGACACATAAAGTGGCGACAACCTCTGCTCCACAATCCGTTCAAAATCGTCCTCCGAGAGATTGGTCAGTGTAACGTAATTGCCGTACCTAAAAGACAGACGATAGTCCTCATCCTTTATGTACAGCGTGCGGCGCAGGCCTTTAGGAAGCTGATGCACGAAACAGAAGACGCAGTTATTGCCGCATCGCTCCGGTTTGTCCGGCTCGAACTCGAGATCCAGCCCAACCAGATCATCCCGAGATATTTCCAAAGTGACCTTATCGCCACTTGGCAGTCCGAAAACAAGCTCCAGCTCCGCATCTGACGAGAGGAACTCGTAGTCAAGGATGTCACACACATCCTTGCCGTTAATCGAGACCAGATGAGATCCGGCGATGATGCCCGCATCGAGAAGGGCGCGGTCGACGGCGGTAGATTTGACAACAATCATCAGGCTGCCAATATAAGCGAGGAGTTGAGATAGACAATGGCAAAGTCATGAGACAGTTGCCGCCTCGAAATGGCATAGCCAAGCCCGTGACCTTGAATTCTCGACGAGATTCCTGAAGGAAGATGGGTTGACACTTGACTTGTGCTTCCTCGACCTGTAGATTCAAATCGCAAGCGCCGGTAATTCAGCGGTAGAATGCAAGCTTCCCAAGCTTGACGTCGCGGGTTCGATCCCCGTCCGGCGCTATTTGACTTAGCGCTAACGACTTCCCCCAATTCTCCCGACCATAATTATGTATTGTCTTATGAACAGATTGACTTATCTTTGGTTAAAGTACTGCAGCAAGCAATTTCGAGAGGATACATCATGACTAACAGGAATTCGATGATCACGGCTATTTCAATTCTATTCTCCTTTTCGCTGCCGATGTCTGAGGCGAGTGCCCGCCCTCAGCAGGGATTCGAGATCGGCTCCGAGCGTAATTCCACACCACAGCAGGCCGTCTCGATCAACATGACTCAGATTCCGCTTGAGTTCGACGCCCAGACGCCTAAGCCGGCTCGCATCATAAAGAAACACAAGTATCCCTTTGATGTCGACCAGACTTATCTGAATCAGATTAAGGAAGCATCGCATACTGAAGGACAGGCAATAGCGGTAATTGACCCCGGAACAGGCTCAGAGGCCCTGAAGACGCCAACGGACGCCACGCCGTGCCATTCCTATCCTGGCATCGGATCTACCGGCTGGAATCCGCCCGATCCGCATGCAGCGGTTGGCGAGAATCACGTAGTTGTCGTTGTCAATAGCTCCATAGCGATATACAGCAAGTACTCCGGTACCCCGCTCTATCAAGTAACCGGCGAGACATTCTTTGCGCCAGTTGTCCCACCGAGCGGCTTTATATTTGATCCGAAAGTGGTGTACGATCCATTCGAAGACCGTTTCATCATACTCTTTCTCTGCTCTGATGACGTTGAGTTTGAATCCTCTTATCTGGTAGCAGTTTCCAAGACTTCTGATCCGATGGGCGGATGGTGGTTGTACGACCTTGACGCAGCCATGAACGGTTCAACACCAGTCGATCATTGGCCAGACTACCCGGGATTGGGATTCGACTATTCTGATGCGGTCTACATCACGTCAAATCAGTGGGGATTTACGACCGGCTACCAATATGTCAAAGTCCGAATTCTTCTGAAGGACGAGCTCTACTCCGGCACGATATCCGGTTGGCATGATCTATGGGGTATGCGCTATCATGACAGCAGCGTTGCATTCACGATGAAGCCTGCGGTTACACTCAGCGACGCGGGAGGAGAATATCTTCTAAGCAATATCTGGTACGGAGCGAATTACACGACCTACTGGAAGATCGAAAACGTGCTATCGGGTGAGCCAACGATTACTCTGATGCCCAAGGTCAATCTCGGCGCGAGCTACTCGGTTCCGCCAAATCCGAACCAGCCGATCACGGCAGCTGTCTTTGACGCGCTGGGACCGATGACGCAGGACGTGTTCTTCCGCAACGGGAAGCTCTACACCGCATTCTCCCAGAGCTACGATTGGGGTGGCGACGAAGTAGCTGCACTCAGGCTGATCGGCATCAATACGCCCGGGGCAACCACGTTTCTCAATCAAGTATACGGCGCTAACAACATACATTACTTCTTCCCCGCCATCGCGACAGACTTCCGAGATCGTGTCTATCTCGTTTTCAGCCGCTCCAGCAGCTCGGAATACGCGAGTATCTACGTCACCGAAGACTATGTCTCAAATCCGGCTGCTAATCGTCTTAGATCAGGCTTGAGTTACATCGGCTCTTCCGGAACGGAACGCTGGGGTGACTATGGCGGAATTTCGGCTGATCCCGACGGTCGCTCGGTATGGGTCTACCACGAGTGGGCTACGACCGGACACAATTGGTCGACCTGGGTTGGGGAGATCCCTGGCGCGCCGACTCAGGCCACATTAGCAACGCCAGCCGACAATAGCAATCTGCCCGGTCCGCCCTACTCATTCGACTGGAGCAGTCTGTCGGTCACCGATACGTTTGTAATCGAGATCGACGACAGCGCGACATTCGCGACCCCGATTCTGAACGACATATCTGAGACATCAGCCTTTCAGACTTACGCACCCTTGATTCCCGGCTATCGATACTACTGGCGCGTCAAGGGCTGGAATCACTGCGGCGAGACATCGTTCACTATTCCCTGGTCTTTCAAACCGTGTGGCACAACGCACGGCGATGTGAACGCAAGTTCTATCATAGACATAGATGACGTTGTCTTTCTCATCATGTACGTCTTCGCCGGTGGTCCTGCCCCATCGCCAGAGTGGCTTGGTGATGTGAATTGCGATCAACTGACGGACATCGACGACATTGTTTACTTGATATCGTACATTTTCGGCGGCGGCTCGGCTCCGTGTGGAGGCTGCTGACTTAAGCCAGGCTGAATCCGCGTGAATTACCTGCGTGTCATTGCGGCACACGGGCTGTTGAAAAACCCGGACGCCACCAGAAGTTGCGACAGGTTTTGCGTCCCGACAAAGTCGGGGCGTGTGACCTGACGCTTCCATAACTCCTTACGGGCAGGTCACAACCTCAACTTCGTCTCGGTCAAGACCTGCCCGAACACTGTGCGCCTTCCAGAACCACACAATCCGAATCGGGACTTTTTCAACAGTCCCACACGCCGAAATCCAGATGTGGGTTCGTTTTCGACATAGCCGAAGGCGGAAGAGAAGCCCGACACGCTGCCGACGGCGTCGTTGGCTAACAGACTTCCGCATTCTCGAGAGTGGGGTGCGGATTCAGCAGAAAAGCTCAGCGCGTGAGTGACCGCTGCTGGCGGCTCGGTCGCGGTAGGTCTTCAGTTCGAGCACATTGGACACAATGCTGAAGCTGTTCTCTGAGGCCTTCCTGAGATATGCTTCAAACTGGTCCTTTGCGGATGAATCCCCTGAATCGGAAATCGTACGGAGTACAACGAACGGGATATCGTTCAAGTGGCATGTGTATCCAACGGCAGCGCCTTCCATTTCGGTCGCGACCGCCCCGAATTCTCGCTGCAGCCAATCTACTTTGCGCGGATCGGATACGAAACCATCGCCCGAGGCCACGGTACCGACGACAAGACGAGGAGTGCCGTTGCTCTTCGGGAATACGTTGTCAAACGCATAGCACACAAGCTTAACAAGTCTTGGATCAGCTTCGATCATTCTGCCAACATCCGGCAGTTCGCCGTGGCGCCTTCCGAAAGCGGTCAGATCGAAATCGTACTGCACCACGAAGTTCGATACAACGACGTCGCCTCTTGCTAAATGCGGCACAAGTGAGCCTGCAAGGCCGGTAAACAGTATCTCAGACACCGGGAATCTGTCTATCATAATCTGCGTGCCGACAGCGGCATTGACCTTGCCGATGCCCGACTTGAGAAGGACGATCTCTTGTCCATTCAGAGTTCCCGAAAGAAAGACCATCTTGGCGTGAGTTGAGGTCGAGGCATTCTCAAGACGACTCTGAAAGAGCATCATTTCGTCTTCCATCGCACCGATGATGCCGACCACAGCCAAATCTCCTTGAGATGAGCGAAACTCGGTCTTGACGTCCCTCTGCATTTACTCGGGAGCGCTACTCAAGTATCGGAATCTTGACGAAATAGCTTCACGACGCGTGTTCAGCGGGCTTGTGGACGATTTCGATAGGTGAGTCACAGCCGTCGGTTCAACCCAAGACAGTGTCCAACTCTCACGCCGGCAATTCTACCCAGACCACGCCATCTTCAACGGCGACTTCGTAGGTCCGCAATTGCGCCCACGGTTCATTCAGGCATGCGCCTGTGGTAACGTCGTACTTCCAGCCGTGCATCGGGCAGGTTACGACTGCCCCGTTGATCTCACCCGCGGCGAGAGATGCCTTCATGTGCTTGCAGTCCCCGTCGATAGCGTACAACTGCCCTCCTGTCCTAAAGACAGCTACCCGTCTGGCAAGAATTTGCACGCTCTTCGCACTTCCCTCACCAAGTTCGTTGACGTTACAAATTCTGACGCGCAAGGTCACCTCGCCAGTCTGAGATCACGGAAACCGTCATGACGAGCGATAAATACAAAAAATGCCGCAAATGATAAACAAACAAATGGTCGATACGTGCGTATGAGGTTGAGAGGAGTGCAGCATTCTGACCAAACATCGGGAGTGGGACGAGGAGATCGCGATGGAACACCCATGGGACACGGACGGCGATTCGCAGGTGCATTGCTGGCGCTTGCCATAGTCGCTGCCGCGGCTCTTTCTCTCCGTGCGCAGTCGGTCACCGTTCGAATCGAGCCTACTGAAGCGGCGCCCGGCCTGACTTGCGCTGTTCCGGTGTTAATTGACAATAGCATCCCCATAGCATCCGTCATCGTTCCTATCCACTACCCCGCGTCAACGCTATTTCCTGATTCGGTCACATTCCATGGATCAGTAGTCAGTCCTGACCATCTGTATCTTGGGATGTTCAGTTACGACTCCAGCCTCGTGAGAATCATAGTGCTCCCGAACATAATCTCTCCGCTGCCCATTATCTATGATCCAGGTGGACTGCTTGCTACGATATGGTTCACGGTCAGCCCGTTTTCCGCCGCAAGCACGGCATTCTTAGACACAATGTACGTGTCCGACTCAATCTGCTTCAGAGGACGCTGTTTCTACTACTGCCCTGTCGAGTTGCAGGCGTCCGACGCGCAAGGTCGGCAGATATACCCGTCTTTCATCCCGTCTCAAGTCACTGTGCTGCGCAAGAGCGATCTGCACTGAACAAACCGATCTCCGGAGTCTTTCGTCACGATGGATGACGGCGAAGACTCACTTTCTCACTTTCGTGACAGCCTCGGGATTCCATATACCGCTAAGATTCGACTGATCGATACCAAGATAGACGCATTTTCGACCGCTGCGAGACCTGTCGGTCTCAATGATTCCGTTTACACTCCGATAAACCAATGAAGAGCATTATGGTAACAGCACGAGCTTCAGATCGCAGCAGACGAATTGCTCCCGGTGACAGAATCGGCGAGTATGAAATCATTGAGCAGATAGGGCAAGGCGGAGTTGCAGAAATCTACCGCGCTCGGCAGACGTCATTGGAAAGAGAGGTCGCGATCAAGCTGCTCTGCGAGAGATTCACCGTCGACTCAGATATTGTCAACAGATTCGAGCAAGAGGCAAGGATCATCGCCCGCCTGAATCACCCAAACGT
>JAGVNY010000136.1 GCA_020053015.1 Candidatus Zixiibacteriota bacterium | reverse complement strand
TTTCGACCAAGTTTGTGGTTCGTGGTACATTCACTAAAATGACAACACTCTCGACAAACACCTGCGTCAGTCCGGTATATCCTCCTCTTCCTCTTCTCTATTCTGAGCGGGATTGGAGAGGGACGGAGAGGCTGGCACGTACACTGCTGAGACTGCAGAAAGTCGGTGCTGCAGGAACCCGGGTGTGCGGCTGTGAAAGCAACTCTACTCTGCGGAAATGAAGAACCCCTCGACCCCGGTCAAAGGGACTAATACCAATAAATGGCTGGGAGACAGGGATTCGAACCCCGATACCGTGGTCCAGAGCCACGTGTCCTGCCGTTGGACGATCTCCCAGTTGGCTGGCTAATATAGTAAGAAATCGAATGTTGTCAAGTCAAGCGTCGGCACCTCTCAGAAATTCCCGAATGCGTTCCGGCACTGCCCCGACTTGGCGCAAAGTTAGGTACACTCGCCAGTGAGAGCACGGGATCACTTGGCCGACTTCTGGAGTTCCTTGAGCTCTTTACGCTTCTTCTTGAGCTTCTGATAGAGGTGCTCCTGCTTCGTACGGTCGAGCATCTTCCCGAATCCTGCTCTCTCGTACTCGGCTTCGAGCCTCTCAATCTCTTCTCTGAGCTTTTCGATCTTTTCGATATCCATATCTCTATTCCCCCGCAAAAGGGAACTGTCCTTTTTCAATATAGTTTATCGCCCTTTCAAGCCGATTCTGAACCCGGTCCTTGCCAAGAGCTGCGAGAAGTTCGTAAAGCCCCGGACCGACAGTCGCTCCGGAGGTCGCAAGTCGCGTGGGATGAATCAGCTGGGCGGGCTTGATTCCCAGCTCAGTTGCCAGCGCGGTCAGCGCTTGCATGGTCGTGTCATGGCTCCAATTCTTGTCGTCAATCTCGGAGAAGCTCGACTCGAGTTTTCGGAGATTCTCTGCGGTACCGTCAACAGCGAAGTGCTTCTTAACCCCCGATGGATCGTAGTCGAAATCCGACCTGAAGAAGTACCCGCCGAATTTGGCGAAGTCCGAGATGAGCTTGCAACGGTCTTTCAGGACAGCGATTACCTTGACGACATAATGCCAATTGGTTTCTATCCAGTATTTGGTTGTGATGCCCGCATCGATAAAATACGGCGCAGCAAGTTCCACCAGTTTGTTGCTGTCCATCTGACGGATGTACTCGCCGTTCATCCAGAGGAGCTTCTCGACATCGAAGATCGCGTTGTTCGGGTTGATCCCTTCGAGCGTGAAGGCAGCTATCATCTCCTCACGGGTCATCTTCTCTCTGTCGTCTTTGGGAGACCAGCCGACCAGCGCGAGGTAATTCACGAAAGCCTCGGGAAGGAAACCCTCTGCAAAGTACTCGGTCACACCCTTGTCGCCTTTGCGTTTGGAGACTTTCGACCGGTCGGGTCTGAGTATCAAAGGGAGATGCGAAAACTCAGGAACATCCCAGCCGAGCGCTTTGTACAGCTCTACCTGGAAGAATGTATTGGCAATGTGGTCATTTCCGCGTATGACATGAGAGATGCTCATGTCATGGTCGTCAACAACCACCGCGAAATTGTAGATAGGCCTGCGGTCGGACTTAAGGATGATTATGTCATCGAGATCCTCGTAAGCCTTGTTCACCTTGCCGTAGACAGCATCTGTGAAAGTGGCTTCGCCTGTTTTGGGCATCTTGAGTCTGACTGCGGATGGGACACCAGCGGCCAGTTTCTGCTCAATCTCCTCGTTTGGAAGATCGCGGCACTTGCCGCTGTATTTGAATGATCTCTCAGAGGCGTCCTTGCCGACTACCGATTCCTGAGGCGGGCAGAAACACCTGAAAGCTTTACCCTCGGCAACCAGCCTGTCCGCATGAGGGGCGTAAATCCCCATCCGCTGCGATTGATAAACAACTTCGCCGTCCCACGGAACCCCCATCCACTTCAGGCCGTCGAGGATTATATCGACCCATTCCTTTTTCGACCGCTCCTCATCAGTGTCCTCAATCCGAAGCAGGAATTCTCCACCGTGCTTTCTCGCGAAGAGCCAATTATAGATAGCCGTGCGGGCGGTTCCGACATGAAAGTACCCTGTGGGTGAAGGTGCTATGCGCACTCTGATCTTCCGTTCGGTCATCTTGCCTTCAGATAGAGAAGTTGCCCGAGTCAGGGGGACTCGATGGAGGAGCCTTCCCAAGATCGATCGGAGCTATGGCGTCGCCGTCGAGCTCGACTATCACTCCACCGAGGAAACTTGCAATCAGATTGTAGAAGCCTGCGACCAGCGCGGTGAGAATCGTGCCGGTCACAGCAGAGATGATCGAGTAGAGGATCGGCATGAAGATGAACGCTATCGGACCGATGGCGCCGAGGTCGGAGCCTAATCCGCCGAAGGATTCCATTACCTTGATCAACACCGGCATCATCATGGCAACATAGAGTCCGGCGATGAAGCCGATGAAGCCCCAGACGAAGAACCCGGTCTTAACCGCGCTCCAGACGCCAATCTTCCTTAGTACGAATGTCACTTACATATCCCTTTCGATCCCAAGCACCGAGTATAGAATGCCAGTTTGACTTTGGCAAGCCATTTCAAGCGGATTGCAACATGGCGCAATCTCTTGGTATAGCGCTCATCCATGTCATTCCGATGAAGGCTGGCGCCCAGTATAAGGTGTCCGGGTAGGTCTTGACCGAGACGAAGTTGAGGTTGTGACCTGCCCGCAAGGGTTGTGGAAGCGACAGGTCACACGCTCCGCCGCGTCGGAGCGCAAGACCTGTCGCAACTTCCGGTGGCTCCCACGTTTGTCAACAAGCCGGAACCCGTGCTCCCCTACGTTTGGTTTCTGGGACTACCGCTTCACTTCACAACTCCATCCTGAAGCATGCTCCGCACAAACCGTGGCTTATTGGTCATTATGCCTAAGGGTGTAGCCTCCAAAGCCAGCCTAAGACTCTCCGGTTCATCTACTGTCCAGAAGACGACCGGATGGCCGAGCTTGGAGAGATTCCTGGCTCCCTCGATAATCGACGGTTGAAAGCAAACATGCAGGTAGTCTGCTCCGGTCGACCTGAGAAAGAGGCTGTTGAGCCTTTCGAGCCGGAGCATTAGTGATACGCTTGCGAAGCGATCCATTATGAGAGCTGTTCTGATGTTCGGGTTCAACCGTTTCACTCGATGTACTATGGCTGAATAGAAAGATGACACGATAACGCTGTCTTGAAGACTGAAGTCGCAGACGAGTTTATTGATCTTTCTCTCGAGTCCAAACTCTTTGACATCGAGGATCACACCGCCTGCGGGTTTATCCGCCGTTTCAAACAGCTGCCTGAGGGACATTGGTGTGCCTATTCCGCGAATGCGCAGCTTCTCGAATTCCGCCAGTGTCACCGTCCTTAACCGCCTGTCGACTCCGCACAGCCGAGTCAGGCGAGAGTCGTGGAAAAGCACAAGCTGGCCATCGGCCGTCTGTCGGACGTCTGTCTCAATCATGTCCGCGCCCTGACGATAGGATTCGGCAATTGCCTCGGCGCTGTTCTCGGGGAAATCGGCTGATGCCCCTCGGTGCGCGATGATCCTGACCATGTGGCAATTTCGGAGTATGCTCAGAATACTGCAATCAAAATGTGGTGTTCCGGTGCCCTGTGGCCTCCGAGACGCATCCGACCCGACAGGGAGGGATCAAGCATGACATGCCGGTCAGAAGAGGAGCTTGATATGAGAGACTCACCGAAAGCTCAGTGTCGCCTTGATAACGCAGAGACACTACGCACGTCAGATCGCGCACGTCATCAAAGCCAAGAGTTGGCTCGCCAGTCCTCCATCCGCCATCAGATTCCCGAGATGACAATCAGGGCGTCACTCGCAGACGGGAACCGGAGCGGGGCCGCCGCCGAAGATGTAGTTTATCAAATACACGATGTCATCAATGTCAACGTCGCCTGACCCGTTGGCATTCCCACAGCAGAGAGGCTGTGTCATAATCGCGGTCGTGTTTGTTCGGAGTGGTGGTTTCGGATGCTACTTTCGTCAGCGACACTGGTTTTTGTTTTGATGGTCATTAGATCGGTCGATTTGTTCATAATCTGGTCAGCATCGGCGTTGTATCTCAAGAAAAC
>JAGVNY010000042.1 GCA_020053015.1 Candidatus Zixiibacteriota bacterium | reverse complement strand
GCCCTGCCCCGATACCGGCTTGCTGATCAGACGAGTTGATCTAAGCTTACAAGCTTGATCAGTTCAAGCGAACGGGAGCGGCAACAAGCCGCTCCCGTTGTTATTTGCACAGATCGAAGAAATGCCTCAATTGATACCAGGTCTGTCCTCATCCCCGGATGTTTCGGCTTCTACCGAAGCGGCTGGCGGTGAACATCGTGCTTGCGCCAATGTGACGTCCTGTGAGCGATTCGAGTCTCGCAGATAAGGAGGCATTCGGAACGACACAAAGAAATTGTTGAGCGTTACGTTTTTTTCCATTGACAATTGTTTTAGTGATCCTATATTACTGTTGCATTTTCCCCATTTACCTTACCAATGCCCAATCCCCAGGGCGAATAGGACTGGATCTGGAGTCGACCTGCGGAGAGGTTGGGTCGGCTCCATTCTTCTCTGACGAGAGGAATGCGGTGACAGCCCAGCCAATTTCGAAGGTGCAATCTTGCAGCCAGACCTCCGAGTCAATGGCCTGCTAATCGCTTACAGGGCAGCAAGTTTAACCCTTGGCCGCAATTGCCCTGATCAAGCCATTGCTGATACAGGCCTCACGAATCTCTGATCTGGAGCCCATTACAAAGCAGAGTTTGCAATCAACCGAGGGAATGTAATCTGTCGATGATGAATAGAGGGTAGCTTAATCTATTAGCAGTCAGGTGGTTACAATCACACGCTAATCAAGATAGGCATTTCAGTCGACTTGTCAATACCTCAGAATGAGGCAAAACCAAGCACGAACTGAGTATGACTTATACTTAATATGTGCATGATGTGCCGTCACACCGATTTCAGAAACGTCTCTAAGTTATTGTGTTTATTGGTGATGCCGAGCTTCTTTCTGATTATCTGGCGAAACTTGTGCACCGTCAGCGAGGAAATGCCAAGTGCCGCGGCGATCTCCTTCGATGTTTTACCTCCGCGGATCATATCGCACACCTGGATCTCTCGAGGGGTAAGGCGCGAAAACTGCGCTTCAAGCTTCCGCAGGAAGGGAGAGGTCAAGTCATCGAGCGCACTGGTTAACAACTCGATGTAAACTCGGCTTGCGTCGCTGGTACGTTCGGACAGAGATTGCAGCAGTGGCATGACCAGCCTGCTCATGTTAGTGTGAACCTGAAGTCTCGTTTGTTCGCGTTCAGCTTCGATGTGCCTCAGTACTTCATTGAGGGCGATGTTCTTTTGAACCAGCTGTTCCTCTTCTTTGCGCAATCTACGGTAAGCTTCTTTGAGTTCAAGCTCGGCTTTCTTCCGTTCTGTTATGTCGATGGCTATACCTCTGATTCCAACTGCGACACCACTCTGAATGATCGCGCTTGCATAGACCATCGCAGGAAACGATGTGCCGTCCTTGCGGAGAATAGAATACTCAGTGCCATCGGTATTCTCACCGGTCAAGACCATTCTAAACCTCATCTGAGTATCGATCTGGTCGTCGCCGGTGACAACATTGAAGACCGTAAGACCAGCCGCAAGATCAGAATTTGAGTATCCGGTAACAGCGAGACTGCTGCTGTTCACGAAAGTAAACGCGCCGTTCAAGTCTGCCTCGAACACAATCTGAGGGAGCAAGTCGGCGAGTTCCCGGAATCGACGCTCACTGTCTCTGACTGCTGCTTCGACTCCGATTCTCTCGGTGACGTCTACGAATCCTCCGAAAATGCACTTCTCGCCGCCGAACATAATCATGTCCAGGTTCAGGATTGCCCAGAAAGTGCTTCCATCTTTCCGTCTCCCCTGCAGTTCGTAGTTTCTGACAGACCCTCCTGAAGCAAGTTGCTGCGCGATATAGACGCGATCACTCTCGTTCTGATAAAGGCTAAGCGAGTCCATCTCCATGATCTCTTCGAGAGAGTATCCGAATGTGGGCTCGATACGAGCATTTGCATACAGCAACTTTCCATCCGCGAGACGCGAGACGGCAACGGGAATCGGGATTGCCTCAGCGATCATTCTGAAGGACTCCTCGCTTTCCCGTAAGGCCTTGATAGCACGAAGTCTCTCGGTGACATCGACTCCGATTCCCCATGTGCGCCATCCTTGTATGGGGTAGAGATGTGACTGATTGGACCAGGATATGGTCCTGATAGAGCTGTCCTTGCACGTCAGATTCAGCTCCCAATCCCTGTAGTTGTCAGACATTTTTCCCCACTGATCCATAATCTCGCCACGCTGTCGCGGGTCGGGGTAGAGCGCCTCAAGAGGCATTGGGTTTCCGATCATCTCTGCAGCAGTGTATCCTGTGACTCGTTCGCATTCTCCATTCCAGAGAACCAAATTGAGGTCATCGTCAAACGCATCAACCATTACCGGGATATGTTGCAGCGCGAATTTCATTCTCTCTTCGCTTTCCCGAAGAACGGTCTCAGCAGCCTTACGCTCCGTGATATCCTGCCCAACTGCGATAGCGAGCACTTGGTCGTTAGAGAAGATCGCCGAGTTCGACCATAGAATCGTTCTAATCTCGCCTGATTTCGTGATGACTGGACCTTCGTAGCTGTCGGCTGGATGTTCACGCACCCACTCCGAGAAATTCTCGAGGCCTTCGTGACGGGCTGACACAGGCAACATGATGTCCGGCCATCTCTTGCCTATTACTTCCTCTCTCGAGTAGCCGGTCACTTTCTCACACTGAGGATTAAACACTTTGATGTGCCCGTTTCCGTCAAGGCATACGATGAGACTGATAGAGGTCTCGATGAGCGATGTGACGAAATCGCGCTCGGCTCTTAACTCGGTTTCCGCTTTCTTTCGCTGATCGATGTCGTGTGCTATTACGAGAGCCGCTACTACTTCACCTTGATCGCTCCTGAAGGGCTGGAGATTCATGTCGAACCATCGCCATTCGCCGTTCACGAACGTTTGGACTTCTCGGGCATGCTCGCAGGCATTGTCTATGACATTCCTGACGGCAGCCATATGCTGATCGGCGAGATTCTGAGGAAAGGCCTGCCACACGGACTTGCCTATCACCGCATCGCGATTCATACCGAGATAGCGAGCCGCGCTCTCGTTTACGAACGTGTATATCCCATCGCGATTGATGAGAGATATCGCCGCTCGCGCACTTTCAACGAGCAGCCGGTAGTTCTCATCCCTGTGTCGAAGCGCTCTGTCTTTCTCTCTGGTCTCACTTATGTCGCGAAACACGGCAATGGCTGCGGCCATGACTTGGCCATCCGACGTCGGATGAAGTACTTTTCTCAGGGAACTTGAAGCGTGCAGCCATGTTCCATCCTGCCTTACGATATCGAGTTGAACAGGTGAAATAGGCGTGCCCGGAGGTGATGAGAGTGACGTCTCAAGGCGCCTGCTCGATTCAGGATCAAGTGAGTCGACGAGCGCCGTACCGAGGAGCTCGCAGTCGGATCGTGAGAGCATACTGCAGAACTGGCAATTAACGTGCGTAATCACCCCGTTCGAATCAAGCACGCACAGTCCATCTGTGATAATGTCCGCCAACGCAGAGCATTTGCCTGCGAGCTCTCTGAACATGTCGTCGGCGAGAGTTTCTGACGTAGTCTCGCGAAGCAAAACGAGCGCAGGCACAGCCTCTCCGAGCAAAGGATTGTGGGAGGATGATATCTCGAGCAGACGTTTGGCGCCGTCGGGTTTCATGCTCCTGAGCGTAATGGGACGACCGTCTTGTTTGCCGATTACGGAATCGCTGATCAACGACTGGATTGCCGCAGCATCACCGCTGCCCAGTGACAAGACTTCCGAGAGACTCCTGCCACACACATCGAGCGGTCGCACTCCGAGAAGACCGGCAGCCTTGTGATTGCAGTGAAGAATGCTGCCGTCTTGGTGGACGATCAAGACGGCAATAGGCATCGCGTCGCTGAACTTCGCTGCTATGTCGGCGACCCGGCCGGAAGATCCGGAGTCTGAATCCAAATTGTCAGGAACGCGATTCATGGACTGCGCCGCCCGTGCTGTCAGAGCAGCGGCCCCTCCTTCTGACGTAAATGTACGATATTAGCTGCTATTGTCAACTGGCGGACGTGAGTCTTCAGGATTGCTGCCGCAGCCTCGACAAGTCCATCTCGACACAGGCGTAGGAGTTGTGATTGTGAAGGGATTCCCAGTTTTCCGATTCCACGGAGAACCAATCGATACGCGGATCGGCCATCAACTTGTCTGCCACATCCCTGACGATATCCTCAACAAACGCAGGATTATCGTATGCATGCTCGGTAATGAATTTCTCGTCCTCACGTCTCAGGTTCGTAAATATCTCGTAGGACGCAGATCGCTCGACAGCTGCTATGAGTTCCTCGATCCAGACAAATCGGTTCGTGCGAGCGGCGAGTGTGACGATTCCCCGCTGGTTGTGGGCTCCCCGGTCGGCGATCTCTTTCGAGCAGGGGCAAACAGATGTCACGGGCACGCGCACCGTTACTGTCGAGGAAGACCGCCCCTCGGAGCGAGTTTCAGCCAGGATTGTGCAGCGGTAACTCATCAATCCCTCTGATCGGGTGACAGGAGCAGACTTCATAATAAAATAGGGAAAGGTCAGTTCTATTCGAGCCGTGGACGCCGAGAACTGCTGACGAGCATGATCGAGAATCTCATCGATCGCGCGAAGATCGATCTTAGCTCTGAACTTGTTGAGAATGTCGACGAACCGGGACATGTGCGTCCCTTTGAATTGGCGCGGCAGGTCAACATAGAAGCTGATTTCGGCGGTAGTGTGCTGAGTGTCGTTCTGTTTGTCTCTCAAAACGATCGGATAAAGGAGCCCCTTGATACCGACGCGGTCGATGTCAATGTTTCTCGGATCAGGTGTATGGCGAATATCGGTCATAGATCTGCATTGGCTCCTGCGCTGTCAATTTAGCCTAATCAGAGGCGCTTGGCAACCCACAAGAAGGCGTTTGCTGTTGACAACATCGTGACAGACGTTAATATGTTCAAGATGCGTGGCACACTTGTCTGTCGTGGAGCTTTACAGATGCGCTATCTGACTTTTCTTCTTTTGTATGCAATGGCCGCAGGCGTCAATTACGCGAGCGCCGGTGATGACGTCAGGAATGCGAGGTATCCTGCCCTCGCAGCCGACGGCAAAACAATAGCATTCTCCTACACGGGTGACATATGGACAGTGCCGTCAACAGGAGGGGAAGCCAACCGACTGACGGCGCATCTGGCGGACGATATTATGCCCAACTACTCGCCCGATGGCAGATGGATCGCATTCTCATCAAGCAGGTTCGGCAACTACGATGTGTTTCTGATGCCGTCGGAGGGTGGGACAGCCCGTCAGTTGACGTTTAACTCGGCATCCGACTATGTGTCTGGTTGGTTTCCCGAAAGCGACAGCATCTTGTTCCATTCGGATCGGAATGGCGGAAGCGACGTATTCAAAATCGCAGTATCGGGCGGAATGCCGATCAAGCTGACCGGCTACGATTACGAGCGGGAATCCGGCGGCAGGATATCGCCCGACCGCAGGTATCTTTGCCTTAGTGTCGGATCAGGATTGTCATCCTGGTGGAGACGGGACCTGAGGGCCGGGCGCGAGAGCAATGTGTACATGCTGGACCGAAGCAAAGGCCGCTTCGAATCGACCCGAGTCACTACAAGCGATCACAGCGAACTCTGGCCGGTGCCTGATTTCGAAAGCAAGGTCGTCTACTTCGTCTCCGCGAGGGGAGACAGCTACGCGCAGATCTTCGCAGTTCCTTTTGATGGGGGCAACGAGACCAAACTCACCGCCTTCGACGACGATGGAGTCCAGTGGTTGAACTCGAATCCGCAGGG
>JAGVNY010000232.1 GCA_020053015.1 Candidatus Zixiibacteriota bacterium | reverse complement strand
TCCCTCACCCCGGACTTCGACCTCACTTCGGAACTCAGTGTCTTCGACCCCTCTCCCGACTTGGGAGAGGGGACGGGGGTGAGGGATATGCGGAACTTCCTAAAGAAAATGGAGTTTCATCCGATAGTAATTATCAAGCCGATCAGGCGCGGTGCCGGACGGCAGGATAACCGCTCAATAGACCTATGAATCCCCAGTCGTCAGCTTTTTCACTTGACAGATCGTGGTATTGTGGGTACTTTGGGCATGCCTTTTAACTTATGGTACGCTCGGTAGATAGTGATTTCGCATGTGAGGTTAGAGCTGCTATTTCTGCATCGGCCTCCGAACGCGACGTTATTGTACTGCAGCGCAATTTTTAACGGAGGTCTACGTGCAAGGTAGCAAGCTTTATGTTGGTAACCTCAAGTATTCGGTAACCAACGAACAGTTGGAAGAGCTCTTCGGTACATACGGAGAGGTCAGAAGCGTCAACGTGATCGAAGGCAAAGGCTTTGCTTTCGTGGAGATGGGCAATCAGTCTGAAGCCCAGGCCGCGAAAGAGGGTCTTGACGGTCAGGGATTCGAAGGCCGCACGATAAAGGTCGACGAAGCCCGCCCGCCCAAAGCCCGCGAGAACGACAGACGTGGAGGCGGTGGCGGATACCGCAGCAGGTATTAGTCTAACCGCAAGTCAGCCAACTGGTTGATCTTCGAAGCCCCGTTGTAAATGGCGGGGCTTTTTGTTTAGCGGAACGAGCCTAGGATTAACGGTCGGGCAGGGCAGAGGCTGTCCCACAAGTGAGTAGGTCGGCCTCCGGAGTCACGCCCCGCGTGACGCAGAAGGCCGACAACTCCGTGTCGGGTTTCTTCTTGCGCTTTGCGCAATCCGGAACCCGACCTACTCCAATCCAGCATTTCGCAACTTATAGGACAACCTCGGGCACAGCCGACTGTGGACAGCCGTGTGTGATTTCACTTGACTTTTCAATCAGGATTGCTTAAACCTGACTGCGAATCTATGTTGCTGTTTGGTAATAGTTTCGTGCTGGAGGTCAAAATCGTAGGATCGTTTTTTGCCTCCGTGGGAACATTATCGGGCGTTCAGTATCAGAAGCTACGGAGGTAGAAGTGCAAGGCAGCAAGCTTTATGTCGGCAATCTCAACTACAGTGTGACCAATGAGCAGCTGACAGAATTGTTCTCGTCGTACGGCCAGGTCAGAAGCGTCAACATAATCGAAGGAAAGGGATTCGGATTTGTTGAGATGTCAAGCGGTTCTGAAGCCGAAGCCGCGAAGGAAGGGCTGAACGGATCCCAGTTCGGTGGCCGGACCCTTAAGATCGACGAGGCTCGCCCGCCGAAGGAACGCGATCGCCGCGGTGGTGGTGGCGGTGGATACAGAGGGGGAAGATACTAACTGGAACTGATTCACGTTGCGATGTCATCTGAGAAGCTCTGAGACTTTTGTTCTCTGCTTGAGCATCGTCGGCGACTTCGTTTGAATACAGGTCAATGGTTTTCTGAGCGCAGGCCTCGCTTCTCTTAGCGAGGCCTTGCTCTATCACTTACATCCAATCTCTGAGTCTCTCGGTCTGCCCGCGGACCAGTAAGCCTGACATGTTCTGTGATCAATCTCGCTGATCTGTTGTGCGTGATGTAGTTCCACGCCCACTGCACGAGAACGAGCAGTCTGTTCTCGAAGCCGACGAGATACATCAAGTGGACGAAAAGCCAGAACGTCCACGCGGCATAGCCGGAGAATTTGATCCATCCAAGGTCTACGACCGCTGCATGCCTTCCAATCGTTGCCATATTGCCGAAATTCCTGTACCGGAAGGGGGAAATGGGTCTGTTTGTCAGCCTGCCTCTGATCAGTTTCGCAACGTACTTTCCCTGCTGGATTGCCACGGGCGCGACGGCAGGCAGAGGTCGACCGTTTCTGTCGAAGCAGAAGGCCAGATCGCCGATTACGAGAATCTCCGGGTGGTTCCCGATCGTAAGATCAGGTTTGACTACCACTCGCCCTGACGAGTCAAGTTCTGCATCTGCGTGCTGGGCAAGTAGACTGCCGAGGGGTGAAGGCTTCACTCCTGCCGCCCAGATTATGTTCTCCGCCCGTATTGTCTCCTCCCCGAAGGACTCCTTCAGAATCACGAGGCCCGATTGGATCTGCAGGACTGTCGAATTCAGCCGGACTTCAACACCCAGTCTCTCCAAGGACTTGTGAGCCCGTGCGGACAGTCTGTGCGGATAAGAGCTTAGAACACGGTCGGCTCTTTCGACTATGACTATTCGAGCGTTCGCCGGGTCGATTCGACGGAAGTCGTGCCTGAGTGTATCGCGCGCCAGTTCGGCAAGCGTTCCGGCAAGTTCCACGCCGGTCGGCCCTGCTCCGACCACCACGAATGTGAGGTAGCTGCGGACTCTATTGGGATCCGGCTCGCTTTCTGCGTACTCGAACGCAGCCAGCAATCTGCTGCGGATCGTCGTAGCATCCTCGATAGACTTCAGACCGGGCGCCCAGGGCTCCCAGACGTCATTTCCGAAGTAATGATGGCGCGAGCCGGTACTGACTACAAGGGTGTCGTACGGCTGCTCCGTGAGTGCGCCGTCTTGGTTCTTCAGACCCAAGACCCGACGGACGGGATCAATCCCGACGACCTCGCCAAGTACCACGGAGACATTATGGTGCCTTGAGA
Source organism: Candidatus Zixiibacteriota bacterium (assembly GCA_020053015.1). Taxonomy (GTDB): domain Bacteria; phylum Zixibacteria; class MSB-5A5; order JAABVY01; family JAHJOQ01; genus JAGVNY01. Next base: position 4,217 of record JAGVNY010000232.1, on the reverse strand, counting down.
GAACCAGTCTGAGGGGACTGGCAATGTCGGCTGGAGAAAGGCCTCCGGTGGCAACCTGATACAGCAGCGGCTGAAACAAATGAAAGTTGCGCTGATCTATCAGTATTACCTGAACGGGCACTTGCTTCAGAGACAATGCCGCGTGAAGACCACCAAAACCGCCACCTACGATAGTAACTCGATGCATTTTGGTCACTGCTCAGAACCTCAGTCTTGCCAATTCAAACAAATTGCTCGATTGGGTAAACAACGGCAGTTGCCCACAGTTCTGTGCAGACTCGTAAAACTGAGCCCGTTTTCGGCACCCCAAAGCTGTGAATCTCGTTGCAAGCCAAGGAAGTACGGAGGATGAGTGTTTCTGAATTTCGAACCGGACGCTACAATGTTTCTGGACTTGCTGTGGCTAAACGGGGTCAATCTTGTGCAACATTCGTCGATAATCATGGAGAAAACATTCCGCTGAAGACACAGGCCAGCGGCAGAGCTGTCTGGTGAGTTTCGTCACAGTGGCGACGGAAGCTTCTGGAGTGTTTCGACAAAGAACGTCGAGTGAGGTAGTCATCACACAGAGACGCGGCCACCAATATCTGTATGGGAGAGATGAAGGAAATAGACGGAGTCAGAGTTGAGGGTTTGCCGGTGTCATGTGAAGTGAAGGTTGGTACCCGGGTTGCACCTAAGGAACGAGTAAGCGGTGAAAGTGTGGTTCCACTCGAAGACCTTCCATTGGGATATCAATCACTCGATGAGAATGGCTGCATACTCGACGTTAACGAAGCCTGGCTCGAAATCCTGGGCTATCCAAGGTCCCATGTCATGGGTCGCTGGTTCGGGGAGTTTCTCGTGCCGAACTGTGTAAATCACTTCAGAGAGAATTTCCCGAAATTCAAATCAGCAGGCAGAGTTAACGATGTCGAATTCGACATGCTGAGAAGTGACGGAACGACTGTCTCCGTCAGCTTCAACGGGCGGATAGAACGCGATGCCGGCGGTGATTTCGTTCGGACTCACTGTATCATGCGGGATGTAACTGAGAGTAGGCGCGCAGTACAAGCTCTTTGTGACAGCGAGGAGCGCTTTAGGAATATCGTCGATCTGAGCGAGACAGGATATTTCTTTATAGATACCAACGGGTTCTTCCGCTACGTGAATGACGCATGGCTGCGCATGCATGGCTATTCAACACGAAGAGAAATTTTCGGGAGGCATTTCGCTGACGGTCAAGCCGAACCAGTGAGGTCCGAGATTCTGTCCGCTATCCAACGTATCCTCCACGGAGAACCGCTCCGCAGTTGGGAGACTGCCCGCTTGCGAAATGACGGCACGGTTAGACATCTCATTCTGTCCTGTAATCGAGTATCAAAGAAGGGCGAGGTAATCGGCATCGAGGGATTTGCACTCGACATTACCGATATCAAGCATGCTCGTGAGGATCTTTCGCGAATGCTCTCGATAAACGAGAAGCTCAGGGTGCTTCTGGTTTCGCTCAACTCATGCCGCAAGCTTTCGGAAGCTTTTCCGATGATTCTCGGTCATGCCATTGACATATGTGAGTTGGATGGCGGAGCAGTCTACATGGTGGAGGATGACATAGCGGTCATGAAATGCCGCCAAGGTCTCGGTGACGAGTTCATCCGAGCCGTTGAGCGAATCCCGTTGTCATCGCCTCCGGCAATAGCCGTAATGGAATCGGCTGAAGCGATAGATTTAGCGGGCGTATTTATGGATCGTCATCGTCTGTACAGTGAGTTCGGGTTGAAGCACGGGTACAGCACTGCGCTCAGGATCGGCGGCAAGGTCATTGGATTCCTGAATCTCGGTTCATCGAGAGACGACATCTCCACTCAGATCACTCGCCAGACCCTGAGCCTGATCGGTCACGAGATGGAGTCTGTTCTCGAGAGACTTCAGACCGAGGAACGCCTGCGCCGCAGTGAAGAGAAATTCAGAACCGTAGCCGACTTCACGTACGATTGGGAGTACTGGATCGGAAACGACGGGAGGCTGGAATACATCTCTCCATCATGCGAGAGGATTACCGGCTATGCCGCAGAGGAGTTCATGAGATGCCCGGATCTGATGACGAAGATCGTCCATCCGGATGACCTGGTGAGAATAAAGCGGCACCAAGAAGGAGTTACGGACAAGGACGATGTGCAGCTGTTTGAATTTCGGATCACAACTCGCACGGGGGAAGCACGATGGATAAGTCACAGTTGTCGGCCAGTGTATGACGACGAAGGAAATCTGTCGGGCAGACGAGGTAGCAATCGTGACATAACGGGGCGGAAGGAGGCCGAGCTTCAGCTTGCCGAGAATCAGCGAAGGCTCGCAGCGCTTCTGAGCAACCTTCAAGGAGCAGCATACAGCTACCGACTTGGAGACACTCCGTCAATTGAGTTTGTCAGTGACGGATGCTATGAACTGACAGGTCTTCGTCCCGCTGAACTCATAGAAAGCGACATGATGAGATTCGCGGGCCCGGTGCATCCGGATGATCTGGAATACGTCATCTCCGAAGTTCGAGCGGCTCTCTGTCAGGACAGAGCATTCCGACTGCAACATCGAATCGTGACCGCGGACGGCAGAGTGAAGTGGGTGATGCATCAGGGCAGAGGCAATCGGTCTTCCACGGGGGGAATTCTCCGTGTGGAAGGATTCGCACATGATATCACGGATCGTGTGGATATGGAGACGGAGCTTCGTGATTCCGAGCTGAAATTCAAAGCGATCTTCAACTCGTCCGTTCGGGCTCGAATCCTCTTGGACAGAGACATGGTCGTTCGAGCTTCAAACGAGCTTGCAAGGTACGTGATTAACGCAGTCACTGGCAAGGAGCCGCAAATCGGTGAGTCGATCTTCGATCTGGTTCCACAGTTCCTCAAAGGCTCCTTCCGCGTCAACTTTGACCAAGCCGTTTTGGGCGAACGAACGGTGGTGGAGCGGCAAGTAGACGGCCAGGATGCCGAGCCTCGGTTTTACACCATAGAGTACACACCCGTCTTCGAAGATACGGGAGATGTCATCGGCGTTTGCATGAGCATAAGCGACATAACGAGTGTCAGGAAAGCGGACACTGAAAGGCGCATTCTTGAGGAACGCATCCGACATGCACAGAAGCTCGAAAGCCTTGGAGTCCTCGCTGGCGGAATAGCGCATGACTTCAACAATCTGCTCATGGGAATACTCGGCAACGTAGAACTTGCGACTGCGTGCAGCAACGGACAGAGTGAACTTGACGAGTGCTTGCGAGAGATCGCGACAGCATCCCATCGTGCAGTTGAATTGACATCCCAAATGCTCGCTTATGCTGGTAGAGGCGTGATGATTCCCGAGCCGACGAATCTGTCAGAATTCATGACAGGAATTGCTGACGTCTTGAAATCTGCAGCGGGGAAGCACACTCTGAGACTTGATCTGTCTGCCGGACTGCCGCCAGTGGAAATCGACAGGACGCAGATCGAACAGGTCATAATCAACCTGGTCACGAACTCGGCAGAGGCAATCGGAGATGGGACGGGGCAGATCGTGTTGCGAACAGACACTGCGGAGCTTGACGAAGCATCTCTGTGCAGATTGAACTTGGCAGAGTCGGTAGTTCCGGGCTGGTACGTTGTTCTTGAAGCATACGACGACGGTTCCGGAATGGACAAAGCTACGCTGAGTCGCATCTTTGAGCCGTTCTTTTCCACAAAGTTCACTGGGCGTGGACTTGGGCTCGCAGCGGTTCTCGGAATCGTGCGAATCCACAAAGGGACTATCGATGTAGTGAGCAACCCCGGAGCCGGAACCTCGGTCAAAGTGTTCCTACCGTGCCACATTGCTGACTCTGTTCCCATTTCGAGTAAAGAACAGTCCGCTGTTGAGTCGCCTTCCCACACGATTCTGGTGGTTGATGACGAAGAGCCTGTGAGAAATGTGTCGAGGGCTGTTCTTGCGAGGGCGGGCTACAGCGCCATACTCGCAGCAAGTGGAGAAGAGGGAATTCATCTGCTGAGGAGCAACCGCGACAAGATCTCTGCGATTATTCTGGACATGGTGATGCCGGGAATGAGCGGATCGCAGATGCTCCGATTCATAAGGGAGATTGCGCCAGACATGCCAATTCTGTTTGCAAGCGGATACAGCGACGAGCACTCCTTTGCGTTGCTCAAGGAAGAGCCGAACACATCGTTCATTCAGAAGCCGTTCGGGGTCGAAGAGCTTACCAAGAAACT
>JAGVNY010000237.1 GCA_020053015.1 Candidatus Zixiibacteriota bacterium | reverse complement strand
CATGGCCGAGACGGCCATGCTACCGTAGCGGCATCCCGCAATGCGGGATCGTGCCGAGGGCACAACGGTGTTGTGCCCCTACACCAAATGAAAGGAGGATTATGAATGTGAGAAAAGTAATTCTGTGGTCGAAGACGCTGAGTTCCGAAGCGCTGACGCTCTCAGCCGCTCTTGTCGCTGTCGCGCTGCTTGTGTCATGTGGCGATGACGACTGTCCGGCATGTCCCACCGACAAGCCGACACCGGTCTACAAAGGCTGGGTCTACTTCGCAATGGAAGGGGACAACGGCGGAATCTTTCAGATCGACACCGAGACGGGAGAACCCCATGACAGCTTACCGCCCGATGCCGAGTATATCTCGCCAGGGGATGTTGCGGTATCGCCTGATGGCAAGTATCTCGCAGTTTCGCACAGTGGCACGTGGGACCCCGACAGCCTCGTAACGTCGGAAACGGCCACCCGTATCTACGATGCGCAGTCCCTTGCTCTACTGCACACGATTCCCAGGAGCATGTCGCCTATCTTCCCGTCGCAGCATGACATCATGGTCGGTTTCAGCTATGACTCGGTCTACATCTACAGTGTTCCGGGCTTCGAGCGTGTCTTTGCAGATTCGATCGGCAAAGCAATGTTTCCTGTTCTGTACGAGAAGGACACACTGATCTACGCCACGTACCTCTGGGGAACAGACCGAATCGATTCGATGGGTTTCATCACCTACAACTATCTCCGTCGGGAGATCGTTCGAATATGGGCGATACGGACAGACGAAGGACTCAGAAGCTGGCCTCGGTTTCTGGACGTTCATCCTGACGGGAAGCGAATCTATTACCTTGGTAGCGATCCGAGCTCGATATTCGCGATGTTTGCCTGCTATGATCTCGAGACAGAGTCGATCCTGTTCACTTTCCCGATGTATGGCGATTTCGGAGATGTGGCGGTAAGACCTGACGGAAAGGAGGTATATGTAACCGATCCGGGAGGGCCGCTACAGGATTGGCCGACTCCCGGTACGATCTTCATTTTCGATGCCGATGACGGTCAGTACATCGACGGTATCTCGCTCTTCGGATATGGCACGGTGCCGGGAATACCCGTTCCCGGTGACCGGATTGTCTTCTCTCCCACCGGCGAGCGAGCATTCGTTGGAGTCGGCAGATCCGACAAGACAAGCGGCTCCTTACTGAACGTTGACACCAAAGAAAGACGGGTAATTCACGTTGCATGGTCAGAACTCGGACACACTCCTAATGGGGATCTGGCCATAGGACCGAAACTGTAATTCAAGTTGTGGTTGGTGTACGTCCTCGTGCGCCAACTGACCTTCGTGGCAGACGGGACGTCCGCCACGCACGAAATCCCATATAGGACGTCCGACTTACAGGCGGGAATTGTGCGGCAGTTGTGATGCATCAACAAAAAAGGCGGCTCTGTGAACCGCCTTCTGAGAAGATCGTGTCAGCCGGATTAGTTCCAGGTGCTGCGCATTCTCTTCATGTAGTTTGTTGTCTTGTGCAGACCGAGCATACCGGCCTTGCCCTGAACCGATGAAATCGAGCGGCCGAGCTTGCGGGCGACATCCTTGGTCGGCATGTCGCGGTACATCTGACGCAGAGTCTTGACTTCCTGCGGTGTCCACGGTTTGAATCTGAATGTCTTGCGCTGGCCGGTGTAACGGTTCTGCGTTGTCGGTTTCTGATAGGTGCGCTGCCAGGTGCGGCCTGTGCCGCCGGCACGCATTGTCCGTGTGGTCTTCCGACCGCGAGCCATACGCCGTTGACGATTGATTCGTCTTACCATGTCACTCCTCCTTAAGCCTGTGACGGGAGTGAGGAAATAGTCCTGAACTCCACCTGATGGAACACAACCCTTTTTATCGAATCCATCTACCGTCCCGGATATTCCCTCGGTTTGATTTGAAGTTCTTTTCTATCTTTCGGCTCTGCACTCAGAAGCTTTAGAGAACGTCTCGTAATCTGTTGGCCGCTAATCCGTTTCGATGATACAAACCACCTCTCGATACATTCCTTGGTGTTGCATGCAAGTGATTAGTATTGAGCAAGTTACAATCTCAACTCATCCGTCGCTCGTTGTGGAACTCGTTGCGGCTGCTGAAGATGAGATCGATTCTGTTCAAACATCACGCACATGCAAGTCTCTGTTCGACCATTTGGTCAGCTCGACATTGCCATGTCCAGCTCATCGCAAATGGGTGATCTCAAGATTGACTGATGAGTGCTGCGATGGTAACTTGTCCGGCAAAGGAGAGATGTGTGGTTGATGACAGAATCGCTATCACGATCGTAAAGGGCGATATCACCGACTCTGAGTGCGACGCGATCGTGAACGCCGCCAATAATCATCTCTGGATGGGAGCGGGAGTCGCGGGTGCTATCAAGCGAAAGGGCGGAGATATCATCGAGAAAGAAGCCGTAGCCAAAGGGCCGATTGAACCGGGCGAAGCGGTAGCGACCACCGCCGGTGCACTGAAGGCGATGTATGTGATTCACGCCGCAGGTATGGGTCAGGACCTGCGGACGTCTGAATATCTGATCCGCCGGTCAACGACCGAGTCTCTTCAAGTGGCAGACAACCTCAAGCTCAACTCAATTGCATTTCCAGCAATTGGCACTGGCGTGGGCGGATTCAGTGCGCAGGATTGTGCACGGATCATGGTCGAGGCCGTGCGAGGCTTCGACGCACACCATCTCAATCGGGTCGAATTCGTGCTGTTCGACGAAGGGACGAGGCAGGCGTTCGACGAGGCTGCGGAGAGCTACCGCTGGTGATCTACATTGATCCCGTTAGAAGGGACTTGCACTCTTCGAGTCTCGCACTAGATTGGTTCTTGAAGTCTCGAACTTAAGGCTATCCTGGGGAGGAATGATGACTGCGCCGAAGCTGTTCATGTCCTACAGTTGGACAAGCGAGGCACACTGCAAGTGGGTGCTCGACCTCGCAACGCAGTTGCGAGAATCCGGTATCGATGTGATCCTTGACATCTGGGAATTGAAAGAAGGAGATGACAAATACGTCTTCATGGAGAAAGCGGTGACTGATGGAGAAATCAAGAAAGTTGCTATCATCTCTGACCGAATGTACGCACTAAAGGCAGACGGTCGCGAAGGGGGAGTCGGAACGGAGACGCAGATCATTTCCAAGGAGCTGTACGAAAAGGTCAAACAAGACAAGTTCGTTGCTATCGTTGCTGAGAAGGACGAGGATGGAGACCCCTGTCTTCCGACTTATTTCAAGTCACGAATCTACATCGATCTGACCGATGTAGACAGGTTCTCAGGGGAATTCGAGAGACTTGTAAGATGGGTATACGACAAACCGCTCAATGTCAAGCCAGAGCTGGGGCAGGCACCATTCTATGTTAAGGAGGAGGGAGCTGTCAGCCTTGGCACAGATGTAGTTTTCAGAAAGGCACTGGAAGGAGTCCGAACCGGCGGCCGGATTGCCGCAGGTACGCTTGAGGAGTATTTCGAGTTGTTCTCTCGGAATCTTGAGCGATTCAGGATCAGAGATAATGAGGGCGAATTCGACGATGCGGTCGTCAAGAATATCGATCAGTTCTTCCCCTATCTAGGCCAGTTCATCGAGTTGTGCAACATGGCCAGCACGTACTCCTATTCGGAAGAGACTGCAGAGTCATTCCGCAAGTTATTCGAGAGTCTTCTGCCGTTCACGGATCGAACCCCAGACGTGAATCAATGGAATCCATGGGATTGGGACAACTTCAGGTTTATTGTACACGAGCTCTTCCTGTATGCTATCGCTCTGTTTGTGAAGACGAAGCGCTTCGAATTCGCCAATCGACTTCTGACGGAGTCTTATTATCTTCCCACTCTCGGGGTCAACTCTGCGACGGGATCTATGGCAAGATTCACGGTCTTCAGGGGGGGAATGGAATCCCTCGACCGAAGGAACAAAAGGCTTAATCTCAGGAGGTTTTCATTGAGGGCTGACCTGATCGAGCAGAGATGCAAGAAGACAGGCGTGAAGTTCGAGCACCTCATGCAGGCTGACTTCATACTGTACATCCGATCTGTCCATGATATACTCTCAGAGGTTGACCCGACGCTGTACGCCAAATACTGGTGGCCCTACACCCTTCTATATGCTGAGAGGATGAGGGGGCCGTTCGAAGTCTTCGTGAGAGCAAGGTCGAAAGCATACTTTGACCGACTTACTCCGCTGCTCGGTCCAGCTTCGCGAGACGATCTGATAGCACTCCTTGCCAATATCATCAACAAATACAAGGACCTTCAGCCTCGCTGGGAGTATCACAGCGTTGACCTTCAGTATCTCGCGGATCCCACGAACATTGCTACACTGCGGTGACCCAGTAGTAGCTCCGCGGACGCTTGGACCATGGCTGCTTCTTGAATCTAGCCCCTTGCCAGCATACAATGGCGGTCGAATTGTTCAAAAAACAGGCATTGAAATCTCCAAGATCGTCGTATATTACCTCTGGCGGCAAAACCGTCCAGACAGTCATTGCAAGCATCGAGTCGGTTCCTTCTGCGGGTTTTGCCCAATGCCGCTGTATCTGCTCGTAGAGCTAAATGCGAGGAGGAAACAATGAAGGTAACCTCAACCAACCAGAACGGGGTGGTCCTGCTGCAGGTCCACGGCAGGATTCTCGGCCCCGAAGAGGCGGAGTCTCTCGACGACAAGCTCTATGCAGCGATCGGTCGGGGATTTCGCAAAGCCGTTGTCGACCTCGGGAACTGTGACTGGATCAACTCGGCGGGTATCCGCACGTTGATCCATCATCACGACTGTTTCAGGCGCAATTACGGGGAGCTGAAGCTCTCATGCCTGACTCGGAAGATCGAGAAGATCGTGACGATCACCAAGCTGGCCCAGGTCTTCGACATTTACGAGAGCAAGGATGAAGCGCTCCTGAGCTTCAATTGATACCGACCTTGCGGATCGTGTGAGAGCTTTCGCAACGACAGTTGCACTGGTCATGGTGTCGCGAAGAGCCCGAAACAACTGCACACCCGTTTGTTGCTCGTGACAGTCGATTTCCATGTTCTTTTTTTGAACCCTTTTTTCACTTGACACAGTATTACATGGGGTTTAATATGTCTGGTTGTGAAACCTTTCACAACAGGTTGCAGTCTGCCTAACGACTTATAGGAGGTCCGGTGGCCAGATCATTGAGACGAATCTCGGAATCGACTATTCATCGGCTTTCCATATACTATCGCGCACTCAATCAACTCGAGCGGGAGAATTACGAGACTATATCTTCGAAGGAACTGGCGAAGCGCGAGAAGCTGACACCGGCGCAGGTGCGAAAAGACCTGTCCTTCTTCGGTTCTTTCGGAACGCGAGGACTCGGCTACCCGGTCGGCGAGCTCCGCAACAAGATTGCGGAGATTCTGGGCATAAACCGCACCTGGAATGTCGCCCTCGTCGGGGTCGGGAACATTGGATCCGCGCTCGTATCGTACAAGGAGTTCCAGAAGCAGGGCTTCAAGATCAAGAAGATATTCGACAATGATCAACGCAAGATCGGCTCTAATCACAAGGGAATCGTGGTCTCGGACATCAAGAAGTTGTTTGAGGAACTGAAGGACGGAGAAATAGAAATCGTGGTCGTTGCGGTTCCTGCTACCGTAGCTCAGATCATAGTTGATGACATAGTCAGGGCAGGCATCAAAGCAATACTCAATTTTGCTCCGATGAATCTCAAAGTGCCGGATGACGTGGAGGTCCGGAACGAGAACATGGCAATGGAGCTGGAATACTTGTCGTTTTCATTGAGCAACGACAGTCTGCGCCCGTAGGCACACCGTTTTTAATCTTGACACACCAAGTTGACCGGGCTATAATCAAATTAGAGATGGTAGTCTGTCTATGAGAAGAGCTATTGGCTTCATACTCCTTGCTGCAGCAGTCATGACCGCGACGGTATCCGCCGGGTTTTTTCTTGAGGACGACTGCGAAGTGCGCGGCGCTCTGCGTGTGGACGGTTCCCCGGTTACGGTTGGCGCTGAACTCGCCGCAGTGATCGGCACCGATGAAGTGGCGCGGACGGTAGTCTCACAAGCCGGTCTCTACGCTCTTATCGTTCATCGCTATGACTCGACCAAGCCGGAGTCCAGGGGATATCGAAGCGAGGACGATATGATCACTGTCTACGTCGACGGGCGCAAGGCTGAGCCAAGTATCCGAGCGGAAAGCGGTCAGAGGAATGTTGACCTTGTGGTCAAAGCGACGCCCTTGGACGTTAAACAGACAACCTGGGGAAAGATTAAGGCGCTGTTCAAGTAGACCTAAATGCGCCGACGGCCCGAAGATCAAGTCATTCATCTCTGAATGGCTTTTTGTTTTTGAGCCCACAGGCTGCAACATTGTATATAGCAGGTCGTACGAATAGATATTGAGGAGGAGAGCAATGAAACTGGCCAGCAGAGAAGCGCAGGGCGTCGTGGTCCTGGAACCCAAGGGCAAGATAATGGGTGGCCCTGACGCAACCGCCATGCACGAATTGCTGCATGATTTGGTCGCACACGACAAGAAGAGAGTGGTGATAGACCTGTCGGGAGTGGACTGGATGAACTCGACCGGCCTCGGGATACTGATTTCAGGGCTGACGACTATGAGAAACGCGGGCGGTGATCTGAAATTGGCGAACGTCACTGAGAAGATAGAGTCATTGCTTACTATTACGAAGCTGGTGACGGTTTTTGAGACATTTGATACCACACAGTCAGCTCTCGACTCATTTCCCAGGAGCTGACATTTGTCGGTTTCGCGATACTGGCGGGCGATAGCCTGCCTTTTTTTCACCCATTGCTTCAGAGGGCAAAGTGGCCAGACTCAAAAGGGAACTTGTCATTCCCAACTCACAAACTCACCTCGCGGAAGCCGATGATTTCATAGAGTCGAGTCTTGAGTCAATCGGACTGGACAAGGGTGTCATCGCTGATATTGCTATCTCCGCAACAGAATTAATCAACAATGCGATACTTCACGGCAATAGAGGCAACGCGACTAAGAAAGTGTTGATCCGACTCCTCGTCGATGGGGATAGGGTCCAGGTGGACATAATCGATCAGGGCGATGGATTTGATCCGTTCTCCGTACCCAGTCCCCTCGCGCCGGAGAATCTTCTCAAGGAGGTTGGCCGGGGGATCTTCATCTCGAAATCCCTCGTCGACAGCCTTGAGTTTGGCAGAGAGCCCGGGTGGGGTACCAGGGCGACTCTAATCAAGTCTGTCGCTGGGTCGATCGAAAGCCAGTAGATTCCCGGTGATGAGTTACCAGCTTGTTGCATCGGTCATCTTTTTCATCAGCGCCGTCCTGCTGCTGTTTGTGGGCGCTGTGGTTCTGCGGGACAATCCGCGGCGGAAGCTGAATCGCGTCACGGGAATAATGCTGATTCTCGTCGGGTTGGGGCCGCTCTTCTCCGCGATAGGCAGCTTCTTCAATGTGGGAAGCGGTTCCTCGCCTTCAGAGTCGGCGATAATAGGACTTTCATTGGCGTGGGAGCTATTCTTCCCCCAGCTGATACTCTTCTCCCTTGTATTTCCCGTCGAGCGCCCGCATTCATTCGCCCGTTCTCGGCTTAGGTTTCTCGTGTTTCTTCCGCATGTATTTCACGTTCTG